>NZ_JBKEVB010000001.1:0-526198 GCF_056356875.1 Bifidobacterium sp. LH_426
GGCCGAACCGGCGGTCTTTAACGCGACATCGTGTTAAAACCAACCCGACACGCCTACTGTCACAAGGCCAAACCCCGGTCATAAACACCACGTTTGGTTCCTATAGCCCGGTACGTATGTACCGGCCCTTTCGCGTACCGCTACGATGGTGGGCATGACCGGAATGGAAGCGGAACAGCTGGCGCTTGAAGGGCTCGCCCCCCGCAAGCGGCGCCGTCGTGCGCCCGCGGCGCGAACGCCCGCCGCGCACGACCCAATCGCGCGCGTCGTGCTCGACATCCAGGCCACGCATCTGGGCCGCACCTTCGACTATCTCATCGACGAGAAGGATTCCGAAACCGCCCGTCCCGGCGCGCTCGTGCGCGTCCGGTTCGGCGGACGCCGCGTCAACGGCGTGATCTGGGAGCGTGCCGCCGCATCGGACACGCCGCGTTCCGCCCTGCGTTATCTCGAGCGCGTGCTCGGCGGCGACATTCTCGTCCCCGCCGCCATGCGCCGCGACATCACGCTCATCGCCGACGCGTACGGCGGCACGCGCGCCAACATCCTCCGCCTCGCCGTGCCGCCGCGCGTCGCCAAAGTCGAACAGGAGCAGCGGCTCGTCGCCGGCTTCGCGCGTCACTCGGATGCCAGGCCCCCTTTGGCGAGGGGGCTGTCGGCGCAGCCGACTGGGGGAGAGACCGCTGCCGCGCCCGTCGACGTGTGTTATGACCGCATGTCGGCCCACTACGACGCGGGCGTGCGCGACCTGCGCGACGCGCTGCACGCCCGCGCCTTCCGCTCGTTCGTCTTCGACCCGCTGCCCGGCGTCGGCCAGGCCGCCAGCGCCCTCGCATGGATGGCCGCCGAATCGTTGTCCGCCGGACACGCGGCCGTCGTCGTCCTGCCCGGCATGAAGGAGACCCACGACGTGCTCGACGCGTTGCAGGCGCTCGGATTCGCGCCGTTCGGACCGGGGCGCGCCAGTGCCGGGACCGGCGGCTGGACCGGCGACGTCGCCATCCTCAGCGCCGAGATGCCGCCCGTCGACCGCTACCGCGCCTACCTCGCCGTCGCCACCGGGCAGGTGAAGTGCGTGATCGGGCCACGCGCCGCCATGTACGCGCCCGTCGACGGACCGGGACTGTTCGCCATCATGGACGACGTCGCCTACCAGCAGGCCGACGGGATGATGCCGTACGCGCATGCGCGCGGCGTACTCAGATTGCGCGCGCAGGCGCATGGCGGCGTGTTCGTCGCGCTCGCCAATGCGCGCAGCCCGTTGAGCCAGATGGAGGCCGTGGGGATTCCCGGCGTGCCGCGGCGCGCCGTCACGACCGCGGTGAGCGGGCCGTCCACACCCGTCCGCCCGCTGCCCACCGTGCTCCGTGACGCCATGCCATGGGTGCGATGGCTCAATCGCGAGGAGCTCGCGCGTCTCGCCGACCCGTCCATCGGCGCGCGTGTGCCGCACGTCGCCGTCGGCAACATCCGGGAAGCGCTGCGCTCCGGTCCCGTCCTGTTCTCCATCCCCTCCGACGGCGTGTCGGAGGCGTTGAGCTGCGCGAACCCGAAATGCCTGCGGCAGGCGCGATGCCGCCGCTGCACCGGGCCATTGCAACGTGTGAACGGCAATCCGGTGCCGCGCTGCCGCTGGTGCGGCGCGGCCGCCTCGAACTGGACATGCCCGCACTGCCACGGCGAGCGGCTGCGCGTCGTGCGCGTCGGCGCGGCCGGCACCGCCGACGAACTGCGTGGCCTGTTCCGCGGCGTGCCCGTCCTGTTGTCGTCGCCCAGCCAACCGGGCGGCATGATCGGCGAGATCGACTACCGTCCGGTGATCGTCATCGCGACGCCCGGCGCCGAACCTCGCGTGCGCGCGCCGCAGGGCGACGGACCCCGTTACTCCCCCTATGCGGCCGTCGCGATCCTCGACGCATGGACGAGCCTGTACGCGCCGGGACTGGACGCGCGCGTGGACACTCTGTCCGCGTGGATGCGCGCCGTATCACTGTGCGCGCCGCGCGAACAGGGCGGTCAGGCGCTGCTGCTGGGGGAGACCGACCCGGCCATCGCGCAGTCGCTGATGCTCTGGGACTCGTCGCTGCTCGCCGCACGCGAACTCGCCGAACGCTACGAGACCGGCATGCCGCCGGTCGTCTCCGTCGCCTGCGTGTGGGGGCGGCGTGACGCCGTCGACTACGCGCTGCGCGCCGTCGGCGCGGCGATCGGCGGCGATATGGCCGTCTGCCCGCTGCCGCAGGGCGTCGACGTCGCGCCGGGCGGCGGCATATCGGGTGATAGCACATCGGGTGACGGCACATCGACGCCGGTCGACGTGACGCCGCCGGTCCCGGAGCTGCCGGGCGTGCTCGGACCGGTGCCGATCCCGCAGCCGCGCACCGTGGACGCGCGCGAACTCGAAGTGACCGCCGACCGCGTGCGCGCCGTCATCCGCGTGCCCCACGCGCGGCGCGAGGAACTCGCCGAACGGTTGCGCACCGCGGTCGCACGCCACGTGGCGGCCCGCGAACCCGGCGAACTGCGCTTCCAACTCGACAGAAAGGACCTGATCTAGCGTATGGCCTCCACCGTCCCGCACGCATGGGAACATGATGGCGGCGACGGGCGCACCCCGCCTGCGGAAACATACGGACACGAACGTAAGGAGACGCGATGAAGGGTTGGCCGGGAGAACCGGAAATGGACTACGACGTGTTGGTGGCCGACGGCGAGGCCGCAGCGAACGCGGGCAAGCCGATTACCGACGTCATCTTCGACTTCGGCAACGTGCTCATCTACTGGGATCCGGCGGCCGTGCTCATCCCGCGCTACAGCCAGAAGACCATCGACGAGTTCCTCGACAACGACATATCCGGCTTCTACGACGCGAACGACCGCATGGACGGCGGCGCCACCCCCGAGGAGGGTGTTGCGTGGATGCGCGAGACCCACGGCGACAAGTGGGCCGACATCCTCCGGTACTATCTCGACAACTTCGAGGACTCGCTCGTCGGCGTCGTCCCCGGCGCGCGCGTGCTCATCAACGACCTCAAGGCCGCGGGAATCGGCGTGTGGGGCCTGTCCAACTGGGAGAAGGAGCTGTTCCCGATCGCCGAGAAGGCCACGCCGATCCTCGGACAGCTCGACGGCAAGGTCGTCTCCGGCTACGTGAGGCTGCGCAAGCCGCACAAGGACATCTACGAGCGCGCGTTGCAGGAGTTCGGCATCACCGCCGACGGCGCCGTGTTCATCGACGACAAGGCGATGAACATCGTCGGCGCGAACGCCGCCGGCATCCGCGGCATCCGCTTCAAGGACCCGGTCAAGCTGCGCCGCCTCCTCATCGACGCCGGCGTGAACATCCCCGACCTCCAGTAGCGTGTCTCCGCCTCTGGTGGCGGAGACCAGCGTATTTCCTTGGCTCCCCCCCCCCTGAGGGGGAGCTGTCGGCGCAGCCGACTGAGGGGTGTATCCCACCCCCACCATCAACCCACCGAAAGGAATCCCACCACTCCATGCTCAAACTGCTGTTCGCCGGCACCCCCGACGTGGCCGTGCCGTCACTCAAGGCGTTCGCCGCCGACCCGCGCTTCGAGGTCACTGCCGTGCTCACCCGCCCCGACGCGCCCACCGGCCGCGGCCGCAAGCTGAAGCCCAGCCCGGTCAAGGCGGCCGCGCTCGAGCTCGGCATCCCCGTCATCGACGCGAAGCCGCGCGACCCCGGCTTCCTCGACACGCTGAAGTCGCTGGACGTGGACATCGCCGCCGTCATCGCCTACGGCAACATCCTGCCTGCCGACGTGTTGGACGCCGTGCCGCTCGGCTGGTACAACCTCCACTTCTCCAACCTGCCCGCATGGCGCGGCGCCGCCCCGGTGCAGCGCGCCATCTGGGCCGGCGACGCGACCACCGGCGCCGACGTGTTCAAAGTGGGCGTCGGCTTGGACGACGGCCCCGTCATCGCGACGATGAGCGTGACGCTCACCGGCCGCGAAACCTCCGGCGAACTGCTCGACCGACTCGCCGAGGAAGGCGCGCCCATGTACGTGGACGCGCTCGCACGCGTGGGGGAGGGGACCGCGGTCTACACGCCGCAGCCCGCCGAGGGCTTCACGTACGCGCACAAGATCACCGTCGAGGACGCACGCATCGACTTCGCGAAGCCGCTTGACGAGACCGACCGCCAGATCCGCGCCTGCACGCCGCATCCCGGCGCATGGTGCGAACTGCACGCGGGCGGCGACGCGGACGATGCGAAGCCGCTCACCCTGCACATCCTGCGCGCCCAGCCGGCCGATCCCGCGAACCCGAACACGCCCGCGTCGCTCGCGCCGGGCGAACTCAAGACCGGCAAGCGCAACGTGTGGGTCGGCACCGGCGGCGCGCCGCTCGAACTCACCGAAGTCAAGGCGCAGGGCAAGAAGGCCATGCGCGCCGCCGACTGGGCGCGCGGGGCGCGGCTCGGCGAAGGGGCGCGGCTCGCGTAGGGGGTCTCTCCCTCCGTCATCGCTTCGCGATGCCACCTCCCTCGTCAGAGGGAGGCAAGGGAGAGCGACCGCGTGGTGAGCCGATGCCTATGAACCTCCCTCGCCAGAGGGAGGCATAAAAGGGCGAGTCTAGCGGCGCAGGAGGTCGAGGACCTTGGTGAGGTCGCGCTCGTCGATGGCGGCGGGCGCGGCGGCACGGGTCTTCGGCTTCGCGCAGAACGCGACGCCGAGACCGGCGGCCTGGATCATCGGAATGTCGTTCGCGCCGTCGCCCACGGCCACGGTCTGCGCCATGGCGACGCCGTCACTCGCCGCCCACTCGCGCAGCGCCTCCAATTTCACCGTCTTGGTCACGATTGCGCCGTCCACTTTGCCGGTGAGCCGGCCGTCGCGCGCCTCGAGACGGTTCGCCAGACGGTGGTCGATATGCGCCTCCTCGACGAGACGGTCCACCACCTCGTGGAAACCGCCGGAGACGACGCCCACCTTCCAGCCGTGCGCGTGCAGTTCGTCGATGAGCGCCAGCGCGCCGCGGGTGAAATGCACCCGGTCGTGCACCGTGTCGAACACGGAGACCGGCAGCCCCTCCAACAGGGCCACGCGGGCGCGCAACGCCTCGCGGAAGTCCAGTTCGCCGCGCATCGCGCGCGCGGTCACCTCGGCGATGCGCGCGCCGCATCCGGCCGCCTCGCCCAGTTCGTCGATGACCTCCTCGTCGATGAGCGTCGAATCGACGTCCATCACCAGCAGTCCCGGCTCGGCGAGCGTCGGCGGCTTCGCGACCGCGGACGCGGCCTTCCGGTCACCGTCGCCGTCATCGTGGGGCACGCCGGCGCCCTGCTCGTCAAGGAATTGCGTGGTTTCAAGCGTCATGCCCCCGATTGTCGAAAAACCTTGGGACAATCCCTCATATGATTTTCGACGCCATTCATGACGCCACGACCATGACCATCACCGCCGCGACCGTCCACGTCGCCGCCCCCGCCGCGGCCTCGCCCGTCTGCCCGACCGGCGACGGCGGCCTCATCCAAGTCATCACCGACTGGCTCGTCTCCCTCATGGAGACGGTCGGCGGCATCGGCGTGGCCCTCGCCATCGCCCTCGAATCGATCTTCCCGCCGATCCCCTCCGAAGTGATCCTGCCGCTCGCCGGATTCACCGCCTCCCGCGGCACCCTGCACCTCGCCGAGGCGATCATCTGGGCGACCGTCGGTTCCCTCATCGGCGCGTGGGCGCTGTACGGCATCTCCCGATGGGTGGGGCTGCGCCGCATCCACAAGGCCGCCGACAAGATCCCCGGCGTGAGCCGCAACGACGTGGACAAGGCGAACGACTGGTTCACCCGCTACGGCACGTGGAGCGTGCTCATCGGCCGCGTCATCCCCGTCGTGCGCTCGCTGATCTCGATCCCCGCCGGCTTCAACCGCATGAACTTCCTGCATTTCACCGGATGGACGCTGCTCGGCTCCGCCGTGTGGAACACGATCCTCGTCTCCGCCGGCTACTTCCTCGGCGCCGGATGGTGCTCGATCCTGGGGGTGCTCAACGTGTTCGAGGATGTGGTCATCGTCGCCTTCATCGTGGTCATCGCCGTGTGGGCCGTGCGGAAGGTGCGTACAGTGATGCAGAACAGGAACGGACGACGGGACGGGTGAGACCACCTTGGGCCGCCGGCCACCCCCTCAGTCGCGCATCCGCGCGACAGCTCCCCCTGAAGGGGGGCGCAAGGCTACCCCTCAGTCGGCGTTGCCGACAGCTCCCCTGACAAGGGGAGCCGAGGGGAGGGGCGACCGGTGGCCGGCTCCGTTGACGAGCGCAGGGCTACCCCTCAGTCGTGCATCCGCGCGGCAGCTCCCCTGACAAGGGGAGCCGAGGGAATGGGGGCGGCCGGTGGCCGGCTCCGTTGGAGATGAAAGGAGAGGCGATGAGCGAGGAGACCGCCCGGGAACTGGCGGAGGTGAACGACCGGCTCATGGCGCGCAACCATGCGCTCGCCGAGGCGTTGAACCGCGCCGGCAAGGAGCTCACCAAGGCGCGCTCGCAATTGGCGCAGCTCGCCCAGCCGCCGCTCACCTTCGCCACGATGGTGAAGGTCGACTCGTCGCGCGTCGACGACATGGGCGTGCAGCACGCCAGCGCCGAGGTCATCGCCGGCACGCGCCGCATGGTCGTGCCCGTCGCCGCGAACCTCAACGCGTCCCGTCTCGCCGCTGGCGCCACCGTCGTGCTCAATGAGAAGATGGTGCTCGTCGAACAACGCGACCACGACGTGCTCGGCCCGGTCCGCACCGTCACGGAGACGCTCGCCGACGGCCGTCTCGTCGTCGCCGACGCTGGCGGCAATCCGAGCGTCGTCCGTCGCGCCAGCGCGCTCGCCTCCACCATGTTCGACAAGGGCGACCGCGTCGTCGTCGAGGCGTCCGGCCGCATCGCCGTCACCGCCCTGCCGAAGCAGGACGACGCCGACCTCGTGCTCGAGGAGACGCCCGACGTCACGTTCGACGACATCGGCGGCCTCGACCGGCAGATCGACCGCATCCGCGACGCCGTCCAGCTGCCGTTCCAGCACCGTGACCTGTTCGCCCGCTATGATCTCGCCGCGCCCAAGGGCGTGCTCCTGTACGGTCCCCCCGGCAACGGCAAGACGCTCATCGCGAAGGCCGTCGCCCATGCGCTCGCCGAAGGCGCAGGCACAGGCAAACCCGGCGTGTTCCTCTCCGTGAAGGGCCCCGAACTGCTCAACAAGTTCGTCGGCGAGTCGGAGCGTCTCGTCCGCCTCATCTTCCAGCGTGCGCGCGAACGCGCCGCCGACGGCCGCCCCGTCATCGTGTTCATCGACGAGATGGACTCGTTGCTGCGCACGCGCGGCTCCGGCGTCTCCTCCGACGTGGAGACGACGATCGTGCCGCAGTTCCTCGCCGAATTGGATGGCGTCGAATCGCTCGGCAACGTGATGGTGATCGGCGCCTCCAACCGCGTCGATATGATCGACCCGGCCGTGTTGCGCCCGGGCCGTCTCGACGTGAAGATCCGCATCGACCGGCCGGACGGCGAGGCGGCCGTCGCCATCGTGCGTCACTATCTGACCGACGACCTGCCGCTCGAACACGGTCTCGACGCGGACGCGCTCGCCCGCGTGCTCGTTCGCGACATCTACACGCGCTCCTCCCGCCGCCATCTCGCCGACGTGCGCGACGAGCACGGCACCTGGAACGCGCTGTTCCTCGCCGACGTGACGAGCGGCGCGAGCCTCAAGAACATCGTCGACCGGGCGAAGACGCTCGCCGTGAAGGCGTCGATCGAACGCGGCGGCGACGTGGCGATCGGCGTGGACCTGCTCGCGAAGGCCGTCGAGGACGAGTTCGCGGAAACCCGCGATTCGCTGCTCGATGCCGACCCCGTCCAGTGGAGCCGCGTCAACGGCTTCGACGCCGGCACCGTCACCGCCATCCGCGGTGTCGAATAGTAGCAAGGAGTGGAACATGACCGTCAGACGAGTGATGGGGACGGAGACCGAGTACGCGGTGTCGCAGCCGGGCGTCGCCTACTACCAGCCGGTCAAACTGAGCTTCGACGTGGTTGGCGCGGCCGCCGACGACGCGACCCGGCACATCCGCTGGGACTACCGTCAGGAGGACCCGGTCAACGACGCGCGCGGCACCCGGCTCGACCGCGCCGCCGCCCGCCCCGACATGCTCACCGACGCGCCCCAGCTCAACATCACCAACGTGATCGCCCCCAACGGCGGACGTATCTACGTGGACCACGCGCACCCCGAATACTCGGCACCCGAAACCACCGACCCGTTCCAGGCGCTGCTCTACGACCACGCCGGCGACCGGCTCATGCTCGCCGCCGCCCGGGCCGCCAGCGCCACCGATCCCGAGCTCAAGGCGTCCGGGCATCCGGTCGTGCTCCACCGCAACAACGTGGACGGCAAAGGCGCCAGCTGGGGCACGCACGAGAACTACATGATGCGCCGCGACGTGCCGTTCAGCGACGTGGCCGCGCTGATGACCGCGCACTTCGTCTCCCGCCAGATCTGGGCCGGCTCCGGCCGCGTCGGCATCGGCGAGGCGAGCGAGGAACCCGGATTCCAGCTGAGCCAGCGCGCCGACACGATCCACGCGAAGATCGGCCTGCAGACCACGTTCGACCGGCCCATCATCAACACGCGCGACGAATCCCACGCCACCGACGCATTCCGCCGCCTCCACGTGATCGTCGGCGACGCGAACCGCATGGACGTGCCGCAGGTGCTCAAACTCGGCGTCACCTCCATCCTCCTGTGGACGCTCGAACACGCGCGCGAAGCCGACTACGACCTCGACACGCTGCTCGGCTCCCTCCAACTCGCCGACCCGGTCGAGGCGATGCACACCGTCTCCCACGACCTGACGCTCGCCGCCCCGCTGCCGCTCGAAACCGGCGGCACCACCACCGCATGGCTCATGCAGGTGGCCCTGCGCCGCGCCGTCTACGAGGTCGCCGCCGCCACGCTCGGCACCGACACGAAGGGCGAACCCGCGTGGGAGGACCGCGAGACCCGCAACGTCATGGCCATGTGGGGGCAGGCGCTCGCCGACACCGCCGCCATCCGCCACGCGGACGACGACAAGCGCCTCACGATGAAGGCGGAGGCCGGGCGCGTCGAATGGCTGCTCAAATGGCAGCTGCTCGAAAAGCTGCGCCGCAAGATCGCCAGCAAGACAGGCGTCGCCGCCGGCACCGACGCCTCCTCCTGGGCCGATCCGCGCCTCGCCGCCGTCGACCTGTCCTGGGCGGCGCTCGACCCGGCGAAATCCGTGTTCGCGAAACTCGCCGCCGCGGGAAGCGCCGAGCGCCTCGTCGACGACGACGCGCTCGCACGCGCCGCGCAGAACCCGCCCGAGACGACGCGCGCCTGGCTGCGCGCCGCGCTCGTGCGCACGTTCCCCGCCGACGTCGTCGCCGCCAGCTGGTCGCACCTGACCGTGCGCAAGCCGGTCTCCGGCACCGGTGAGGCGGGCGAAGCGATGCCGGAGACGTACGGCAACGCGTCGGCGGCCGAGGCGACGAGCGTGCGTCCCGGCGACCTCGTCAGCCTCGACATGTCCGACCCGCTCGCCTTCCGTAAGGAGAACGTCGAGACCGCGCTCGCCGAGGCGGGCGACGCGGCCTCGCTGATCGAACGGCTCGCGCTGCGCCGATAGCCGTCGACGCCGTCGTGCGGCCGGCGGCCGTCTCGCCGCCGCCGTCTCGTCGCCGGCCGCACGACACCACCACAAAACACCGATAAGATGGTGAACCATGGCACAACAGGAGAATCTGCGCGACCTCGCGATGAAGGTCGCCGCCATCGCCCAGGCCGCCGGCAAACACGCCCTGCAGGATCAGATGGCACCGCATGACATGCTCATCTCACGCGACAAGCCGGAGGAACAGTCCAACGCGGAAGTCGACGGACGACTGCTGCGCTACATGTCCGGCCGTCTCGCGGACATGGAGCACTTCGACGGCTTCTGGCAGACGCGTCCGTCGAAATCCCGCCCCGGGCAGCGCTACTGGTGCGTCGGCAAGATCGACGGCACCATCAACTACATCCGCAACATGAGCGAATGGGCCGTCACCGTATCCCTGTTCGAATTCAACGAGGAGGGCTCCGCGCAGCCGATCCTCGGCGTCGTGCACGCGCCGGCGCTCGGCGAGACGTATCTCGCCGCGAAGGGCGCGGGCGCGCTGCGCATCCGCAACACGCCCGTCGGCGAGAAGCGCGAGAAGGTCGTCCCGTCCATGACCTCCTCGCTGGACGGCGCGGTCGTGAGCTTCGGCATGTCCTACGTGCCCGGCGAGGCCGACCGCGCGCTGCACACCGTCGCCGCGCTCGCCGAAGGCCATCCCGCCGACATCAAGCGCGTCGGCCCCGCCTCGCTCGACCTGTGCAAGGTGGCCGACGGCACGTACGACGCGTATTTCGAACCGATGCTGCACGAGTGGGACGTGCCCGCCATCTCCGCGGCCGCCGTGGTCGTCTGGGAGGCGCAGGGCACGCTGCGGCGCTGGAACGGCAACGGCATCCACTGGCGTCAGGACAACGACGTGCTCTGCACGAACGGCCTGATCGACCGCGAGATCAAGCCGTACCTCATCCAGGGCGAAGGCGAGTGACGTCCGGTCGACCGGACGGACGGAAAGAACGGAAGGGGAACCATCATGCCTCAGGAATTCGCGCAGGCGAACCAGTCCGCGCAGTCGGACCAGCAGGACGCGGGCGAGGAGCTCGCGTCCGCGCAGGCCGCGCAGCAGTCGGACGTCGAATTCGACGCGCTCGACGCGGTGCTCGACGACATCGAATCCACGTTGGAGACCAATGCCGAGGAGTACGTGAACAGCTTCGTGCAGAAGGGCGGCGAGTGATGCCGCAGCTGCGCGACAGTGGCACGCGCGCCGCCCACGAGGCGGGCGCGACGCCGGCTGCCGAACTCGACGGCTTCATGCGCATCTTCGGCGTCGAGACCGAATACGGCGTGTCCGTCACCGGCGCCGACCGTCCGGTGGACGCCGGACAGGTCGCGATGACCATGTTCCAGCCGGTCGTCTCCCGCGCCCGCTCGACGAACACGTATCTCGACAACGGTTCGCGCCTCTACCTCGACGTCGGCTCCCACCCGGAGTACGCGACCGCGGAGGCGCGCGACCCGCTCGACGCGCTCGCGCAGGACGCGGCCGGCGAACGCGTGATGGCGTCGCTCGCGCAGGACGCGCAGACGCGGCTCCGCGCGAGCCACGGCGCGGGCGCGACGATCCACGTGTTCAAGAACAACGTGGACTCCGCCGGCCACGCGTTCGGCTGCCACGAGAACTATCTCGTCCGCCGGTTCGTGCCGTTGGAGACGATCGAGCGGCAGCTGCTGCCGTTCCTCATCACCCGTCAGCTGTACACGGGCGCCGGCCGGTTCACGCCGGACGGCTTCCAGATTACGCAGCGCGCCGACTTCCTCGACGAGGCGGTCTCGTCCGCGACCACGCGTTCGCGCCCGATGGTGAATACGCGCGACGAGCCGCACGCCGACCCCGAATCGTTCCGCCGTCTGCACGTCATCATCGGCGACTCCAACCGCTCCCAGTGGGCCACGTGGATGAAACTCGCCGTCACGCACCTCGTGCTGTGCGTGATCGAGGACGCGGTGCGCCGCGGGGTGCCGAGCGGGTTCGAGGATCTCACGTTCGCCGATCCGGCCGCCGCGAACCGCGCGGTCAGCCGTTGGCTGGACGCGGGTACGGACGGGCGGGAGCCGGGCGATGCGTCCGGCGCGGGCGGCGCGGGCGATGCGGGCGATGCCGCGGCCGCCGGCATGCCCGATCCGCTCGCCATGCAGCGTCGCTACCTCGGCATCGTCGAGGCGTTCGTGCGCGACCGTCGTGAAGCGGTCGCCGCCTCCCTGCCGAGAACGGACGTCGATACCGTGCTCGCCGACTGGCGGTGGGCGTTGGACGCGCTGGAACGGCGGGATTTCGCCGCGTTGTCGCTGCGCGTCGACTGGGCGGCGAAGCACCTGCTCGCCGCCGCGATGCGCCGTCGCCGGCCGGACCTGGACTTCGCGCAGCTGGAACGATTGGAACTCGACTACCATGACGTGGCCAATGGGCGGCTCTACGGTTCGCTCGTCGCGCACGGCCGGTTGCGCGAGCTGCTGGACGGCGCGCGCGTGGCGGCCGCGAAGCACGAGCCTCCCGCCGACACGCGCGCCGCGTTGCGTGGCGCGTTCGTGCGTCGCGCGCTCGACACGGGCGTCCAGTTCTCCTGCGACTGGACGACGCTCGTCGTCACCGCGCCGACCCGCCGCGAGGCGACCCTCCTCGACCCGTTCGGCGCCAAGCCGACCGACGCCTACCGCAAGCTGATGGCCGCGATGGGGTAGGCGTCGGAAGGCTTGACGCATGCCCCCTCAGTCGGCCTTCGGCCGACAGCTCCCCCTGAAGGGGGCGCAAAGAATCGACGTACGATTGTCCCTTTGCTCCCCCTTGCAGGGGGAGCTGTCCGGCTATGCCGGACTGAGGGGGGTATGAGGGGGTACAGAAGGTCGACATACGCGAGGGGCCTCCGCACCGATTGGTGCGGAGGCCCCTCGAAGATTTATGCTGCTACGCCGCTGGGCGGAAGACTCACTTGTTGGTGACGGCCTTCTTCAGCAGGGAGCCGGCGGAGATACGCACGCCGTAGGTGGCGGGGATCTCGATGGTCTCGCCGGTGCGCGGGTTGCGGCCCGTGCGGGCGGCGCGCTTGACGCGCTCGGCGGAGAACAGGCCGGTCAGCTTCAGGCCTTCGCCGGACTGCATGGCCTCGACGAACACATCCTGGAAGGCGTTGACGGCGGCCTCGGCCTGGGCCTTGGTCAGGTTGGACTTCTGGGCGATCTTCGAAACGAGATCAGACTTGTTGTATGCCATGAACAGCATCCTTCTTTGTCCGGGGACCGGCAACTTGGCCGCCGGTCCGTTTATTTCATAGATGATGATAGCGCATGATGAGGCCAAACAGCGCATTTTTCAACGATTTCACGTGTTCCACAAGTGATTTTCACGGATTTCGCATCTCCCTCGCGCATCACACGAGGTTGCGCTTGTCCAGCCACTTCATCGCCAGCGCGCCCAAGGGGATGCGCAGCCAGTAGAAGACGACGCGGTGCAGCAGCGTGGCGGACAGGGCGACGCCCTGCGGCACTCCCACCGCGGCGAACGAGACGGTGAGCGCCGCCTCCACGCCGCCCAAGCCGCCCGGGGTCGGCACCGCCGAGCCGAGCGCGTAGGCGAGCATGAACACGAACGTCGTCTCGATCGGATTCGTGTTCACGCCGAACGCGAGCAGCGCCGCCCAGAACGCGAGTCCCGTCGTGATGTTCTGCAGGAGCGCGCCGGCCACGCTCGCCGACAGCTGCACCGGCTGGCCGAGCACGTCGAGCAGCTGGTTGAGATAGCGTTTCGCGACCGGCACGAGCCGCTGCATGACGGTATGGCGCACCGGCGGGACCATCATCGCGACGGAGAACACGGCGACGGCGATGCCGAACACGATCGCCAGCGTGTTCGTCGGAATCATGCCGGAGAACGTGTTGCGTCCCGTGAACAGGCCGATGACCACGATGATCACCGCGTACGTCGCATAGTAGACGACGAGCGCCGCGCTCATGATCGCGGTCGCCGCCGTATTGCGGTAGCCGGATCGGCGCAGGAACTGGAGGTTCACGAACGAGGGGCCCACGCCCGCGGGCATCGACACGGTCGCGAAGCCGCCCGCCACCTGGCTCATGAACACGCCCGCCGGGTTGCGCCGGTCGCGGTCCATCAGCGCGCCGAGCGAGACCGACGACCCGATCCAGCCGCACAATCCGAACGCGAGGCAGACGAGCGCCATGACCGGATTCGCGTTGCGCACCGCGGCGATGATCTCGTCGGGGCGCATCTGCGTGAACACGACGACCGCGGCGACGATGAGCAGCAGCATCGTGATCATCGAACGCAGCGAGAACCGCGCCAACGTGACCGTCTCCACGGGGGCGTCCGCGGCGTCGGACTGGACGGCGCCGGCGGCCGCCGGCGCGCCGTCCGACGACGCGGCGACGGTTTCGGCGTCGTCGTCGCGTCGCGGCGCGACCGCCTCACGCAACGATGTGAGCGTGGACTTGTCCCACGAGTCGAGCGCGCGCGTGGGGGCGGGCACCGCGATTTTCTGGATGAACGGGGCGATCGCGGCGAGCGTCGCCTCGTCCCACGCGTCGCGGGCCGCCGCCACCGCCTCGTCCACGCCGATCAGCGCGGCGAACAGGGCGAGCAGCTGGACCTTGTCCAACGCGACGTTGGCGGGGGAGGACGCGGCGTCGCCGTTCTGCCATCCGGCGATCACCGGCGTGCCGTCCTCGAAGCGCGACAGCACGCCCGGCGTGATGCGCCGGTGCGTGTAGCCGCGACGGTTCGCGACGGCCAGATAGCGCATGTAGTCGACGGCGTCGGCGCGCGTCAGCGTGTTCGGGTTCGCGGCGAGCTCCGTCGTATGCGCGTTGAGGATGAGGATCGCGGACTCCTCGGTGTCTGCGATCGCGTAGGGCGCGGGTGCGGGCAGCTTCACGTTGTGCAGGCCGAGCAGCATCGACAGGTGATGCTGGACGGCGTCGCGCGCCGAACGGTCGCGGCGCATCGCCACGCCGGAGAAGCGCAGCCAGTCCCACAGCTGCTTGAGATAGCCGGCCGTATGCGTCTGCGCGTCCAGTACGGACACCGTGTACCGGCCGCCGTCGCGGGTCTCGAGATCGTAGATGCGCGAGCCTTCGACCAGATCGTCGTCGAGGGAGGCGCTGAGCGACCGTACGCCCGGCGACGGGTCCTCGCGGCGCACCAGCGACGACGGGTCGAGGCCGACGCCGCGCAGCGCGGCCGCCAGATCCTCGCCCCACACGCCCTTGTTCTGCGTGCCGACCGCGAACCGGATGAGCATGCCGACCGTGCGCCCGCAGGCGAACGAGACGAGCATGCCGGTCACCGAATGCCAGGAGAGCACCACCATGACCGCGGCCGTCGCATACAGGATGTTCCACCCCCATTTGACGCTGGAACGCGTGCGGCGCGGGCCGGCGACGGTGAGGAACGAGGCCATGCCCGCGTACATGTTCGGCAGCAGTCCGGAGCCGAACGCGGTCGCGGCGGAGGCGAGCGACAGGGCGAGCGTCTTGTCGGCGAGACCGCTGATGCCGGCGGACGCCAGCCAGACCGCGCCGTACCCGGCGAACATGGAAAGCGCGGAGACCGCGGACTGCAGCCATTCGCGGCTGAGCAGCAGCTGGCACAGGACCATGACCACGATGACGAGCGTGGCGAACTGCTGCAGGACGGTGGACGGGATCCCGGCCAGCCAGTCGATGGCCCGGGCGGCGGTGTGCGCGTCGGATTCGACGCCGCGCGTCATGCCGCCCAGATATACGGCGAACACCATGACGACGGCCGCCAGTCCGAGGGACATGGCGGCGCGTGTCAGATCACCGAAGTCGTGTGTGCGCCGGGGCGCCACATCGTCGATGTGCATGGGCTTATGCGGCTCCTTGCAGGGTGCGGGGTGGGACGGGTCAGCGATCGAAGGCGACGAGCTTCGAGGCGACGCCCGTGTACGTGGCCGGGGTGAGCGCCTTGAGACGGGCGGCGGTCTCCGGATCGAAGGACTGCTGGTCGATGAACGCCTCGACCTGCGCCTGGTCGATCGTGTGGCCGCGCATGAGCTCCTTGACCTTCTCGTACGGCTTCTCCATGCCCGGCAGGCCGCGCAGCTCGCAGGCGCGCATCGCCGTCTGGATGGGCTCGCCGAGCACCTCCCAGTTCTCGTCGAGCTCGCGCGTGATGACGTGCTCGTTCGGGTGGATGGACTTCAAGCCGCCCATCAGGTTGTACAGGGCGAGCTGCGAGTAGCCGAGCGCCGAGCCGATGTTGCGCTGCGTGGTCGAATCGGTCAGGTCGCGCTGCCAGCGGGACTCCACCAGCGTGGCGGACAGCGTGTCGAGCAGCGAGCAGGACAGCTCGAAGTTGGCCTCCGCGTTCTCGAAGCGGATCGGGTTGACCTTGTGCGGCATCGTGGAGGAGCCGGTCGCGCCCTTGACGGGCACCTGGGCGAACACGCCGCGCGAGATGTACATCCACACGTCCACGCACAGGTTGTGCATGATGCGGTTCGCGTGGGCGATGGTCGAGTAGAGCTCCGCCTGCCAGTCGTGGGATTCGATCTGCGTCGTCAGCGGGTTCCAGGTCAGGCCCATGCGGTTCTCGACGAACTCGCGGGAGACGGCGATCCAGTCGACGTCCGGGCAGGCGGCCAAGTGAGCGCCGAACGTGCCGGTCGCGCCGTTGATCTTGCCCAGGTACTCCTGGTTCTCGATGTGCTTGAGCTGGCGGTTCAGACGGTAGACGTAGACGGCGAGCTCCTTGCCGAGCGTGGTCGGCGTGGCCGGCTGGCCGTGCGTGAGGGAGAGGAGCGCGAGGTCCTTGTGCTCCTCGGCCTTGGCGGCGAGATGGTCGATGATCTCCTTGAACGCCGGGGTCCAGACGTTCTCGACGGCGTTCTTCACGCAGCGGGCGATCGACAGGTTGTTGATGTCCTCGGAGGTGCACGCGAAGTGGACGAGCGTCTTGAGACGGTCGTTGATGTGCGTGGAGCCGGCCGGGGCCTTGGCGAACTGGTCGTCGATGTAGTATTCGACGGCCTTCACGTCGTGGTGGGTGACGGCCTCGTGCGCGGCGTGCTGCTTGATGCCCTCGGCGCCGAAGTCCTCCGGGATGGAGCGGAGGAACGCCTTCTCCTCCTCGGTGAACGGCTCGACGCCGTCGATGATCGGCCGATTGCCGTTGCCCTCGAAGCCGTTGGCCAGGAGGATCATCCACTCGACCTCGACGCGCATGCGCTCGCGGTTGAGGGCCGGCTCGCTCAGGTATTCCACGAGCGGGGCGGTGGCGTTGTGGTAGCGGCCGTCGAGCGGCGTCAGTGCGATTGCGGGGGAAATATCGGTAAGCTTCATAGTTGTTAGGGTACTTCCAGCCGTGAACCGGGGGAATGGCTGCGATTTGTGCCGTTCTGTGCGGTTTCGCTGTGCGATGTTGTGTGGTTTTGCGGCTGTTCGCCCCTGTTTACATGACCGTTTCCCGCGACCGTATACTGGCATGCGGCGTTCCCGCCCGGACCGCGCAGGTCAAGGAGCGCCGACGCGGGGCGTCGTCACGACGCCGGCGCCATCGTATCGTACCGTGCGCGGTCTTGGGAATCATCGAAGGGATCGTGGGAACAGCATGTCCGCCATCACCGATCGTCAATCATCGCAATCATCGAACTCCGTCGCGCCGGAAGCCGCGCACGACGGGACGCGCCTCAAGTGGCGGCCGCTCGACATCGCCGTCGGCGCGACGCTCGGCGTCGCCTGCGGCGTCATCTTCTGGGGCTTCAACTTCGCGTACATGCCGATCTCGTCGTTCCTCGGCGCCGTGCTGCCGGGACTCGCCAGCGTGACGCACGCCATGTGGTACTTCTCCGGCACGCTCGCCGTGCTCGTCCTGCGCAAGCCGGGCGCCGCGCTCTACGTGAACGTGGTCGGCACGCTCGTCGAGACCGTAATCGGCAGCCAGTACGGCATCGGATTCGTGATCGTCTCCGCGCTGCTGCAGGGCGTGTTCGCCGAGATCCCGTTCTTCGTGACCCGCTACCGCGTGTTCAACCTGCCGGTCTCGATTGCCTCCGGCGCGATGGTCGCGCTCGAATACGGCTTCTACCTGCTGTTCTTCCGCTACCAGGGCGTGGCGCTGGTGAGCCCGCGCGGCATCGTGCACATGATCTCCGAGGTGACGGGCGGCGTGGTGCTGAGCGGCGTCATGCCGTGGTTCCTCATGCTCGCCCTCGCCTCGACCGGCGTGCTCGACCGCCTCGCCTCCGGCAGGGCCCTGCTCCGCGCCCGTCCCCAGGCCTGACGCGCCGATTCGGCTCCCTCTGACGAGCCGAGCCGTGACGGAAACGCCGGAGGCTCGTGCGGGCCTTTGGTTTGGCCCCCTCTGACGAGGGGGCTGTCAGCGAAGCTGACTGGGGGAGAGAAAGCGGGCTTTTAGCCCGCATGGACATAGCGACGCGGCGGACCTTCTTTCCGGAAGATCCGCCGCGTCGCTATGGGGAAAGAAAACGCCGGCCCGGCTCAGATGCCGAACTCCTCCTCCGCCACGGACTGCACCGAATCGCCGACCAGCTCGGCCGTATCCGACTTGGCCTGTTCAATGCGGCCGAAGAACGCGTCCGCCTCCTCGTAGGTCAGCGAATGGCCAGCCTCCTTGGCGATGGCCATGACCTCGTCGATGGTCTGCGCCGCCGCAAGCTTCTCGTCAAGTTCCTTCTCGCTGATGCCAGTCATAGTCGACTCCTTGCGTCTCGTACCGCGGCCGTCGCACGCACGCCATCGGCGTCGGTGTCGTCGTGCGCCGCGGATTTCAGGAACCCCGCCCTCGGGATTCCCCGGCTGATTCCCGTTTTAGTCGTTTCCGGCCCGGACGGGTAGCGTTCCGCCCGGCGTTTCTCCATATCCGTCACGGTTCGCTCCGTGCTCGTCACCGTTCCTTCCTCATCCGTCACGGTTCGCTTCGTGGTTTTCCACGGGAATGTGTGTCGAATCATGGAGCGAGCCATGACGGCCGTGGAGGGAGCCGTTGGATTCACGGAGCGAACCGTGCTAATCCGGGAGTGAACGGATACGGCGGCGCACATGGACGACGAGGAGGGCCCGATATGGACGATGACGAACGGCGGTGGATCGGCGGGACATTGGAACGGCTTTCGCATTCGGCGTTCCGCGCGAAATTCGAACTGACCGCCAAGGACCGCGCCTATGCGCGCGACAAAGGCAAGGCGACCATCGACCGGCATGCGCGCGAGATGCTGCGCGCCCGCGTCGGCGACGCCGAGCCGAGGAACGACGGGCGGCAGACCCCGTGGCGCGGGCATCCGGTGTTCACCGCGCAACACGCGACCGCCACCTGCTGCCGCGGATGCATCGAGAAATGGCATCACATCCCCAAAGGCCGCGCACTGACCGACGCGGAGGTGGACCGTCTCGCCGACCTCGTCATGGCATGGATCGAACGCGACCTCGTGAACCATCCCGTGAATCAACCCGCCGGTCCGAGATGACGTGTCCGGCGGCGCGCGCCGAAACGGTACGCCGGGGACCATCAGGGACGCAACGGGGATGACGGAAAAATCAAACCCCTTGGAATCATTGGAATTCCAAGGGGTCTCCGGTGACCCCGGCCGGGCTCGAACCGGCGACCTACAGATTAGAAGTCAGTTGCTCTATCCAGCTGAGCTACGGGGCCAAACCCGTCACACTATAGCGGCTGGGGTGGAACGGCGCATGGAAGTGGCGCATGGGACGGCACACGCGCCTGCACGCCCATCGGGGAACACCCCTAGGGGATGCGGCGACGGACCGGCAGCTATACACTGGCCCTGGAAACGGCCCGACGGCCGGACCAAGGAAGGAAGTCCGTCAAGGACGACGAACGAAAAACGGGATACAGACGCATGCGACCGATGCGCGCACGTCCCGCAGGAGTGGAAGAGGGCCGCGACCATGCCGAAGCCAGAGGAGCCGCACGGATCGCCGATATCACGCGGACCGCAACGATTACATGGACCGCAGCAATCACGCGAACCGCGGGAATCCCACGCGCCTCCGATGATTGAAGTGCGCGACCTGCGCAAGGAGTATCCCGCCGACGACGAGACCGTGGTCGCGCTCGCCGGCATCGACCTGGTCGTCCCGCGCGGCCAGATCTGCTGCATCTACGGCGAATCCGGATCCGGCAAATCCACGCTGCTCAACCAGCTCGCCGGCATGGAGAAGCCGACCCGCGGCGGCGTGCGCATCGGCGGCACCGTCATCTCTCGTCTCGACGAGCGCGAGCTCGCCGCGTTTCGCCAGCGTCATCTCGGATTCGTGTTCCAGTCGTACAACCTGCTGCCGAATCTCACCGCCGTGGAGAACGTCGCGATGCCGCTCATGTTCCGCGGCGTGCCGAAACAGGAGCGCGAACGGGCGGCGCGTGCCATGCTGAGGCGCGTCGGCCTCGGCAGGAGGCTGAACCACTATCCGACGCAGATGTCCGGCGGACAGCAGCAGCGCGTCGGCATCGCCCGCGCGTTCGTCGCCAGGCCTCAGGTCGTGTTCGCCGACGAGCCGACCGGCAATCTCGATTCCAGAACCAAGATCGACGTGATGGAGATGATCGTCTCCTTCGCGCGCGCCCTCGACCAGACGATCGTGCTCGTCACGCACGACGACAACATGGCCGCCTACGCGGACCGCGTCGTCACGCTGCTCGACGGACGTATCATCGACGATCGCGTCATCGACCATACGACCGACATCCCGAGCCAAGGAGACCCACGATGACCCCATCCATCCACCGCGCCCTCACCGCGTTCACGGTGCTGCTCGCCACGCTGGCGCTCGTCTGCACCGTCGCCGTCGCGGCCACGCCGCCGGCCGCCTTCGCCGACGACGCCGCGACCACGGCCGACCAGGGCTCGTCCACGGCGGCCCCCGCGCCGATCTCCGGTCCGGTGCCGAACATCATCATCACGAACTTCACGTACGGCGACGGGTCGGTGGCGGTCGGCAGCGACTTCACCCTCACGTTCACGTTCCAGAACATGGGCCGCGTGGCGGTCGGCAACATGGTCGTCACCGTGGACGGCGGCGAGAACTTCGCCATCTCCGGCGGCACGAACACGTTCTACTTCGACACGCTGTACGCCGGCTGGTCGCTCACGCAGAGCGTGCCGATGCAGGCGCTGCAGAGCGCGAAGAGCGGCGCCCAACCGGTGAATGTGAGCTTCCGGTACGAGTACGTCGACAACGACGCGCGCTCGTCGAACACGTCCGACATCCGCATCTCCGTGCCGGTCTCGCAGCCGGACCGCTTCCAGCTCAACGATCCGGTCGTGCCCGAGGGCGTGACCGTCGGCGCGGAGACGACGATCACGATGGACTATGTGAACAAAGGCAAGGGCGACATCGCCAACGTGGAGGCGTCGATCGAGGGCGACGGACTCGAGACGACCGTCAAGACGCAGTACGTGGGCAACGTCGCGTCCGGCGCGAACGGTTCGATCGGTTTCGCGTTCACACCGACGCAGTCCGGTGCGATCGAGGCGAAGCTGCATGTTGCCTACGAGGATTCCGACGGTCATGCGCAGTCGAAGGAGTTCCCGGTCACGATCGAGGCGGCCGAGCCGGCGCCGACGTCCGACGACATGGGCGCGACGGTGGAGGAGCCGCAGCCCGCCGTACCGTGGTGGGCGGTGGCGCTCGTTGCGGTCGGCATCGTGCTGGTGGTCGTCGTGGTCGTCGCGCTCGTCGTGCGTCGCCGGCGCAGGAAGCGCAAGGCGAAGGCCGACGCCCAGGACGACGAGGATTGGGATGACTGGGGCAGGCCGGCTACCGTGTCTCCGGGCACGGCGGCGGTCCCGGCGTCCGCGACGGCACCGGCCTCCGACGCGGTCGCCACGCAGGTGATCGCCGGCGCCGGTACGATCGGCGGCGCCTCGGCCTCCGACGCGAAAGGGCGCGCATGAGATTCGCGGACATCCTGCGATTGTGCGGGCAGAACCTGCTGCGCCGCAAGTCGCGCACGATTCTCACCGTGCTGGGCGTGGTCGTCGGATGCTGCTCGATCGTCATCATGGTCTCGCTCGGTGCGGGACTGACCGAGCAGAACCGTGCGATGCTCAGACAGATGGGCGACCTGACCATCATCAACGTGTACGCGCAGGGCTCCGCCTCCGGCATGATGACGATGGGCGGCGCGTCCTCCTCCGGTTCGGGTTCGGGCACGTCCGCGAAACTCGACGACGCGACCATCGACGACATGAAGCGGATTCCCGGCGTCGTCGGCGCGAGCGCGCAGATGACGCTCGACGCCCCGGTGCGGATCACCGCCGACAACGGGCGGTACACCGCCGACTACGGGACCATCGAGGCCGTGGATCTGAGCCAGCTCGACGTCCTCGGATTCGAGATTGCGGACGGTACGAAGCCGGTGAAGGACGGCGAGGTGCTTGCCGGGCAGTACTTCGCCTACCAGTTCATGGACAAGTACCGTCCCGAGGGGCAGAACTACCGGCAGCAGCCGTACGACATGGGCGACGGCACCGTCATGGAATGCGACGACATGGGCAACTGCGCCGCCGTGCCCGCGGACCAGGCGAAGGGCGCGTTCTTCGACCCGATGACCACGCGGATCACGCTCACCATCGGCGACGAGGAATCGGGCGGCGCCACGGCCGCGACCGGCACGACCGGCGCTACGGGGACTTCGGACGGCGGCTCCGGCACCGCCGCATCCACCGCGCCGAACGTGTTCAAGCTCAAGGTGACCGGCACGCTCAAGGAGGACTACAACAAGGGACAGTCCACCTCCAACGGCCTGCTCATGGACCTGGACCAGCTCAAGGCGATGATCGCGAAGGCCGACAGGACCGCGGCGAAGACCACGACCTACGGTTCGGCGCTCGTCAAGGTCTCCGACATCTCGCAGGTCTCCGACGTGGAGCAGCGGATCCGCGACATGGGCTTCGGCACGAACTCCAGCGAACAGACGCGCAAGAGCCTCGAAGAGCAGTCGCGCGCCATCCAGCTGGTGCTCGGCGGCATCGGCGCCGTGTCGCTGCTCGTCGCCGCCATCGGCATCACCAACACGATGATCATGTCCGTCACCGAACGCACGCGCGAGATCGGCATCATGAAGGCGCTCGGCTGCTACGTGCGCGACATCCGCATCATGTTCCTGGGGGAGGCGGGATTCATCGGTCTGCTCGGCGGCCTGATCGGCTGCGTGGTGAGCGCCCTCGTCTCGCTCGTCATCAACCTGATCGCGTTGGGCGGCGTGAACGGCACGACCATATGGAACGCGATCGTCGGCGGCGAGGATGTGAGCCGCGTCTCCGTGATCCCGTGGTGGCTGTACCTGTTCGCGTTGGCGTTCTCCTGCGCGATTGGCGTCGTTTCGGGCTTCCAGCCCGCCAACCGCGCGGTGAGGATTCCCGCGCTCGACGCCATCAGGAACGACGGCTAGCGCGGGGCCGGCTGGCCGTCGTGGCGAGGCCGCCGGCCGACCGGGAGGCCGCCGGTCAGCGGCCGAGCGTCTCGCGGATGCGGCGCGTGATCGTCTCCACGGTGAGCCCGTAGCGCTCGTTGAGTTCCGTCAGCGGCACGCGGTCGGTGAACTCCTTCGCCGCGCCGAAGTTGAGCACGCGCATGCCGGCACCGGTTCCAGCACCGGTGCCCGCGCCGGCGGCTCCGTGGTTCGCGTAGTACGCGGTCACCTTCTCGCCCCAGCCGCCTTCCAGCTGTCCGTCCTCCAGCGTGACGACGAGACGATGCCCGTCGCGCAGCGCCTCGAGCGCGGCGACGTCGAGCGTCGTGCACTGCCGCGGGTCGATGAGGGTCGCGTCGATGGGGGAGCGGCCGGTATCCGCGCCCGTCGCGCCGGTCTCGCCGGTCGCGTCATCGGTGTCCGTCGTCGGCGCGGACAGCGCCTCGACGACCCGCTCGCCCAGCGGATGCGTGTTGCCGAGCGCGATCACCGCCACATCGGCACCCGCATGATCCACGCGGTACGCGAGCATGTCCGCCGCCTTCGCGTCCCCGCGCCCCCTGGAGGGGGAGCTGCCGTCCGCAGGACGGCTGAGGGGGTGTCCGCCGTAATCGAACTCCCCGCGCAGCACCGCCTCGGGCGACGACTCGCGTCCCAGCGCGCGTTCGCGGTCGAGGATCGCCTGACCGGGCACGCGGATCACCACCGGACCGTCCGGCGCATCGGCCGCGCCCGCCGGCGACGTCGCCCACGCGAGATCGTCGAGATAGTCGCGCGTCGAGGTGGGGACAAGCATCGTGACTCCCGGGATGTTCGCGAACATCGCGACGTCGTACGCGCCGGAATGTGTGTTGTCCGAACCGGACAGGCCGCCGAGGAAGTCGAGGACCGTCACTCGCGAACGGTTGAGGCTCATCTCCTGGAAGAACTGGTCGTAGGCGCGCTGGAAGAACGACGCGGTCGTCGCCACCACCGGCGTGCCGCCCGCCTTCGCGATGCCGGCCGCGAACGTGACCGCATGCGCCTCGGTGATGCCCGTGTCCACGTAATGCGCGCCCGCGCGCTCGCGGAACTCGTGCGTGATGCCGTTCGAGCCGGGCGTCGCCGGCGAGATCACGACGAGTCCCGGCTCGTCGGGGAAGCGGCGTTCCAGCGCGGCCATCGCGAGTTTGCCGTAATGCTTGCGTGGGTCGTCGGGGCGTCCCAGCGCCTTGTCCGGCGTCTGCCAGTGCGACGCCTCGCATTGGCCCTCGTGCGGTGCGGCGTCCGGCAGGTCGCAGTGGTCGGAGCGCCACGGCTCGGCGTGCGCGACGTTGCCGGTCGCGTTGACGCCGGTGTCGTTCGCGTCGACGGCGTCGGCCGTGGTCGTACCCGGGCCGTCCGCGCCCACGGCCGCGACGTCGCCGCCCGTGAAACCGGCGCCCTTCAGCGTATGGATGTGCACGACGACCGGACGGTCGGTGCCCTTGACCGCCTCGAACGCCTCGATGAGCGCGTCGACGTCGTTGCCGCGCGCCACATACCGATAGCCGAGGCCGAACGCCTCGAACAGGTTCGGCTGCGCGGCGCCGTTCGACTCGCGCAGCCGCGCCAGAGGGCCGTACATGCCGCCGAAGTCGCCGGCGATCGACATCTCGTTGTCGTTCAGCACGATGATGAGGTTGCCGCCCTGCTCGGCCGCGTTGTTCAATCCCTCGAACGCGATGCCCGAGCTCAGGGAGCCGTCGCCGATCACCGCGACCACGGCGCCGATGCCCGCGTCGTCGGCGCCATCGGAGGCGGCGAGCGCCATGTCGCGCGTCTTCGCGAGACCGCAGGCGAGCGAGATCGACGTGCCCGTGTGGCCGAGCGTGAACTGGTCGTGCTCGCTCTCCGCGGGGTTCGTGAAGCCGGTCACCTCGTCGAAGCGCGCCGGATCGAGATATGCGGCGGCGCGGCCGGTGAGCATCTTGTGCACGTAGCTCTGGTGCGACACGTCGAACACGATGCGGTCGTGCGGCGAGTCGAACACGCGGTGCAGCGCGACCGTCGCCTCCACCATGCCGAGGTTCGATCCGATGTGGCCGCCGTGCGCGTGGCCGTAGGCGAGCAGCGTGGACCGGATCTCGCGGCACAGTCCGTGCAGTTCGGCGCGGGAGAGCGTTTTGACGTCGGCGGGGCCCGAAATCCGTTCCAGAATGCCGTTCGTCATATGCGTCTCGCTCCTCCCGATGGTATCCTCTGCCGACCGCAAGCCTAGACGCTCCCGCCGCCAGCGGTCATACGCCACGCGGCGATACTCCCAACATCTCCGTAAATCGCCCGGTGTCATCCGCGAATCGGCGCGTGTCCGTGCGACAATGATGGCGGAACGACGCCGCTCCGCGCGCGGCGTCGCGGAACGCCGCATGACGAAAGGAACGCCGATGAAGGCCGTATACGCTTCCCGCGTCGACAATGCCGATCCACTCGCCGCGCTCGCCGTGGGCGAGCTTCCCGGACCGGAGCCGAAACCGTTCTGGTCCACCGTGTCCGTGAAGGCCGTGACCGTCAACCACCATGACGTGTGGAGTCTTCGCGGCGTGGGACTGCGCGCCGAACAGACGCCGATGATCCTCGGCACCGACGCGGCCGGGATCCTCGACGACGACGTGCCGGGCCGCGGCGGGCTCAAGGCGGGAAGCGAGGTCGTGCTCTACACGTTCGTCGGCACCGACGGCGCCGGCGTCGCGCCGGGGGAGCGCCGCACGATCCTGTCCGAGAAGTACCCGGGCACGATGGCCGAGAAGACGCAGGTGCCGGCCGCGAACGTGTTCGCGAAGCCGGCGAACCTGAGCCTCGCCGAGGCGGCGGCGCTCGGCACCAGCTGGCTCACCGCCTACTCGCTCGTGTTCACGTCCGCGAACGTCAAGCCCGGCGACGCGATCCTCGTGCAGGGCGCGGGCGGCGGCGTGTCCACCGCGGCGATCCAGCTCGCCCACGCGGCCGGGCTGGAGGTGTTCGTCACGTCGCGTTCCGAGGCCAAGCGCGAACGCGCGCTGGCGTTCGGCGCGGACGCCGCGTTCGAGGCGGGCGCGCGCCTGCCGCGCAAGGTCGACGCCGTCATCGAATCGGTGGGCGCGGCCACATGGTCCCATTCCGTCAAGTCCGTGCGCCCCGGCGGCACGATCGCCGTGTGCGGCGCGACCACCGGCGACCAGCCGGGCGCGGAGCTCACGCGCGTCTTCTTCCAGGACATCCGCGTGCAGGGCAACACGATGGGCTCGCGCGACGACTTCGCGCGCCTGCTGCGCTTCGTCGAGCACGCCGGCATCCATCCCGTGATCGACTCGACGTTCGCCGGACTCGACGCTGCGCCGGACGCGTTCCGCCGTCTGATCGGCGGCGATGTGTTCGGCAAGGTCGCCATCACCGTGTGAGCCTCCATGTTTCCGGGGTGGCGGGGGAGTACAGTGAAACCACATTCTCAATAACGTGGAGGTAATGATAATGACGGACAGCAAGCCCGAAGTGGCGGTCGTCATGGGATCGTCCAGCGACTGGGAGACCATGAAGCGCGCCTGCGACATCCTCGACCAGTTCGGCGTGGCCTATCACAAGCAGGTGATCTCGGCCCACCGCACCCCGGAGCTCATGGCCGACTTCGCGCACAACGCGCGCGCCAACGGACTCAAGGTCATCATCGCCGGCGCCGGCGGCGCCGCCCACCTGCCCGGCATGATCGCCGCGCAGACCACGCTGCCCGTCATCGGCGTGCCCGTGCGCTCCCACGCCCTGTCCGGCTGGGATTCGCTGCTCTCCATCGTGCAGATGCCCGGCGGCATCCCCGTCGCCACCACCGCCGTCGGCAACTCCGGCGCCACCAACGCCGGCCTGCTCGCCGTGCAGATGCTCTCCGCGTTCGAGCCCGACCTGGCCGACAAGCTCCAGGCCTACCGTGAGTCGTTGAAGGAGAAGGTGGCGGAATCCAATGCCCAGCTTGTTTGAGGAAACCCACGGCGCCACGCAGATGCTGCAGCCGGGCGCGACCATCGGCATCATCGGCGGCGGCCAGCTCGGCCGCATGATGGCCCTGAGCGCCAAGTACATGGGCTTCCGCATCGGCGTGCTCGACCCGACCCCCGACTGCCCGACCGCGCAGGTCGCCGACTTCCAGGTCGTCGGCGAGTACGACGACAAGACCGCCATCCATGATCTGGCGGAGAAGTCCGACGTGCTCACCTACGAGTTCGAGAACGTGGACGCCGATTCGATCGACGAGGTGCGCCACCTGGTCGCCGCCCCGCAGGGCACCGACCTGCTGCGCGTCACCCAGGACCGCATCAACGAGAAGACGTTCATCAACAAGCACGGCATCGAGACCGCCCCGTGGCGCGAGGTCAACGACTTCGACGAGCTCGAGGCCGCCATCGACGACCTGCATTACCCGTGCGTGTTGAAGACCCGTTCCGGCGGCTATGACGGCCACGGCCAGCATGTGCTGAGGAACGACATGGACCTGGAGAAGATCCGCGCCCGCGGCGACCGCGGCGGCGGCTTCCCCCCGTCCATCCTCGAAGGTTTCGTCGACTTCGCGTTCGAGGCGTCCATCCTCGTGTCCGGCAACGGCAAGGACTACGTGACGTTCCCGATCGTGCGCAACGACCACCGCAACAACATCCTCCACATGACGATCGCCCCCGCCGAGGTCGACCCCTCGATCGCGCGGACCGCGCACGAGATGGCGATCGCGCTCGCCAAGGGCTTCGAGCTGGCCGGCACGCTCGCCATCGAGCTGTTCGTCACCAAGGACGACCGCGTGATCGTCAACGAGCTCGCGCCGCGCCCGCACAACTCCGGCCACTACACGATCGAGGCGTGCTCCATCGACCAGTTCGACGCGCACATCCGCGGCATCGCCGGCTGGCCGCTCGTCCAGCCGAAGCTGCTGAGCCCCGCCGTCATGGTCAACGTGCTCGGCCAGCACGTGCTGCCCACGCGCGCGCAGATCGCCACGCACCCTGAATGGAACGTGCACGACTACGGCAAGGCGCAGCTGCGCCACAACCGCAAGATGGGCCACATCACCGTGCTCACCGACGACACCGCGCGCACCGTGGACGAGCTCGAGGCGACCGGTTGCTGGGACGACCTCAAGCCGTACGCGCGGCCGTTCGTGCGCCCCGTGCCGCCCGCCGGTTCCGCCGAAGCGAAGGCGTGAGCCGCGTCCATGGTCGAACACATTGAACGACAGACCAAGCAGAAGGATGCGATCCACGCGGCGCTCGCCGGCTGTGACGAGTTCATCTCTGCGCAGGACCTGCATCGGCGCATGCAGGACGAGGGCTCGCGCATCGGACTGGCCACCGTGTACCGGCAGCTGAACGCGCTCGCCGACTCGGGCGCGGCCGACACGATCCGCCTGGACGACCAGCAGTTGTTCCGCCTGTGCGGCGACGACGCGCACCACCATCATCTGGTGTGCAAGCGCTGCGGCCGCACGGTCGAGATCGAGCCGCCGGACGAGGCGTGGTTGCGCGGCGTGGCCGCCAGACACGGGTTCACCGTCGAAAGCCACACGCTCGAGGTCTTCGGGCTGTGCCCGGAATGCCGGGAGAAGCGGGAGAAGACGGCCGTCTGAGCGTTACGGAAGGGCGCGTCGCCGTCCTGTGGAGGGAAGGGCCGTTCCCGTCAGCATCGAATCATGATGCCGACGGGAACGGCCCTTTTCGTATGCTCGCGTGTCGTCTCGCAATCCGTTCCCGCATGCGACACGCCGCTGTAATGCTAATGATAATAGTTCTCAATATGTGTTATGGTGTGATGCGTCATATGGAGCGGCCGGACGTCGGCCGCGTAGAGAGGAAGCATCCATCATGTCCATTCCGACCACCATCAGGAACGCCGCCATGCGCGGACTGGCCGCCGTCACCGCGATCGTGGCGCTCGGCTCGCTCGCCGCCTGCGGTTCGTCGTCCAACGGCGACTCCGCTTCCGGGGCCTCGTCGTCCAATGGCAAGATCGAGGTCGTCGCGTCCATCAACCAGTGGGGCTCCGTCGCCCGCGACCTCGGCGGCGACCACGTCGACGTCACCGCGATCATGACGAAGACCAACGTGGAGGCGCACGACTACGAGCCCACCGCGCAAGACGTCGCGAAGATCGGTTCGGCGAAGGTCGCCGTCGTCAACGGCGCCGACTACGACGCGTGGGCGACCAAGGCCGTCGCATCCACCAAGGCCACGCTCGTCGACGCCGCCGAAGCGAGTGGCGTCAAGCAGGGCGGCAACCCGCACGTGTGGTTCTCCGCCAAGGTGCGCTCCGCCGCCGCCGATGCGATCACCAAGGCCTACCAGCAGGCCGACCCGGCCCATAAGGACGACTACGCCAAGCTCAACAAGGACTGGCATGCCAAGGAGGACCGGCTCGAATCGAAGATCGAGGAGACCTCCGCCAAGACCAAGGGGCTGCCGTACGCCGCCACCGAATCCGTCGCCTGGTACCTCGCCGACGACCTCGGCATGACCGACGCCACGCCGAAGGGCTACAAGCAGGCCTCCGCCAACGAGAGCGAGCCGACCCCCGGCGACATCACCGAGTTCCGCAAGGCCCTGACGAGCGGCGGCATCGACCTGCTCGTCCTCAACACGCAGGAGGAGAACTCCACCACCAAGCAGATCGTCTCCGCCGCCAAGGAGGGTAACGTGCCGACCGTCGAGCTCACCGAACAGATGCCGTCGCAGTACGACGACCTGCTCGACTGGATGGGCGCGCTCGTCGGCGATTTCGCCTCCGCCGCGAAGTAACGGCGCAATCCACGCAGGAGGGGAACGAAGGGTGCCGCGGATCAAATCCGAGGCACCCTTTGCGATAAGGTGAATGGTTGGAAAACGTGAGGAAACCGTCGCGGCTCTGGTCTTTCCAAGGTTCGACGGCGACAATGAACGGTTGTATGTCACACGGAACCGAGCGTATGGGTGAGTCAAGCAGTATGAATCAGGAATCGCATGCCAAGACCGGACACGACGCCGCGCGGGACGCGACCAGCGGGACGGGCCGACGGCCGCGTCGCGGGCTGCCCGAGCCTCGGCCGTTCCCCGGCTGGCTGTACGCCGTGCTGTTCCTCGTCTTCGACATCGCCGCCGTCGCGATCCTCGAGGTCGGCGTCAGCCTCGGCGCCTCCTCGCGCGTGACCCTGTCCAGCCCGGAGGTCGGCTGGGACTTCGTCGGCAAGATGTTCAACGCCCGGGAGCCCAACTTCGTGTTCCTGCTCAACATCCTGCTCGTCGGCGTGCTCTACCTCGCGCTGCTCATGATTTTCAACCGGTTCTGGATCGCCACGCCGGTGCTGGTGGCCGCAGCGATTGTCGTCGCCGTCATCGAGCATTTCAAAATCTCGATCCGTTACGAGGCCGTGCTGCCCTCCGACCTGAACTTCCTCAAGGCGGACGCCGGCAATCTCATGGGCTTCATGCCCGCCGGCGCGCACTGGGTGATCCTCGCCGCCATCGCCGTGTTCGCCGTGTTCGCCGCCGTGTTCGTCGCGCTCAACCACATCGACGCGCGCCACGGCAGGCTGTTCCGCGGCTCCGGACGTCAGGCCAGGTCGGCGGACGCCGTCGCGCGTCTGCTGCTCGTGCTCGTGCCCGGCCTGTTCTTCGGCCTGTACGCGATGCAGGTGAGCACCGTCGGCAGCTGGGCGAAGAACCTCGCCACCGTGATGGGCGACAAGCCGTCCATGTGGGATTCCGTGTACGACGCGCAGCGCAACGGCCCGCTCGTCGCGTTCATGCGCCAGGTCAACCCCAAGGTGATGGACAAGCCGTCCGAATACTCCGAGGAGACGATGCAGCAGGTCGCCCAACGCTACCGGAAGGCCGCCGCGAAGATCAACGCCACGCGTGGCAACAACCTCACCGACTCGACCGTCATCTACGTGCTGTCCGAATCCTTCTCCGACACGTCGCGCGTGCCCGGACTCAAGGTCAACAAGGATTCGATGCCGAACATCCGCTCGATCAAGGAGAACACCACCTCCGGCCTCATGCTCTCCTCCGGCTACGGCGGCGGCACCGCGAACCTCGAATACATGGGGCTCACCGGCCTGTCGATGGCGAACTTCGACTCGTCGCTGACGAGCCCCTACCAGCAGCTCGTCCCCGGCGAGCACTGGACGCCCACGATCAACCAGATGTGGGGCGCGCCGAAGAACTCGATCGGCCTGCATCCGTACGAATCCTCCATGTACTCGCGCGCCACCAACTACAAGAAGTTCGGCTTCTCCCACTTCTACACGCTCACCGGCCCGGACGTCATCTCCCACCAGGACCGGATCGACGACAGTCCCTACGTCTCCGACGCCGCCACGTACCAGAGCACGCTGGAGGAGGTGAGGAAGACCAAGTCCAACCAGTTCCTGCAGGTCATCACCATGCAGAACCACATGCCCTACCACGAGTGGTACAAGGACAACGACTTCACCGCCGAATCCAACACCGGCACGCCGCTCGGCAAGGACGAGCAGGAATCCATCGAGACCTACCAGAAGGGCCAGGCGATCACCGACGAGGCGACCGCCGACTTCCTCGACCAGCTCGACGCGATCGACAAGCCGGTCACCGTGGTCTTCTACGGCGACCATCTGCCCGGCATCTACTCGTCCGCCAGCGAGGACGACGACAACTCGCTCGCCCTCCACCTGACCGACTACTTCATCTGGTCGAACAAGGCCTCCAGCACGCAGGGCGTGAAGATCGACAACGCCGACTACTCGTCGCCGAACTTCTTCGTCGCGCAGGCCGCCGAACACATGGACGCCAAGGTGTCGCCGTACCTCGCGTTCCTCACGCTCATGCACCAGCACGTCTCCGCCATGGAGCCGCCGGTCGTCAACAAGATCCAAGGCTGGGACCGTATCCCCGAAGGCCAGGCGATCTACCTCGACAACGCAGGCAAGCCGATGGCCGCAAGCGACTTCGACGAGGAGACGAAACAGTTGCTGGAGGACTACAAGCTCATCCAGTACGACATCACCGACGGCCACAACTATCTCAAGGACACGGATTTCCTCACGCTGCCGTAAGGAGGCCTCCATGACCGATGACATCGACAACGCCATCGACGCGACGTTCGCACGGCTCACAGCCTCCTACGATTCCGGCCGCACACGCCCGCACGCATGGCGGCGCGCGCAGCTCGACGCGCTGCGCCGCATGCTGCGCGAGCATCGCGACGATTTCGCCGAAGCGGTCCGCGCCGACCTCGGCAAGCCGGCGGCCGAGACGATGCTCACCGAACTCGATCTCGTCGCCGCCGAAGCCCGGTTCGTACGCGACCGGATCGGCGTATGGACGCGCCGCAGACCGGTCGTGATGCCGTTGGCGTTGCAGCCCGCGGCCGGCTGGACCGTCGCCGAACCGAAAGGCGTCGTGCTCGTCATCGCGCCATGGAACTATCCGGTGCTGCTCACGCTCGGACCGTTGGCCGACGCGCTCGCCGCCGGCAATGCGGTCTGCGTCAAACCGTCCGAACTCGCGCCGCGCGCGTCGGCGCTGCTCGCGCGCCTGATCCCACGCTACCTCGACCCGGACGCGGTCGCCGTGGTCGAAGGCGGGGCGGGGGAGACCGGCGCATTGCTCGCGCATCCGTTCGACCACGTGTTCTACACGGGCGGCGAACGCGTCGGCCGAATCGTCATGCGGGCCGCGGCTGGGCACCTGACGCCGGTCACGTTGGAACTCGGCGGCAAATCGCCGGTCTTCGTCGACGGCACGACCGATCTCGCCGTGACGGCGCGGCGCATCGCGTGGGGGCGGTTCACGAACGCCGGACAGACCTGTGTGGCCCCCGACTATGTGCTCGCCACGCCGGACGTGGCGGAGGCGCTGGCGGAGCGGATAGCCGTCGCCATCCGCGAGTTCTACGGGGACGACCCGCGCCGTTCGCCCGACTATGGGCGCATCGTCAACGTGCGTCACGTGGAGCGGCTGCGCGGGCTGCTGCCCGCGGACGCCGTTTCCGCCGCCGTTCCGGCAGGTCCGGCGCGTCCGACGTCGCCGTTGGTTAGGGTGGCGTCCGTGTTCGGCGCCGTTTCGAATATGGTCGGGCGTCGTCTCGGCGCGTCCGGCGGCGGCGCCGCGCCGGACGCCGCCGGACGCGTGGTGTGCGGCGGCGTGGTCGACCGTGAGGCGCGGTACGTCGCGCCCACCGTGCTGTTCGGCACGTCGCCGGACGCGCCGGTGATGCGCGAGGAGATTTTCGGTCCGATTCTGCCGGTCCTGGTCGTGCGTGACGCGGATGCGGCGATCCGGTTCGTGAACGCCCGTCCGCGTCCGCTCGCCGCGTACGTGTTCTCACGGGATCGTGCGACGCGGCTCGCCTTCGAGCGGCGTACTTCGTCCGGCGCGTTGGGGTTCGGCCTGCCGTTGGGGCATCTTCTGTCCGCGCGCCTGCCGTTCGGCGGCGTAGGCGCGTCCGGCATGGGCGCCTACCATGGCAAGGCCGGGTTCGACACGTTCAGCCACGTCAAGACGGTGACGGTGAAGCCGCAGCATCCGGACACGCTGCGTCTGGTCTATCCGCCGTTCGACGCGATGACGCGAGGTGTCATCGATGTGTTGCGACGATTGAGTTGATTGATTGGCTTGAGGTCGTCTTCGTAGAAAACGCCGCTGAGCAACACTCAGCGGCGTTTTCTACGGAACTACGTCTATCCGGACTGAACGTGGGATTACGTGTGTGGCCTCAAGGCGCGGGAGACGAAGGCGTACGAAGGTACGTCGAGTCTCCCGCAACGCCGAGGACACTCCGTAATCACGCGTTCAGGGCTTTGAAGCCGATGTCGTGACGATAGAACATGCCCTCGGTGGGCAGCGCGTCGATGACCGCGTACACCTTGTCCTGCGCGTCCTTGATGGTGGGCGCGGAGGTTTCGACGAAGAGGACGCGGCCGGAGGAGGCGACGAGCTCGCCGTTCTCGTCCTTGGCGACGCCGGCGTAGTAGACGTGGGAGTCCTCGTCGACGGGGATGGTGGGGATCTTCGCGCCCTTGACGACGTTGGTCGGGTAGCCGTCGGAGGCGAGGACGACGCCGAGGGTGACGCGGTCGTCGTCCCAGGTGAACTCGGGGGTCTCGCCGTCGAGGATCGCGCTGATGCCGGCGGCCAGGTCGGAGGTGAGCTTCGGGAGGACGACTTCGGTTTCGGGGTCGCCGAAGCGGGCGTTGAATTCGATGACCTTGGGGCCGTCGGCGGTGGCGATGAGGCCAGCGTAGAGGATGCCGGTGAACGGCGTGCCCTCGTCGGCCATGGCCTGCACGGTGGGGCGCACGATCGTCTCGATGGCTTCGTCGACGACGGTCTGCGGAATCTGCGGCACGGGGCTGTAGGCGCCCATGCCGCCCGTGTTCGGGCCCTTGTCGCCGTCGTAGGCGCGCTTGTGGTCCTGGGAGATTGGCATCGGCCAGAACTCGGTGCCGTTGACGAAGCTCATCAGGGAGAACTCCTGGCCTTCGAGGAAGTCCTCGATGACGACCTTGGCGCCCGCGTTGCCGAAACGATGATCGATGAAGATGTCGTCGAGCGCGGCGACGGCGGTCTCGACGTCCATGGCGACGGTGACGCCCTTGCCGGCGGCCAGACCGTCGGCCTTGACGACGATCGGCGCGCCGTGCTCGCGCACGTAGGCGACGGCCGGTTCGAGCGCGTCGAAGGTCGCGTACTTGGCGGTGGGGATGCCGTGGCGTTCCATGAGCTGCTTGGCGAAGTCCTTGGAGCCTTCGATCTGGGCGGCGGCCTTGTTCGGGCCGAACGCCTTGAGGCCGGCGGCGGCGAAGTCGTCGACGAGACCGTCGATGAGCGGCACTTCGGGGCCGACGAACGCCCAGTCGTAGTCGTTGTCCTTCATGAAGTCGATGAGCGCCGCGTGGTTCGACTCGTCGATGTGGGAGGTGCGGATGCCGTCGAGCTCCATGCCGGGGTTGCCGGGGGCGACGGTCACCTCCTCGACGCTGCCGCCGCGCTGGAGCGCGTGGGCGATGGCGTGCTCGCGCGCGCCGGAACCGATGACCAGAACCTTCTGACCCATTGCGTGTTGTCCTTTCAATCCAAAGCCCCCGCTGGCGGGGGCTTCATGAAGCGTGAATGTTACTTGAGCGCGATCTGCGTGCCGTCGGCGTCCTCGACGATCTCGCCGATGCGGTAGCCGGCCTCGCCGTTGGCCTCGAGCAGCTTGATGGTCTCGTCGGCGCGCTCGGCGGGGACGGCGAGCACCATGCCGATGCCCATGTTGAAGATGTTGTACATCTCCATGTGGTCGATCTCGCCGGCCTTCTCCAGCACGTCGAAGATCGGCAGCACGGGCCAGGAGCCGAGCTTGATCTCGGCGGCGAGGCCGTCGGGGATCATGCGCGGCACGTTCTCGATGAAGCCGCCGCCGGTGATGTGCGCGACGCCCTTGACGACGCCCGCCTCGAACAGGGGCTTGAGGGCCTTCACGTAGATCTTGGTGGGGGTGAGGAGCACGTCGCCGAGCTTCGCGCCGTCGAGCTCGTCCAGCTCGGTGTCGACGGCGTAGCCGGCCTGCTCGAACAGGGCCTTGCGCACGAGGGAGAAGCCGTTGGAGTGGATGCCGGTGGACGGCAGGCCGATGAGCACGTCGCCCTTGGCGATGCCGGAGCCGTCGACGATCTTCGACTTCTCGGCCACGCCGACCGCGAAGCCGGCGAGATCATACTCGTCCTCGTCGTACATGCCGGGCATCTCGGCGGTCTCGCCGCCGATCAGGCCGCTTCCGGCCTGCACGCAGCCGTCGGCCACGCCGGCGACGACCTGCTCGAGCAGGGCCGGATCGTTCTTGCCGCAGGCGATGTAGTCGAGGAAGAACAGCGGTTCGGCGCCCTGGGCGGCGATGTCGTTGACGCACATGGCGACGCAGTCGACGCCGATGGTGTCGTGCTTGCCGACCATCTTGGCGACGACGAGCTTGGTGCCCACGCCGTCGGTGCCGGAGATGAGCACCGGCTCCTTGTAGCCGAGGGAGGCGAGGTCGAACAGGCCGCCGAAGCCGCCGATGCCGCCGACCACGCCGGGGCGGTTCGTGCGGGCGACGTGCGACTTGATGCGCTTGACGACTTCGTAGCCGGCTTCGACGCTCACGCCGGCGTTCTCATATGCTTTGGGCATTGGGGTTGGGCCTTTCTTGGGGCTGATGGGGTTGGGGCTTGTTTACTGTCGGACGTTTGTCAGGCGTTGTCCTGCGGACGGTCCTCGGGCTGCACGGTGTACTCGTTGCCGATGTACTTGCTCTTGTACAGCGCGAATTCGGGCAGGCGCACGCGGTCCTCGGGGGTGAGGGACTTGAGGAAGTCCTCCTCGTAGTCGTCGAGCGCGGTCGGGTAGTCGCCGTTGAAGTAGGCGACGCACAGGCCGCCGTACGGGGCGTCCGCGCCGAGGCCGATCGATTCGACCAGGCCGTCGAGCGACAGGAAGGCGAGCGAGTCGGCGCCGATGTACTCGCGGATCTCCTCGACCGACTTGTGGCCGGCGATCAGCTCGCGCGTGGTGGAGATGTCGATGCCGTAGAAGCACGGGTACTTGAGCGGCGGCGAGCTGATGCGCATGTGCACTTCGGCCGCGCCGGCCTCCTTGAGCAGCTGCACGATGCGCTTCGACGTGGTGCCGCGCACGATCGAATCATCGATGACGACGACGCGCTTGCCCTTGACGACGCTGCGCACGGCGGAGAGCTTCATGCGCACGCCCTGTTCGCGCAGCTCCTGCGTCGGCTGGATGAACGTGCGGGCCACGTACTGGTTCTTGATCAGGCCCATCTCGTTGGGCAGGCCCGCGGCCTCGGCGTAACCGGACGCGGCGGACAGCGAGGAGTTCGGCACGCCGATGACCATGTCGGCGTCCACGCCGGATTCGGCGGCGAGACGCGCGCCCATGCGCTTGCGGGCGGAGTGGACGTTCACGCCGTAGATGTCGGAGTCGGGGCGGGCGAAGTAGATGAACTCCATCGAGCAGATCGCGAGCTGCGTGTTGTTCGTGTACTGGACGATGCGGTAGCCGTGCTCGTTGACGACGACGATCTCGCCCGGGCGGATGTTGCGCACGAGTTCGGCGCCGACCACGTCGAGCGCGCAGGTCTCGGAGGCGAGCACGTAGGCGCCGTTCTTCATCTTGCCGAGGGAGAGCGGGCGGAAGCCGTTCGGGTCGAGCGCGCCGATCATCGCGTCCTCGGTCATGAGCAGGTAGGCGAAGCCGCCGTGGACGGTGTTGAGCGCCTCCTTGAGCTTGTCCATGAAGGTGCGCTGCATGGAGCGGCGGATGAGGTGCATGAGCACCTCGGTGTCCGAGTTGGAGTGGAAGATCGCGCCTTCGTCCTCCAGCTTGCGGCGCAGGGACGGGCAGTTGGTGAGGTTGCCGTTGTGGCACAGCGCCACGTCGCCGTCGTGGAAGCGGAAGATGAACGGCTGGATGTTGTCCGTCGTGCCGGAGCCGGCGGTCGCGTAGCGGACGTGGCCGATCGCGCGGTCGCCCTTGAGGCGTTCGATCTCGCGTTCGTCGCCGAAGACCTGGGTCAGGAGGCCCAGGCCGCGGTGTCCGGTGAGATGGCCGTTGTCGTTCGCGACGATGCCGGCGCCCTCCTGGCCGCGATGCTGCAGCGCGTGCAGTCCGAAATAGGTGAGTCGTGCGGCGTCGGGATGGCCCCACACGCCGAAGATGCCACATTCCTCATGAATGTCTTCGAGTTCAGCCGACAAGCCAAAGCTCCTTTTCAAACGTGGTCAGACATGGAGTTCACTACCCGTTCACCCTACCAATCGCCGGCTACATCATGGCGGCGCGTCGTGGCCGTGTCCGTGAGATGCGGATGACTGCGGATGACGATGACTTGCGCTGAGAGCATTACCGTTAAGAAGAAGCCCCGGTATCCCGCAGAATACCGGGGCGAGTTTAGGAAACCGTCAATCCCATATCTGGACACGTACCACGTCGACGGTCCCGGACAACTTATTCCATGTCCAAGGGCCTCTTTTTGCCGTGGTCACGTAATGACCGTTCTGGGAATATCGAATCTGGCCTCCGCCAATCGCCAGAGTGCGCCATTGTCCTACATTGCCCCATCGACCGGCTCGGATGCCGGCGTTTTTGAAGCCCGCGACATCGGCTCCGCTTGGAGTCATCAGACACAGCGTGAATGTGTCGCAGTAGCTTTGATAATCAATGTAGGGGGTGCCGGTGTCTTGATGCAAAGCCACCTTGGTAATGGTTCCCGTATCGACATCCTCCCATACGTCCTTTGGTGTGCTTGACAGGAGAAAGTCCGTCAGTTCCTGTTCAGTGTGGATGTTCAGCGAGGATTCAACCAGAGTGGGGCCGACCTGGATGAACTCTGGTTCGTTCGGCTGTGTGGGTTCATCGGCCATGGCTGCGGGTGCCATCAGCAAGGCGATTACACCGATGATGGCCATGATAATGTGTCTGATGTGCTGGTGCATGATTATTCCTTTCATCCGTTGGATGGGTCGTCAGTCCGGATAATCCCGATTCAATTCAATCCTGTTTTCGGTGCGTAGAACAGCGTGTGTAATGAATTCCACTACAGAGGGTGCGTGCAGTGAAAGTGGCGTCCCCATAGGGTATGGATGCGACGAGATGCCAGATTGAAGAATCCTTCTCCTCGATTCGGCAGTGCCCTCCAGCCTTATAGAGAGCATCGCAATAATATTGCATCCCAAGGTGTGTAGACATATACTTTGATTTTATGTCCTTTCTGTGATTTGTTAGAGATATTTGAATACCATTGTCATCGGTTGCTATGATGATTGCATAGCCGAATTCCGGATTTGCATATTTGGCGATGTTGATGAATATTTCGTTCAAAAAATCAGTTAACAGTAGTTCGTTGTGCGGGCTTATCTCATGATTCGATGAGTCGGGGAGTATGGCAATGCCCCGTATATGCAATTGTTCAAGATGGGACTGTTTCGTATTGACTAACGCCTTGAGATGTCGAATCCACGGTACTTCGATACCGTCATCGTATTTCACTTTTTGCTGGGATTCTATATCGTTGAATCTTTTCGGAGGTTGATTGTCGAAAGTGCGGATATTGCCGTTGGAGGGTGAGTGCATGGATTCGATGAGCTCACGTGTGTTGGCTATGGCTCGTAAAAGGATGGTTTTCAGTTCTTTCGTTTCTGACATATAGTCCACGTCATCGGAATCCGAAGCAAGGATGGCGTCGATATGCATCATGGCGTATGAAAGATCATTGGCAACCGAATCGTGGAGTTTATGGGCCGTGGCTGATCGGTGTTGAGCGCTTTGTAGGCGACATTCGGTGCGTAAGGCTCGTTCCCGCCAACGTAGGGAATAGCCCAGCAAGCATACCAGTATATAAACCGTGATGAGCGTTATGATGTTGGAGGTGGAGAGGAAATATATTTTCCCACAGGCGTATGCTGCGGATATGTCAATCGAGATGGCGATGGGGGTCGCGATAATGCCTTGAATGATATCCGTATAGGACAGAACGCCAACCGAGATATATAGGGGAATCGAGAATGTGCTGGCGAATATCACCGGGGTCGGCATGAGAAGGTATGCAATGGCGCTGGATGCTATAACGGCCCATGCTCCCAGTGCGGGTTGGACGCACATTCCCACCAGTGAGGCAATCGCCAGAATCGTCATTATCAGTTGGGGTGTCGCCGAATTTGAGTCAAATGATAGTAGACGACTTTCGTCGCTGATGAGAAGACAGGATGTGATTGTCGCAAGAAGGGTGATCCAACGATGTCTGATACAACGCGTCTTTGCGATTGCATGATTTGCAAGGTCGTTAATCCAGCGAGTGATATTTCGCACAAATTCGCAGTGCCTCATAACGGTTCTTGGCTCCCAATTTTCGTATTGCCCGGGTTACATGGGTGGAAACGGTGTGGGGGTTCATCCCAATGATTTCCGATATTTCCCGTAATGAATAGTGTGCGTTGCATAGACGGAGTATCTGTATTTCCGTTTCCGACAGTTGGCCGATTGTCGGGTTGGGGTTTGAGCAAACCAAATCATGCGCGGTTTTTGCGTCCATGAAGGGGCCGTTGCGGTCGATCGGTAGGCCGTGAGCGGCAATGGGAATCGCCGACAATAGTTTTTCGATGATGCTATTGCTTTTGTCGAGTATGCCTTGGGCTCCGGCGTGCGCCAATTCGGTTTCGTAATGTTCGATTGGATATGCGGTGATGCCAATGATTCCAATGGCTGGAGTTCTTCTTCGGATGGCTTCGCACAGTTGTACGCCCGACATGAGGTTAAGGACGATGTCCGTTATCAGTACATGGGGGACATTCTTTTCGAATAATGTTTTTTGAAGGGCCACGTCCGAGTCCTTCTCCGCCCAGATGACATCGATGCCCATATGTGTGGCCAGCGCCGCTCTCATCCACTGAAGCACGCATGCGTCATTGTCTACCAGCGCGACGCGGATCGGCGTAGCGTCGGAACGTTGGAATGTGCGGTTTGGGTTTGGCTGAGCCATGGCTCCTATGATAACTGCCGGGTAAGCACAGGGGCGTCGACGTGTAGTTATCTGACTTACATGGACCTCGCAACACGAATCGAACAGATGTTTGATTTTATGGTATCGTGGCAGTGTTGAGTTGTGGATATTCGAACGTTTGTTTGATGATGGGAGGTGGCGGTGATGCCGATGGCCGATGATTCCGGGCGGGGCCGCGTCTACCTCGCCATCGACCTCAAATCCTTCTATGCGTCCGTCGAATGTCATGCTCGTGGCCTCGACCCGTTGACGACGAATCTCGTCGTGGCCGACGAGACACGCACCGACAAGACGATCTGCCTCGCCGTGTCGCCGTCGCTCAAGGCGTACGGGCTGCCCGGCCGTCCGCGCCTGTTCGAGGCGAAGGAGCGGCTGCGTCGCGTGAACGCCGACCGCGCGCTCGCGGCCCCCGGCCGCCGGCTGATGGGGGAGTCGTGCGACGCGCGCGATCTGGAACGATCGCCGCGGCTCAAGGCGTCGATGATCATCGCCCCGCCGCGGATGGCGAGATACCTCGCCGTCAGCGGGAGCATCTACGGCATCTACCTCAGATACGCCGCCCCCGAGCACATCCACGTGTATTCGATCGACGAGGTCTTCATCGACGCCACGCCGTATCTCGCCGCGCTCGGCATGACCCCGCACGAGATGGCCATGACCATCGTGCGCGACATCCTGGGCGAGACCGGCATCACCGCGACGGCCGGCATCGGCACGAACCTGTACCTCGCGAAGGTCGCGATGGACATCGTCGCCAAGCATATGCCGGCGGATGCGGACGGCGTGCGCGTCGCCGAACTCGACGAGGCGTCGTACCGCCGCCTGCTGTGGGACCATCGCCCGCTCACCGACTTCTGGCGGGTCGGGCGCGGGTACGCGCGCAAACTCGAGAAGGCGGGGCTCATGACGATGGGCGACGTCGCGCGGTGCTCGGTGGGGCGCGCCTCCGACTACTACAACGAGGATCTGCTCTACCGCATGTTCGGCGTGAACGCGGAACTGCTCATCGACCACGCGTGGGGGTGGGAGCCGTGCACGATCGCCGACATCAAGTCGTATGAGCCGGACGCGCACAGCACCAGCATCGGCCAGGTGCTCACCGGACCGGCCGACTGGAGCACCGCGCGGCTCATCGCCAAGGAGATGGCCGATGCGCTCGCGTTGGACCTCGTCGGCAAAGGCGTGCGCACGAACCGGCTCACGCTCGTCGTCGGATACGACGTCGGCAGCCTCGACGCGGGCCTGCTGGACGATTGCGAGGCGCCGGAGACAAAACGTCTGGCGAGACGCGCCGCCGAGTCCTATCACGGCCCGGTGGCGGTCGACCATTACGGTCGCAAGGTACCCAAACCGTCGGCCGGTTCGATCGGATTGGGGGAGTTCACGTCCTCGTCGGCGCGCATCCGCGAGGCGATGACGCTGCTGTTCGAACGCATCGTGGACCCGAGGCTGCTGGTGCGCCGGCTCACCGTCGTCGCCGACGATCTCGCCACGGACGGGGAGCTCGCCGCCGGCAAACGCTATGAGCAGCCCGACCTGTTCGATGCGGATGCCGCGGCAGGCGGGGATGCCGGGGAATCCGATGCCGTCCGGCCCTGTGGCGATGCCGGCGGGGAATCCGACGCCGGGACCGACCGCGACGCGGTGGACCGCGCGCTGCTGGCGATCAAACGCCGGTTTGGGAAGAACGCGGTCGTCAAGGCCATGAACATGGAACCCGGCGCCACCGGCATCGAACGCAACAACCAGATCGGAGGACATCACCGTTAAGCGGACAACCCGGTGGGTTGTCCGTAGGTGATGTGCGAGCCGACAGGCGAGCCTGCGTATGCGGGTGCAGCCCGTCCTTACCGACAGGAGACCGAGCGACATGGCATTGCATGAGACACACCGATACGACGACATCATCGATCTGCCGCACCACGTGTCGCGACGGCATCCGCCGATGTCACGGCACAAACGCGCGGCCCAGTTCATGCCGTTCGCCGCGTTGACCGGCTACGAGCAGGTCATCGAGGAGACCGCGCGCCGCGTCGAGGAGACCGTCGCCGCCCGCGACTCCCAGTTCGACCGCGACTTCGGCGCGTGACCATGGAACGGGTGCGGCTCATGCGGTCGCGGTCAAGCATCCGACCGTGGCTCGGCTGCGAACGGTGACGCGGTGTACTCTGTGTCGGCATCGGATCGGACGGGAAAGGAGGCGCGGGAATGACCGAGGCGGTCGTGATGCTCGCGTTCTGCGCAACGCTGTTCGTAAGCGTCGCGCAAGGCTGGTCGATCATCCCCGCGCTGCTGATCGGCATGGTGCTGTTCGTCGGATACGGGTTGGCGCGTGGCCGGAAGCTGTCCGCGATGACGCGCCGTGCCGCCGGCAGCATCCGCGCCGCCGGAATGATTCTCGTGACGTTCGCGCTGATCGGCATGCTGACCTCCCTGTGGCGGGCCAGCGGCACCATCGCGTTCATCGTCGCCCACGCCTCGTCCCTGATTCACGGCGTGACCGTACTGCCGCTGACGTTCCTTCTTTGCTCGGCGATGTCGATGCTGATTGGCTCGTCGTTCGCCAGCGCCGCGACCATGGGTACGATCTGCATGTCATTGGGCTTGTCGATGGGCGCCCATCCGGCGATGCTCGGCGGCGCGGTGCTCGCCGGCGTATACGTGGGGGATCGGTTCTCCCCGGTCTCCACCAGTGCGTTGCTCGTCGCGCAACTCACGCACACAAATCTGTTCTCCAACCTCGGGCGCATGCTGCGTACCGGAGCGGTGCCGTTCGCGTCGAGCTGCATCGTCTATGCGGTGGCCGCCGTGACCGGCATCATGTCCGGGGACGGAACGTCGTCGGCCGTCTCCGGAGGCGTCCCGATCGCCGGATTGTTCGCGAAGGCGTTCGACCTGCATTGGCTCACCGTGACGCCGGCGATCCTCGTGGTCGTCATGGCGTTGCTGCGTGTCGGCGTGCGGCTGACGATGCTGGCAAGCATCGCCGTATCCGCGGTGGTATGCGTCGGCGTGCAGCGCATGACCTGGCCGGAACTGCTGCGTCTCCTCGTTTCCGGATACCATGCCGTCGATCCACATGTCGGCGCGTTGCTCGACGGTGGGGGCATGATCTCCATGGTGAACGTGGCGGCGATCGTATGCATCTCCTCCGCCTACGCGGGCATCTTCGCCGAAACCCGCATGCTCGCCCGATTGCGGCATGCCATCGACGCGTTGGGCTTCCGCATCGGCGCGACCGGCGCGACCACGGCCGTCGCGGCAGGTGCCGCGGCGCTCTCCTGCAACCAGACCCTGACGATCATGCTCACCCACCAGCTCTGCACGGGACTGTACGGTGACGACGAGGCGGCGCGCGGCGCGTTTGCCGTCGACCTGGAGGATTCCGCCGTCGTCATCGCGCCGCTGGTACCCTGGTCGATCGCCGGCGCGGTGCCGTTGGCCACGATAGGCGCGCCCACCGTGAGCATCGCCGCCGCGACGTTCCTCTATCTCCTGCCGCTCACCCGGCTTCTGGCGTCGGCCATACGCAGGCATCGGCGTGCGACGGTTCCCACGGAATGCGGCGAGTCCGGAGAACTGCGGGATGATGACGCTATCATGGCATCCGTATGACGTGATGAGGATTTCCACGAAAGGACGATCGACGATGGGCATGAGAACGGGAACGATGTTGGCCACCATGATGCTGTGCGGTGCGCTCGCCATCGGACTGGGCGCATGCGGGTCGTCGAACGCCTCCGCCGCGAACGGATCGGCGAACGGCTCCGCGAGCAGCTCGCAGACCGACGGGGGCTCCTCCAAGAAGTCCGAACAGTCCGAACAGTCCAAACAGTCCGACAAGACGGATTCCTCCGATTCCTCCGATGCCTCGGCGTCGGCATCCGCCACTCCGGTCGACATCACCGGCACCTACGAGTTCTCTGATTTCGGCAAGGACTGCACGAAGGACTGCAAGATCACCGTCACCGTCAAGGACGGTATGATTTCCGCCGTCATGTCCGACGACTTCGGCAAGTACCCGTACTGGTACGGCACCGTCGATTCGGAGTCCATCGCGAAGACCGGCAAGTGGACGAGCAAGGCCGATTCGAAGTCCGCGCAAGGCAAGAAGGTCACCAAGTCGGAATTCGGCTCCGAGGACTCCACCAAGGTGTTCACCTACGACGCGAAGGCCAAAAGCATCAACTTCGATCTCAAGTTCTACGTGCGCGTCAACCACGTGAAGGCCAAGCTCATCGGCTGAGCCGCCGGCGTCGTGGTCGGCGAGCCGCGTCGATGACGAATCACCCGCCGATGAGCCCCGCCGCGGCGAACGCCTCGCGATAGACGGCGACGAGGTCGTCCAGCCGCATCGACGCGTTCGCCGGACTCGTCGACGGCAGCGGCGTCATCGGCACGTCGAGGCCGGCCGCGTCCAGTAGCGGCGCGATGAGACGCCGATACAGCTGCGCCGCCTTGCCGCCCGTCGTGAAGACATGCGCGATCGGCGCGTCGCGTAGGATCGGAACGATGTCGTTCGGCACCGCATTGCGGATGGTGGAATCGCTCGCCCCCGTGATGTCGCATGAGGCGATCACATCCCACAACGCCACGTGATGCCGCAACGCGAACGCGCGGCGCGAAGCGGGGGAGTCGCCCACACGGTCGGAGGGGTCGGAGGGATCCGCGAACAGCGCCTGAAGCACCGGCCAGAACCGGTTGCGCGGATGCATGTAGTAGAACGCCGCCTCCCGCGACTTCGGACTCGGCATCGACCCCAACACCAACATCCGCGACGAATCATCCCACACCGGCCCGAACCCATGCTCCACACGCACCATGCCGCCCATGATAATCGTGTCGCGTGTTGCTGATGCGTAGGGGACTTTGTTTAGTCGGCTTTGACGGCCTCACGGAGTGTGATTCGTTTACCCGTGGACCACCATGAGCCGGGCGAGACACGTCGAATCATCGGGGAGGATGACGCTCACGCCGCCCGAATACCCCTCGAACGGCAACGTGGCCTTGGGGCCATCTGTCGCCGCGCAGGTCAAGGTGTCCGTCGACAACTACGAGGTCGAGGACTGACGTCCCCCGGTTCATCGACCGAGCCGCAGACCTCATGGGAACACCAACGTAGTCTTGGTGAAAGGTTACGCTTTCATTATCTCGCGCCCAGTAGATGAACGAAGGAGACGTATACATGGGCAAGACCGTCAAAGTAATCATCGGCGTCGTGATTATCGTCGCATGCGTTGCGACGGGAGTGTTCGGACGCAGCATCATCGACGGGTTCCTCAACCCGCATCCGACGCTCACCAACACCGTGGTTGCCAAGCAACTGGAAAAGATCCAGGATCTGACCACGGCGAAGGAGACCGATTTCGGGTTTGAGAAATACGATGAGGGCGGTGTCGCGTTCATCAACAAGAAGTCGTTCACGATGTTCTACTCGTATGAGGCCCGTGCCGGCATCGACCTCGGCAAGGCCGACATCTCCGTCGATAATGAGAAGAAGACCATCGACATCACGCTGCCCGCGCCGACGATCCAGTCGGTGTCGGTCAATCCGGACACTTTGCAGTTCTTCGATCAGCAGTCGTCGATACTCAACTCTTCGGATGTCGGCGATGCGGCGACCGCGTTGCAGGACGCCAAGAAGAGCGCCGAGAAGAAGCTGAACAAGGGCGAGCTGCTGACCACCGCCAACGAGCAGGCCAAGGACGTCATCGAGCGTATGTATTCGCCGATCGCCGAGACGGATGGCTACACGGTGGACGTGACCACCACCGACCCGAAGTCGTGAATCGGGAACCGTAGATATGGAAAAGGGGAGACCTTCGGGTCTCCCCTTTTCCATACGGATGCTAGATCATCAGGCGGCGAAGTAGTCGACGCCGGCCTCGAAGATCGGCTGGTACTTGTCGCCGGGCACGTTCACGTACAGGCCGTTGCCGGAACGCTCCGAGTGGCCCATCTTGCCGAACACGCGGCCGTCCGGGCTGGTGATGCCCTCGATGGCGAGCATCGAGCCGTTCGGGTTGACGTCCAGATCCATGCCGGGCACGCCCGCCTCGCTCACGTACTGCGTGGCGATCTGGCCGTTGGCCTTGAGGCGCGCCAGCGTCTCGTCGGAGGCGACGAAACGGCCCTCGCCGTGGGAGATGGCGACCGTGTGCACGTCGCCCACGTTGGTCTTCGCGAGCCACGGGGACAGGTCGGAGGCGACGCGCGTGCGCACGAGACGGCTCTGGTGGCGGCCGATTGTGTTGAACGTCAGCGTCGGGCAGGTGGCGTCCATGTCGACGATGTCGCCGAACGGCACCAGACCCAGCTTGATGAGCGCCTGGAAGCCGTTGCAGATGCCGAGCATCAGGCCGTCGCGGTTCTTCAGCAGGTCGCGCACCGCCTCGGTGACGGCGGGGGCGCGGAAGAACGCGGTGATGAACTTGGCGGAGCCGTCCGGCTCGTCGCCGCCCGAGAAGCCGCCCGGGATCATCACGATCTGGCTCTTGCCGATCTCCTCGACCAGCTTGGCGGTGGACTCGGCCACCGCGGCCGGCGTGAGGTTGTTGACGATCAGCGTGTGCGCCTCGGCGCCCGCACGCTCGAACGCGGCGGCCGAGTCGTACTCGCAGTTGTTGCCCGGGAACACGGGGATGATGACGCGCGGCTTGGCCACGCCGGAACCCACGTACACGGTCTTCTTCACGCCGGCCTCGGCCGCGTGGAAGTCGATCGTCTCGACGGTCTCCGTCTTCTCCGCGCCGCGGGAACGGTACGGGAACACGGATTCGATGCCGCCCTCCCACGCGTCCTGCGTGCCCGCGAGGTCGAGCGTCTCGCCGGCGGCCGTGAACTCGTAGGCCTCGGTGGTCATGCCGATCTCGCCGACCTCGACCAGGTTGGAGACGGCCGGGATCTTCTCGTTGTCCTTGAGCTCGACGATGAACGAGCCGTACGCCGGCTTGAACAGGTCGTCGAGCGCGATGCCGTCGTTCAGAGCCACGCCGATGCCGTTGCCCACGGTCATCTTGAACAGCGCCTCGGCGGTGCCGCCGTAGCCCGGCGTGGACACGGCCAGCGCGGTGCCGAAGTCGGTGAGCTCCTCAACCAGGCCGAACGCGTCGAGCAGCGCGTCCTTGTCCGGCGTGAGGCCGTCGGCCAGGTAGCGCGGCGCGATGCGCACGATGCGGTGGCCGGCGCCCTTGAACTCGGGGGAGGTGGCGCGCTTCATGTTGCCCACGGCCACGGCGAAGGAGATCAGGGTCGGCGGCACGTCGAGATCCTCGAACGAGCCGGACATGGAGTCCTTGCCGCCGATCGCGCCGGTGCCGAGGTCGATCTGCGCCATCAGCGCGCCGAGCACGGCGGCCATCGGCTTGCCCCAGCGTTCCGGCTCGTCGCGCAGCTTCTCGAAGTACTCCTGGAAGCTCAGGTACGCCTTCTCATGCTCGAAGCCGGCGGCCACCAGCTTGGCGAGCGATTCGACGACGGACAGGTACGCGCCGGTGAACTGGTTCTTCTCCATGATGTACGGGTTGAAGCCCCAGGCCATCGCGGATGCGGTCGTGGTCTCGCCGAACACGGGGAGCTTGGCGACCATCGCCTCGTTCGGGGTGAGCTGCCTGACGCCGCCGAACGGCATAAGCACGGTGCCCGCGCCGATCGTCGAGTCGAAGCGCTCCGACAGACCCTTGTTGGAGGCCACGTTGAGGTCGGTGACGAGGGCGTGCATGCGCTCGGCCAGCGTGCCGGTCGTCCACGCGGACGGCACCGCGTACGCCTGCTGCGCTTCGATGTGCACGGCCTGATGCTTCGGCGCGCCGTTGGAGGCGAGGAACTCGCGGGTGAGGTTCACGATCTCGTCGCCGTTCCAGGTCATCACCATGCGCGGGTCCTCGGTCACGGTGGCGATCACCGTCGCCTCGAGGTTCTCCTCGCGCGCGTAGCCGAGGAACTCGTCGACGTCCTCCGCGGCCACGTCGACGGCCATGCGCTCCTGCGATTCGGAGATCGCCAGCTCGGTGCCGTCGAGGCCCTCGTACTTCTTCGGGACGGTGTTGAGGTCCAGGTACAGGCCGTCGGCCAGCTCGCCGACCGCCACGGACACGCCGCCCGCGCCGAAGTCGTTGCAGCGCTTGATGAGACGGCACGCGTCGCCACGGCGGAACAGGCGCTGCAGCTTGCGCTCGACCGGCGCGTTGCCCTTCTGCACCTCGGCGCCGTCGAGTTCCAGCGATTCGACGTTGTGGGCCTTGGAGGCGCCCGTCGCGCCGCCGATGCCGTCGCGTCCGGTGCGTCCGCCCAGCAGGATGATCTTGTCGCCGGGGGCCGGGGTCTCGCGGCGCACGTGGTCGGCCGGGGTGGCGGCCACGACCGCGCCCACCTCCATGCGCTTGGCCACGTAGCCCGGGTGGTAGATTTCGTCGACCTGACCGGTGGCGAGGCCGATCTGGTTGCCGTAGGACGAGTAGCCGGCGGCCGCGGTGGTCACGAGCTTGCGCTGGGGGAGCTTGCCCTCGAGCGTCTCGGAGACCGGCACGGTCGGGTCGGCGGCGCCGGTCACGCGCATCGCCTGGTACACGTAGGAGCGGCCCGACAGGGGGTCGCGGATGCAGCCGCCGATGCAGGTGGCGGCGCCGCCGAACGGCTCGATCTCGGTCGGGTGGTTGTGGGTCTCGTTCTTGAACAGGAACAGCCAGTCCTGCTGTTCGCCGTCGACGTCCACCTTCACCTTGACGGTGCAGGCGTTGATCTCCTCGCTCTCGTCGAGGCCGGTGAGGATACCGTTCTTCTTGAGCCACTTCGCGCCGATCGTGCCCATGTCCATCAGGCACAGGGGCTTGGAGTCGCGGCCGAGCTCGTGGCGCAGTTCGAGGTAGCGCTCGAACGCGGCCTTGACGACCTCGTCGTCGATGGCGACGTCGGTGAGAATCGTGCCGAACGTCGTGTGGCGGCAGTGGTCGGACCAGTAGGTGTCGATGACCTTGATCTCGGTGATCGTGGGCTCGCGGCCCGCCTCGGCGAAGTACTTCTGGCAGAACTCGAGATCCGCGAGGTCCATGGCGAGGCCGCGCTCGTCGATGAACCTCTGGCCGGCCTCGGCGTCCATCTCGTTGAATCCGGCGATGACCTCGACCTTGCCGGGCGTCGGCACGGCGGTCTTCAGCGTCTCCTTGACGTCGAGGGACGCCTCGCGCGCCTCGACCGGGTTGATGACGTAGCGCTTGATCGCCTCGACGTCGGCCTCGGTCAGGTCGCCTTCGAGGGCGTACAGCTTGGCGGAGCGCACGGTGGGGCGCTCGCCCTGCGAGATGAGCTGGATGCATTCGCTGGCGGAGTCGGCGCGCTGGTCGAACTGGCCGGGCAGGAACTCGGTGGCGAACACCTTCGCCGCGCCGAAGTCGGGCAGGTCGTTGGCGACGTCGTCCACCTGCGGCTCGCTGAACACGGTGGGCGTGGCCTGGGCGAACAGCTCGGCGCTGATGCCCTCCACGTCGTAGCGGTTCACGATGCGCACGGATTTCAGGCCGGCGATGCCGAGGATGGTCTTCAGCTCGCCTGCGAGCTGCTGAGCCTCGACGTCGAAGCCGGGCTTCTTCTCCACGTACACGCGGAAAACCATGAGGGTCCTTTCGGGAATATTGAACGGAATCCTAAAACATCGGCTCCCTCTGACGAGGGAGCTGTCGGCGGAGCCGACTGAGGGAGAGACGGCGACCATCGGTCGCCATGCCGTCGTTCCCGACGGGTTCTCTCCCTCAGTCCCGCTTCGCGGTCCAACTCCCTCGTCAGAGGGAGCCTGCATGAAAGCGTGTCACTCGGCGCGCTCGATGCCTTCGGCCTCGGCCAGCTTGACCAGACGGCCGTAGATCTCCTCGTACGCGGGGATGATGTTGCCCAGGTCGCGGCGGAAGAGGTCCTTGTCGAGGTGCTCGATCTTGCCGGACTTGTCCTTGAGGTCCCACAGGCGGCAGGTGTCCGGGGTGATCTCGTCGGCGAGCAGGATGGTGCCGTCGGAGGTCTTGCCCTCTTCGATCTTGAAGTCGACGAGCTGCACGTCGATCTTGGAGAAGATGTCCTTGAGGCCGTCGTTCACGGCGCGGGCGATGCGGGAGATCTCGGCCAGCTCCTCCTCGGAGGCGAGGCCCAGGGCCACGATGCCGTCGTCGTTGATGAACGGGTCGCCCAGCTCATCGGACTTGAGGCAGAACTCGAGGATCGGCTTCTTGAGCGGAGTGCCCTCCTCGACGCCGTAGCGCTTGGCGAAGGAGCCGGCCGCGGTGTTGCGCATGATGATCTCGAGCGGGTACATGTCCATCTTCTTCACCAGCTGCTCGGTGTCGGACAGACGCTTGATGAAGTGGCTTTCCACGCCGCGCGCCTTGAGCAGGTCGAAGATGACGGAGGTGATGTGGTTGTTCAGGTTGGCCTTGCCTTCGATCTGGGCCTTCTTCGCGCCGTTGCCGGCGGTCGCCTGATTCATGTATTCGACCCACAGCACGTCGGGGTCGTCGGTTGCGTACATCTTCTTGGCCTTGCCCTTGTAGAGCATTTCCAGTTTCTCCATTACTCGCCTTTCAGGAGTGGAATATCTGGGTGAACTAACGGTAAAAGGGTACCAATCGCCGGCTACATGCAACACACGACCGCGGCGGATGGCCGGCGACCTCGATGGTCAGCGCACTTCGATGGTCAGCGCGTCGGCGACACGGCTCGCCTTGGCGCGCGCGTCGGCCTCGGAACCGCCGATCGCCAGCGCGACGGCCATGCGGCGATGGCCGTGCACCTCCGGCTTGGCGAAGACGCGCAGATCGGTGCCCGGCTCGGCGAGCGCGCGGTCGAGCCCGGAGAACTCCGCCTCGCCGTCGCCGGCGACCACGATCGCATGGCTGGCGGCCACCGCGCCCTCCGGCATCGCGAGCGCCACATGGCCCTCCGTGACCGGCAGGCCGAGGATCGCGCGCGCGTGCAGCGCGAACTCGCTGAGCCGCTGCGAGGCCATCGTCACCATGCCCGTGTCGTGCGGGCGTGGCGATACCTCGTTGAACAGGACAGAGCCGTCGGTCAGCACGAACAGTTCCACGCCGAACACGCCCCAGCCGGTCTCGCCGCTCGCCTTCGCCTTCGCGACGAGGCCCTCGACGGCGGCGCGCGCGATGCGGCCCGCCTCGACGAGCACGGCGTCGCCCGCCGCGGCCGGCTGCCACGATTCGCGGTAGTCGCCGGACTCCTGACGCTGCCCGATCGGCGCGCACGTCACGATGCCCGCGCTCGACGAGACCGTCAGCACGGTCAGCTCGTAGTCGAGCGGCGCCAGCGCCTCGACGATCACGCGCGACACGTCGCCCTCGCCGGCGGCGCGACGGCCCTCCTGCGCCTCCGTCCACGCGGCGTCGATCGCGTCCGCCTCGCGCACGACCGACTGGCCGTGACCGGACGAGCTCATCACCGGTTTGACGACGCACGGATAGCCGACCTCGTCGGCGCCCGCGCGCAGCTCCTCCAGCGAGCCCGCGAACCGGTAGGGCGTGGTCGGCAGTCCCAGCTCCTCGTGCGCGATGACGCGCAGACGCTCACGGTCCATGCAGATCGCGGCGATCTCGGCGCTCGGCACCACCTGCACGCCGCGGGCGGCCGCATCCGCCAGCTCGGACGTGGCGATCGCCTCCACCTCGGGCACGACGATGTCCGGCCTCACCTCGTCGAACAGGGCGCGCAGCTGGGAGGCGTCCGCCATGTCGAGCACGCGGGCCTCATGCGCCACCTGCTGGGCGGGTGCGCCCGCATACGAGTCGGCGGCGCACACCCATGCGCCGAGGCGCATCAGCTCGATCGTCACCTCCTTGCCGAGCTCGCCCGAGCCGAGGAACAGCACGCGCGTCGGCCGCGCGCCCAGCGGCGTGCCCAGCACGCGGCCGGAGATGGGGGAGTGGGACGAGGAAGGGGAATCATTGACGGTGTTGACGGTGTTCACGGTGTTCACGCTATCGGTCATGCGTCACATTCTCCCATCGCCACCCGATGAGGCGCGCCGGCATGCCGGCACGCGTTGATAACCGTCCATAAATACCGCGTATAGACACGCCGTTGTCGCGTGCCGATCCGCGGCGTACCTTGAGTATCACCGATCGGTTGGGAATAAACGATCGGGCCAACGTTTCCTGAAGGGGAAGAAAGGGAGTTGGAGATGGGGGAAGGGAATCCGTCGCCCGCAGTCAGTCAGTCCGTCGATCCGATCGCGGATCTGATCTCACGCAGGGCGGCGGCGCTCCCGCCGAACCCGTTCGCCCAGGCCGACGCGCGCACCGCGGCCGCCATCCGCGCCGGGCATGACGTCATCGACCTGTCCAAAGGCAATCCGGACGGCGCGCCGCCCGCGTTCATGCAGGACGCGCTCGCCCACGCCGCGCACGACCCGTCCCTGTTCCGCTATCCCGCGTTCGACGGTGTCCCCGCCTATCTCGACGCAATCGCGCACTGGTATCACGGACGCTACGGCGTGGCGCTCGACCCGCGCGCGCACCTGCTCGCCACCGCCGGCGCGTCGGTGGGCATCTCCACCGTCATCGAGGCGCTCATCGACGAAGGCGACACGGTCGTGGCCGTCGACCCGTACTATCCGCAGTACGAGGGCTCCACCGCCGTCGCCAAGGGCCGCTTCGTCACGATTCCCGCGGACCCGGCGCACGGCTACCTGCCGGACCTCGACGCCGTCGACCCGAAGCTGTGGGACGAGGCGACGCTGCTGATCCTCAACTATCCGAACAATCCCACCGGCGCCGTCGCGACGCCGGAATTCTACGGGCGCGTCGTCGCGCTCGCGCACGAGCACCGGTTCGCGGTGATGAACGATTTCGCCTACGCGGGCATCGAGTTCGGCGACGCGCCGTCGCCCAGCATCCTCGCCACGCCGGGCGCGCTTGACGTGGCCGTCGAACTCGGATCGCTGTCCAAGATGTTCATGGTCGCCGGGTGGCGCGGCGGCTGGATCGCCGGCAACGCCGCGATTCTCGCCGCATCGAAGGCCGTCCACCAGCAGACCGCCGTGCTCGCACCCAGCGTCGTGCAGCAGGCCGGTGCGGTCGCGCTGAGCGGCGACCTGCGTTCCGTGGCGGCGCTCGGCACAAGCTACGGGCATCGCGCGCAGGTGCTCGCCGACGGATTGCGCGAGGCGGGGCTCGACGTGGCGCCGCCGCACGGAGGACTGTTCCTGTGGGCGCGTGTGCCGGATGACTACGGCACGTCGGACGCGTTCACCGCATGGCTCATCGAACATGCGGGCGTGGCCGTCATGCCCGGATCGTGCTTCGGTCCCGCGTCGGACGGATTCGTACGGTTCAGCCTGCTGAAGCCGGAACGCGACCTCTATCAGGCGGTGTCGCGCATCACGCGCGCGCTGGCATAGCATCGCCGCGGCGCACGGCCCGTGCCCAGTCGCGTGCGGTCATAGACTGGAGCAATGCGTGAACAGGAATCGGAGCATGATGAGGAGATCCGGCAGACGCCGATCGTCGAGGAGGACATCGACCGTCCGCTGACCATCGCGTTGGTGGTCGACACGGTCGGCAACCAAGGCAACGGCACGTCGAATTCGGCGCTGCAATGGGCCGCCGAACTGGAACGGCAGGGGCATCACGTGCGTCTCGTCGGCGTCGGCTCGCCCGACTATCCGGCGCGCGTCAACAAGGTGCCGCTCGTCTCCTGGGTGGCCGCCAAGCAGCAGATGCAGTTCGCCGAGCCGAGCGACACGCTGTTCCGCACCGCGTTCCAAGGCGTCGACGTCGTCCATATCTACATGCCGTTCAAATTCGGCCGGCACGCCGCGAAGGTCGCCCGTCGGATGGGCATCCCCGTGACCGCCGGATTCCACCTGCAGCCGGAGAACGTGCTCTACTCCGCCGGACCATTGCGCTACATCCCCGGCATGGAGCGGTTCCTCTACTGGCTGTTCCGCCAGTGGCTGTACAAGCGCGTCGACCACATCCACACGCCCACCGAGATGACCGCGAGCCTGCTGCGCGAACACGGCTATAAGGGGACGATGCACGTGATCTCGAACGGCTACGCGCCGCGGTTCACCGCGCGCGAGCCGTTCGATCCGGACGCGCCCGCGCACGTGCCGTTCCGCGTCGTCGCGTCCGGCCGCCTCGCGCACGAGAAGGACCAGATCACGCTCATCAAGGCGATCTCGATGAGCCGGCATGCGAGCGACGTCCAGTTGGTCATCGCCGGCACCGGTCCGCTCAAACGGTATCTCACGTTCCGCGCGAACCGTCGCCTCAAGCGCAAGGCGGACATCGGCTTCCACCGCAACGTCGACATGCCGGCGCTGCTGCGCTCGTGCGACCTGTTCGTGCACTGTTCGATCGCCGACATCGAATCGGTGAGCGTCATCGAGGCGATGGCGTGCGGCCTCGTGCCGGTCATCGCCGCGTCCGAACTGTCCGCGGCGAGCCAGTTCGCGCTGACCGACGCCTCGCTGTTCCCGGTGCGCGACGCGGCGATGCTCGCGCGCCGCATCGACTGGTGGATTGATCATCCGGACGAGCTCGCGCGCTGGGGCGCGGTCTACGCCGAGCACACGCGCGAGCATTATTCGGTGGAGGCGTCCGTCCACCGGTTCGTCGACATGGAACGCGAGGCGATCGCCACGGCGGAGGCATGACACGACGGGGCCGTTGTAGCGGGGACCGCTACAGCAGGGATCGCTACAGCAGGGCGATGAGCCGGTCCGTCTCCTCGTCCGTGGTGGACCAGCTCGTGCAGATGCGCATCACCGTGTGCGTCTCGTCCGCCTTCTCCATGAAGCCGAGACGCACGTCGCGTTCCAGACGGTCGATGGTCGGCTGGTCGAGCGTGACGAAGATCTGGTTCGTCGGCGCCTCGAACGTCAACGTGTAGCCCTTGTCGCGCAGCGCGGCGCGGATGCGGTCCGCCTGCGCGTTCGCGTTGCGGGCGATGCGGAAGTAGAGGTCGTCGGTGAACAGCGCTTCGAACTGCGCACCCAGCAGGAAGCCCTTCGCGAGCAGGGCGCCATGCTGCTTGATCTCGGTGAGGAAATGACGCGGTGCGGCGGAACGTTCGTCGCGGTTCGCGAACACGACCGCCTCGCCGAACATCGCGCCGACCTTCGTGCCGCCTATGTAGAAGACGTCGGCGATGCGGGCGAGGTCGGGCAGCGTCATATCGCAGCCGGTCGCCGTGAGGCCGTAGCCGAGACGCGCGCCGTCGACGAACAACGGCATGTCGTAACGGTGCGCGACGTCGGCGACGGCCTCCAGTTCCGCCTTCGAGTAGACGGTGCCGTATTCGGTCGACATGGAGACGTAGACGCATCCGGGGAAGACCATGTGCTCGTGATTGCCGTCCGCGTAGAAGGTCGCGCAGTACTCGTCGAGCTCGGCCGCGTCCATCCTCCCGTCGTGATGGGGGAGCGTGAGCACCTTGTGGCCGGAGTATTCGATGGCGCCCGCCTCATGCACGTTCGGATGGCCGGATGCGACGGCGACGACGCCCGCGTACGGCGGCGTGACCGCGTCGATGACGACCTGGTTGGTCTGCGTGCCGCCGACCAGGAAGTGGATGTCCGCCTCCGGCAGGGCGCACGCCTCGCGGATTTTCGCCTTGGCGCGCTCGCAGATCGGATCCATGCCGTAGCCGGGGTACAGGTTCTCGTTGATGCGGGCGATCGCGTCGAGCACCGCCGGGTGTGCCGCGCGAGAGTAATCGTTCTCGAAGGAAAGCATGACGACCAGTGTAGTGGCCGGCCGCTCCCGTGCGGAGTCCGGTTTCTCGCTCCCGCGCGGAGTTTCCGCTCCCGCATGGAGTTTGCGCTCCCGCTGGCGGGAGCTGTCAGCCTACGGCTGACTGAGGGTGGTCTGCATGACCGAGCGTATCCGTACCTCTTCGCTCCCGCCGGCGGGAGCTGTTCCGCGAAGCGGGGCCGAGGGGGGGCGTGCGAGGCCTCGTGTCCCGCGCACAAGAAGATGGCCCCCGGAACCGAAGGGAAGAAGTTCCGGGGGCCATCTGATGGGGAAGGAGGCGATGGTACGCTTTGCTGCTTTCGCCGCGCCGCCTTGCGCGGCCTCCTTGCAATGATGAACCACAAACAACCAGTACACGTGTTTCTTTCGCGGCCCGGCGCCTGCGCCGTGTTGCCTTGCCGCACCTCGGTGAATTCACCATCGATCGCTGTTCAGTTATCTCGAAGGCGTTGCGCCTGCGGCCTTACGGCTTTCTGCGCTTCGTTGCGACCTGCCGGATTCCCGGCCGATCTTAAACTCCGGCCTTCACTGGTAAGTATACCAAAAACCGAACATGCTGCACGCTTCAACACGCCGGAAAGCCAATCGGCAGTAAGGGTGACGGGCTATGTTGAAATGAACACAAGCGAACAATGTGACCGTTCTCATGTGCGTATGCGAGCGATTGGGTGGGGCGATGACGGTTCGCAAAGGCGACGTGGGATGCAGGGTTTGCCGGGCGTGGGTTTTGCTGCGGCGCGGGCGGCCGTACTTGTGAAACGAAGGGACCGACGGTGGAACCGGTGGGGGCGTGGTGGAGTGGCGGGCGGGCGCGCCGCCTACGTGCGGCCGTCCGCGTGCGTGGAACGGAGGCGTCACCCGCCCCACCGCGCAGACATGCATCGGCGGCTGTCCGAGCGCGAAGAGCGGAGGTCGGAACTTCGCCAACGCGTAACCACCCGTGATCAGCCGTCCGCGCGCGAGGAGCGGAGGTCGCGGGCGCGCCCAACGCGGCGAGTCGGGCCTGCAGCCGTCCGCGCGCGAGGAGCGGAGGTGTGGTGCAGAGGGGACGAAATGGGCGATGCGGCGTGGGATTCCACGATTTCGCGAATAGTTGCGTGCTTTCCTGCATCGTGCTCTTGGGGTATATATGCCCTCAATCCTTGGAAACAGGCGCGACACGCCGTAGTTGGACAACGGCGGAAACTCCTGTATTGTATTCACTCGTTGCCGACCGGCGAGAGCGGGTCGAGAACAATGGTGGCTATAGCTCAGTTGGTAGAGCATCTGATTGTGGTTCAGAAGGTCGCGTGTTCGAGCCACGTTAGCCACCCCACCAAGACCCCGAGGGGAAACCTCGGGGTCTTTTCGTATTCCCTCCCCCCCCCCCGTTTCATCCCATGGTGCGGTAAAACCCTCATGGTGCGGTAGGCGAAAACGGCGGATTCTCGCCGATGTGGAGAAATTGTGTTGCCGCACCATGGGGTGGTGGGGTTGGAATTGGAGTGTGGCGGGGTGGAAGCGAGGTTGGGGCTGGGGTTGAGGAGGGCGTGGGTGAGGAGGGGCGTGGATGAGAGTCTGGCGTGTCGTTGTCCGGGCGGTTCGTAATATGGATATTCGTGTGTGCCAGCGGTACGCCTTATGTGACAGGAGTACGGCGCTGGGATATCCCGTGAATCGCATGGATCGCGCGCAGCAATGCGGCGGCGAGAGAGGAACGGGCCATCGGGCCGGTGGACAGTGGCTGACTTTCCGATTCGGAACGGGGTTCCGGATGCTCGGGGGAGTGTGGCTCACGGTGCTGCGGGCCTCACGGAACCAAGAAAAACACTGAATCGGAGAATTCAAGTTGCCTACTATCGAACAGCTCGTCCGTAAGGGACGTTCGCCGAAGCCGAAGAAGTCGAAGACTTTGGCGCTCAAGGGCAGCCCGCTGCGTCGCGGCGTGTGCACCCGTGTCTACACCACCACCCCGAAGAAGCCGAACTCGGCGCTTCGTAAGGTCGCCCGTGTCCGTCTGTCCTCCGGCATCGAAGTCACCGCCTACATCCCGGGCGAGGGCCACAACCTGCAGGAGCACTCCATCGTGCTCGTGCGCGGCGGCCGTGTGAAGGATTTGCCGGGTGTGCGTTACCACATCGTGCGTGGCGCGCTCGATACCCAGGGTGTCAAGGACCGCAAGCAGGGTCGTTCCCTGTACGGAGCAAAGAAGGCGAAGTAAGAGATATGTCACGTAAAGGACCCGCTAAGAAGCACGTCGTGCTGCCCGATCCGATCTACGGTTCGACCGTCGTCGCGCAGCTGATCAACAAGATCCTCCTGGACGGCAAGAAGTCCATCGCCGAGGACATCGTCTACTCCGCGCTCGACATGGTCAAGGAGAAGACCGACCAGGAGCCGGTTGCCGTCCTCAAGCGCGCGCTGGACAACATCCGCCCGTCCCTCGAGGTGCGTTCCCGCCGAGTCGGCGGCGCCACCTACCAGGTGCCGGTCGAGGTCAAGCCGAACCGCGCCAACACGCTGTGCCTGCGCTGGCTGACTGACTTCTCCCGCGCCCGTCGCGAGAAGACCATGGCCGAGCGTCTCGCCAACGAGATCCTGGACGCCTCCAACGGCCTCGGCGCTTCTGTCAAGCGTCGCGAGGATACTCATAAGATGGCAGAGGCCAACAAGGCCTTCGCCCACTACCGCTGGTAATCACTCGCCTGAGGAAGACTAAGGATAAAGATGGCTGCAGAGCTTTCGGACCTTCATTTCGTCCGCAACATCGGCATCATGGCCCACATCGATGCCGGTAAGACCACCACCACCGAGCGCATCCTGTACTACACCGGTAAGAACTACAAGATCGGTGAGACCCACGATGGCGCCTCGACGATGGACTTCATGGCGCAGGAGCAGGAGCGCGGCATCACGATTCAGTCGGCCGCCACCACCTGCTTCTGGAGCCGTCAGTCCCACGACACCAAGGAAAAGTTCCAGATCAACATCATCGACACCCCGGGCCACGTGGACTTCACGGCCGAGGTGGAGCGCTCCCTGCGCGTGCTCGATGGCGCCGTCGCCGTCTTCGACGGCAAGGAGGGTGTGGAGCCGCAGTCCGAGACCGTGTGGCGTCAGGCCGACAAGTACGGCGTGCCGCGCATCTGCTTCATCAACAAGATGGATAAGCTCGGCGCGAACTTCTACTACTCCGTCGACACCATCAAGGAGAAGCTGGGCGCGACCCCGATCGTCATGCAGCTGCCGATCGGCGCCGAGAACGACTTCACCGGCGTCGTCGACCTGGTCGAGATGGTGGCCTACGTGTGGAACGGCACCGACAGCCTCGGCGCCAAGTACGACACCACCGAGATCCCGGACGACCTGAAGGACAAGGCCGCCGAGTACCACGAGCAGCTGGTCGAGGCCGCCGCCGAGGCGAACGACGACCTGATGAACAAGTTCTTCGAGGACGGCGAGCTGTCCAAGGAGGACATCCGCGCGGGCGTCCGCCAGCTCACCATCGAGAAGAAGGCCTTCCCGGTCTTCTGCGGTTCTGCCTTCAAGGACAAGGGCGTTCAGCCGATGCTGGACGGCGTCGTCGACTTCCTGCCGTCCCCGGAGGACGTGCCGGCCATCAAGGGCTTCGAGCCCGGCGATGAATCCGTCGAGATCGACCGCAAGCCGACCAAGTCCGATCCGTTCGCGGCCCTCGTCTTCAAGATCTCCACCCACCCGTTCTACGGCAAGCTCGTGTTCGTGCGCGTCTACTCCGGCTCCGTCAAGCCGGGCGACAACGTGCTCGACTCCACGCGCGGCAAGAAGGAGCGCGTCGGCAAGATCTTCCAGATGCACGCCGACAAGGAGAACCCGGTCGACGTGGCCGACGCCGGCAACATCTACACCTTCGTGGGCCTGAAGAACGTCACCACCGGCGACACCCTGTGCGCCATGGACGCTCCGATCTCCCTCAACTCGATGACCTTCCCGGATCCGGTGATCCAGGTCGCCGTCGAGCCGAAGACCAAGGCCGACCAGGAGAAGATGGGCATCGCCCTCGCCAAGCTGGCCGAAGAGGATCCGACGTTCCAGGTCACCACGGACGAGGAGTCCGGCCAGACCCTGATCGCCGGCATGGGCGAGCTCCAGCTCGACATCATCGTCGACCGTATGCGTCGCGAGTTCAAGGTCGAGTGCACCCAGGGCAAGCCGCAGGTCGCCTACCGCGAGACCATCCGCAAGGCCGTCATGGACCAGGGCTACACGCACAAGAAGCAGACCGGTGGTTCCGGCCAGTTCGCGAAGGTCCTGATGAACTTCGAGCCGCTCGAGACCACCGAGGGCAAGACCTTCGAGTTCGAGAACGCCGTCACCGGCGGCCACATCTCCCAGGAGTTCATCCCGTCCATCGAGGCCGGCGTCAAGGAGGCCATGGAATCCGGTATTCTCGCCGGCTTCCCGGTCGTGGGCGTCAAGGCCACCGTCACCGACGGCCAGATGCACCCGGTCGATTCCTCCGAAATGGCCTTCAAGCTCGCGGGCTCCATGTGCTTCAAGGAAGCCGCCCCGAAGGCGAAGCCGGTCATCCTCGAGCCGATCATGGCCGTGGAGGTCCGTACCCCGGAGGACTACATGGGCGAAGTCATTGGCGATCTCAACCAGCGCCGTGGCAACATCCAGTCCATGACCGACGCCACCGGCGTCAAGGTCATCGACGCCAAGGTCCCGCTGTCCGAGATGTTCGGCTACATCGGCGACCTCCGCTCGAAGACCCAGGGCCGCGCCATGTTCACCATGCAGATGGACTCCTACGCCGAGGTGCCGAAGAGCGTCTCCGACGAGATCATCAAGGCCCAGCGCGGCGAGTGACACGCGTAGCTACGTTGATTTGCGCCACGTCTCCAGTCAGCGGTAATATCGTGTACCGCTGACTGGGTTCTGGCTCCTTCAATGTGGCACGAAACCCAGAAACCCAGTAAACCTACGAAACGTCCAGGAGGACAAAGTAATGGCAAAGGAAAAGTACGAGCGTACTAAGCCGCACGTTAACATCGGCACCATCGGCCACGTCGATCACGGCAAGACGACCCTGACCGCGGCCATCTCCAAGGTTCTGCACGAGGAGTACCCGGATGTCAACCCGGAGTACGACTTCAACCAGATCGATTCCGCTCCGGAAGAGGCCGCCCGCGGTATCACCATCAACATCGCCCACATCGAGTACCAGACCGCGAAGCGTCACTACGCTCACGTGGACTGCCCGGGCCACGCCGACTTCGTGAAGAACATGATCACCGGTGCCGCCCAGATGGATGGCGCCATCCTCGTTGTGGCCGCCACCGACGGCCCGATGGCCCAGACCCGCGAGCACGTCCTGCTCGCCCGTCAGGTCGGCGTCCCGAAGATCCTGGTCGCCCTGAACAAGTGCGACATGGTCGACGATGAGGAGCTCATTGAGCTCGTCGAGGAAGAGGTCCGTGACCTCCTCGACGAGAACGGCTTCGATCGTGACTGCCCGGTCATCCACGTCTCCGCCTACGGCGCGCTGCACGACGACGCTCCGGACCACGAGAAGTGGGTCGAGCAGATCAAGAAGCTCATGGACGCCGTCGACGAGTACATCCCGACCCCGGTCCACGACCTCGACAAGCCGTTCCTGATGCCGATCGAGGACGTCTTCACCATCTCCGGCCGTGGTACCGTCGTCACCGGCCGTGTTGAGCGTGGCCAGCTGGCCGTCAACACCCCGGTCGAGATCGTCGGCATCCGCCCGACCCAGAACACCACCGTCACCTCCATCGAGACCTTCCACAAGACGATGGACTCCTGCGAGGCTGGCGACAACACCGGTCTGCTCCTCCGTGGCCTCGGCCGTACGGACGTCGAGCGTGGCCAGGTCGTGGCTGCTCCGGGCTCCGTCACCCCGCACACCAAGTTCGAGGGTGAGGTCTACGTCCTGACTAAGGATGAGGGTGGCCGTCACTCGCCGTTCTTCTCCAACTACCGTCCGCAGTTCTACTTCCGCACCACCGACGTCACCGGCGTCATCGAGCTGCCGGAAGGCGTCGAGATGGTCCAGCCGGGCGATCACGCGACCTTCACCGTCGAGCTGATCCAGCCGATCGCTATGGAGGAGGGCCTGACCTTCGCCGTGCGTGAGGGTGGCCACACCGTCGGCTCGGGCCGTGTCACCAAGATCCTCGCCTGATTTCCATCAGAGAGATCTTCGACACGCTTGAACTAGCGTACTGAAATGGGGCTCCGGAATCCTTACGGATTTCGGAGCCCCATTCGTATATTCCTTTCCATTTCTTTCCTGTAAACGGATACGTACGGGTACGACGGCGTACCCGATCACGTCGCGACCGACATGTTCTTCATGCACGGTTCATCAGATGCCGTGCGATTCTTCCCTCCCTCGCAACTTTGCGGGGCCAGCATGATAGCGCAATCAGCGATACTGGTTACGGTTACGGAAGGGGAATGATGAACAGAACGATAGCGGCGATCGCAGCGGCCGCATGCATGGCACTGGGGTGCGCGACGGCTCCCGCGGCGTATGCCGATGACACCGTCACGCCGAATCAGGTCACGCCGGTCGCCTACAGCGACGCGCTGGACAAGGTCGACTACAAGGGCATACGCGTCGGAGGACTCTCCGGCATCGCCTGGGATGCGCAGGCCGATTCGTATGTCGCGCAGTCCGACAACCACGGAAGCGACGTCTCCCACGTCTGGTTCCTCGGCAAGGACCTGCGCAACCCGGCCATCACCCGCGACCCGGTGACCCTCACCGACGCGAACGGCACCCCCTACAACGGCAACACGACCGACAACGAAGGCATCGCCGTGCTGCCCAACGGGGACTTCGCCATCACGTCGGAGGGCATTCCCCCGGCGGGAAAGACGCAGCCCGAACATCCCACGATCCGCATCTTCGATGCCACCGGAAGGCAGAAGGGAGAGCTGCCCATTCCCGGACTGTTCGACATCAACACCGCCGAAGGACAGGCGTCCCATAACCTCACGCTCGAAGGCCTGAGCCTGTCGCCGACCGGCCACGAGCTCGTGGCCGCCATGGAGGGCACGCTCAAGAACGACGTGTATCAGGACAAGACCAACGCACGGCGCTTCCTCGTCTACCGCGACGACGTCGCAGGCAAGGCCGGAACGTGGACGCTGGTCAAGCAGGTCGGATTCCAGGCCGTCACCGGATTGGACGTGACCGACGTCGCGCTCGATTCCGAAGACTCTCTATACGTGCTGCAGCGCACCTGGAACAGCCAGACCGGCAACAAGGTCGCGCTGTCCTACGTCTCCGGACTCGACGCCGCGCCCGACGTCTCCGACGTCGCCAACCTCAACGATCCCGCCAACGCCTCGAAATTCGTGAAGTCGCGTCAGATCGGCGAGCTCGACAAGCTCTCCGACCTCGGCGCATCCAAGAAGCCGGGATCGCCGCAGACCAACCCGCTGATGGACAACTACGAAGGGCTCGTCATCACGAACCGCGACCAGCTCGCCACGCCCGACGCCACATGGTACCGCGGCGACGGCAGCTACAAGGCCGACATCTCCATCATCAGCGACGACAACTACAGCGCCAGCCAGACCACGCGCATCCTCGACGTCGAAGCGGAACCGTTCCAGAAGGCGGCCGCCGGCTTCGACGATTCGGCGAGCGGCACGCTTTCCAAGTACGTCACCGCACTCGGCCGTGACGACCACCTCGACTACTGGTCGGTCAACGGGTACAGCGACGGCACCGGCACCAGCGAACCGATCCCGTTCGGAGGACTGTCCTCCACCGCATACAACGCCAAGCTCGGACAGTACGTCTCCACGATGGACAACCACGGCACCGACGTGGCTCGTCTGTGGCTGCTCGGCAACGATTTCGGCAAGGCCGCCCCGACCGGGAGCATCGTCCTGACCGATGCGGACGGCACCCCATACAACGGCGAAACCACCGACGACGAAGGCCTCGGCGTGTTGCCGAACGGTGATTTCGTGCTCACCTCCGAAGGCCATCCGAACGCCGCCGCGGGTGAGCACGAGGAGCCGAAGATCCGCATCTTCGGCACCGACGGACGGCAGAAGGGCGAACTGCCCGTGCCGGAACTGTTCGACATCAACGGCAACGGACAGGCCTTGCACAACAAGAGCCTCGAGGCGCTGACCGTGTCCCCGTCCGGCCACCAGATCCTCGTCGGCAACGAATACGCGCTGAAGAACGACTCCCCGACCGGCAAGGACATCGACACCGCCGCCCGCCGAGTCCTGGTGTACCGGGACGATGTGAAGGGTTCCGAAGGCCAGTGGAAACTGGTCAAGCAGGTCGCGTTCAAGGCCGCGAACGCCGACATGGGCATCACCGAATTCGCCGCCATCGGCGAGGACGGGTTCCTCGTGCTGGAACGCTCGTGGGACCAGACCCACGGATACGGCATCAGGATCGCGTATGCGCACGGCATCGCGGCGGCTCCGGACGTCAGCGGCGTCGCCTCGTTGTCCGCGAGCGGCGACTCGTCGTTCCTGAGCTTCACCGAACTCGCCGATCTGGGCGGCAAGCTGACCCTCGGCGCCCGGTTCAAGCCGAACGCGGCGTATTCGGACACCAACCCGTTGCTCGACAATTTCGAGGATCTGATCATCACCGATTCGAACGATGGCGGCAAGCTCGACCTGAGCGTCATGACCGACAACAACTTCGACACCACGGAGACGACGCGCATCGTCCGGTTGCAGATCGACCGGTCCGTGTTCGTGCCCGATCCCACGGCTGGTGGCCAGAACGGCGGCCAGACCGCTGGTGGCCAGACCGCCGGTGATCAGAATGGCGGCCAGCAGACAGGCGCCAAGCCGAACGGTGGCCGGCACGGCGCCACGGGTGCCGGCAAGCTGTCCCGCACCGGCGCCGACGTGACGGCGATCACCGCAGCCGCGCTGCTGCTGTCGGTGGCCGGCGGCTATCTCGCTGCGCGCCGTCGTCGCCTGTGAGATAATCCATGCGGGCCGTCCGTGTCTCCCCGGGACACGGACGGCCCGTCGTATGTCCCACATGCATCGCATGCATCACGAAGACGCGTGACGGCGCCGGCCCGTTCGCCGGACGGCCGGTGTGGCGCGGTAGGGGGGTGGTGGCATAATAGCGAAGGCAAATTTTGGGTAAGCCCTCGACACTAGAAATAGGTGAGACATCGTGGCACAGACTACCAATGACATCAAGAACGGTTCCGTCCTGAACCTGGACGGCCAGCTGTGGACCGTCCTCAAGTTCCAGCACGTCAAGCCGGGCAAGGGCCCCGCCTTCGTGCGCACCACCATCAAGAACGTGCTCTCCGGCAAGATCGTCGACAAGACCTTCAACGCGGGCATGAAGATGGAGTTCGAGACCGTCGACAACCGCAACCTCCAGTACTCCTACGAGGACGGCGACAACCTGGTCTTCATGGACATGACCACCTACGACCAGGTCTACGTGCCGAAGTCCATCGTCGACACCAAGTTCCTGCTCGAAGGCACCGACTGCATCGTGTCCTTCCACGACGAGACCCCGCTGAGCGTCGAACTGCCGGCCTCCGTCGTCCTGACCATCACCCACACCGAGCCGGGCCTGCAGGGCAACCGCTCCAACGCGGGCACCAAGCCGGCCACCGTGGAGACCGGCGCCGAGATCCAGGTCCCGCTGTTCATCAACGAGGGCGAGAAGGTCAAGGTCAACACCACCGACGGCTCCTACCTGGGCCGCGAGAACTGATCCGCACACCCGCTGATCACACCGATCGCACCAGTTCCAACCGGTAAACCGACGACACGAAGGACGAAAGAGCTGCATGGCACGTTCCACCGCCCGTAAGAGGGCTCTGAACACGTTGTATGAGGCGGACGAGAAGGATCAGGACATCCTGTCCCTGCTCGACGAGCGCATCGAGACGCCCGGCGCGCAGACGCCGCTGCCCGAATACGCCATCGAGATCGTCAAGGGCGTGGCCGAGCACCAGCACGAGATCGACTCCACCCTGGACGAGCACTCCACCGGGTGGAAGGTCCGCCGTATGGGCGTGATCGACCGCAACATCCTGCGTATCGCCGCCTGGGAGATCCTCTTCAACGATGACGTGCCCGACAAGGTCGCCATCGACGAAGCGCTGTCCCTCGCGAAGACGCTGTGCGACGGGGATTCCCCCGCATTCATCCACGGACTGCTGTCCGCGATCTGCACGGCCAAGGAAAAGCCGTTGGACTGATATTTCTTTTTGAACGCCTCCCCGCAACACGGGAGGCGTTTTTATGAGAGCGTGGGCCGGGCGCGACCAACCGGCACGAGAACAGAACGGCCGCGAACGGCGACATGCGCGTGTGTCCTGCGCGTGTGCGTCGGCGCGGGCCGATAACCTTGAATACGGACGACCCGAGAACGAAAAGGGGGTTTTGGTGAGCGAGATCGCGAACTATGGCAAGGACGATGCGGTCCTTGTGCTGGAGGATGGGCAGGTGTATGTGGGTGAACCCTACGGGGCCCATGGCGCGACCACGGGTGAGATCGTGTTCGCCACCGGCATGACCGGATACCAGGAGACGCTCACCGATCCGAGCTACGACCGTCAGATCGTCGTGCAGACCTTCCCGCACATCGGCGACACGGGCGTCAACCACGAGGATCCGGAATCCTCCCGCATCTGGGTGGCCGGCTACATCGTGCGCGAGCCCTCCCCGAACGTGAGCAACTGGCGTGCCGAGGGCAGCCTCGACGGCGATCTCGAAGCCAACGGCATCGTCGGTCTCGCCGACATCGACACCCGCAAGCTGGTGCGCCACCTGCGCTCCGCAGGCGTGATGCGCGCCGGCATCTTCTCCGGCGACGCGCTCCTCGGCGAGGACGGCCGCCTCAAGACCATCGACGAACTGCTCGACGCGGTCAAGGCCACCCCGCAGATGCAGGGTCTGAGCCTGTACGACGAGGTCTCCACCAAGGAGGCGTACACCATCGAGCCGTGCGGCGAGTTCGAAGGCAAGGAGCCGCTGTACACCGTGGCCGCCGTCGACCTCGGCATCAAGGCGATGACCCCGCACCGCATGGCCGAGCGCGGCTGCCGCGTGCACGTCGTGCCCTCCACCATCACGTTCGAAGAGCTGACCGCCCTCAACCCGGACGGCGTCTTCTTCTCCAACGGCCCGGGCGACCCGGAGCAGGCCGGCCCGGAGGTCGAGCTGCTGCGCAAGGTCCTCGACGCCGGCTACCCGTTCTTCGGCATCTGCTTCGGCAACCAGCTGCTCGGCCGCGCGCTCGGCTTCGGCACGTACAAGCTGAAGTTCGGCCACCGCGGCATCAACCAGCCGGTCAAGGACCTCACCACCGGCAAGGTGGAGGTCACCGCCCACAACCACGGCTTCGCCGTCGACGCGCCGATCGGCGAAACCGTCGACGCCCCGTTCGAGAACGGCAAGTACGGCAAGGTGTTCGTCAGCCACATCGATCTCAACGACGACGTGGTCGAAGGCCTGCAGTGCGTCGACATCCCCGCGTTCTCCGTGCAGTACCACCCGGAGGCCGCCGCGGGCCCGCACGACGCCGCGTACCTGTTCGACCGATTCTGCGATCTCATGAAGAACAATCCGCGCGATTCCCGCGCCGACTCCAAGGAAGGTAAGTGATATGCCGAAGCGCACCGACATCAAATCCGTGATGGTCATCGGCTCCGGCCCGATCGTGATCGGTCAGGCCGCGGAGTTCGATTACTCGGGCACCCAGGCATGCCGCGTCCTCAAGGAGGAAGGCATCCGCGTCATCCTCGTCAACTCGAACCCGGCCACCATCATGACCGACCCCGAGATGGCCGACGCCACCTACATCGAGCCGATTGCCACGCCGATCCTCGAGCAGATCATCGCCAAGGAACGCCCCGACGCGCTGCTGCCGACCCTCGGCGGCCAGACCGCGCTCAACGCCGCGATGGCGCTCGGCGAGGCCGGCGTGCTCAAGAAGTACGACGTCGAGCTGATCGGCGCGTCCCTCGACGCCATCGACCGCGGCGAGGACCGCGAGCTGTTCAAGAAGGTCGTCGACGAGGCGGGCGCCGAATCCGCGCGCTCCCGCATCGCCCACACGCTCGCCGAAGTGGACCGCATCGCCGACGAGTTCGGCTACCCGCTGGTCGTCCGCCCGAGCTTCACGATGGGCGGCCTCGGCTCCGGCATCGCGCACGACGAGGAGGAGCTGCACCGCATCGCCGGCGCCGGCATCCACTACTCGCCGACCGACGAGGTGCTCATCGAGGAGGGCATCGAAGGCTGGAAGGAGTTCGAGCTCGAGCTCATGCGCGACCGCAACGACAACGTCGTGGTCGTCTGCCCGATCGAGAACGTCGACCCGGTCGGCGTGCACACCGGCGACTCCATCACCGTGGCCCCGTGCTTCACCCTGACCGACCGCGAGTACCAGAAGCTGCGCGACATCGGCATCGCCATCATCCGCGGCGTGGGAGTCGACACCGGCGGCTGCAACATCCAGTTCGCCATCCACCCCGAGACCGGGCGCATCATCGTCATCGAGATGAACCCGCGCGTCTCCCGCTCCTCCGCGCTCGCCTCGAAGGCCACCGGCTTCCCGATCGCGAAGATCGCGACCAAGCTGGCCCTCGGCTACACGCTCGACGAGATCCGCAACGACATCACCCAGTCCACGCCGGCCTCCTTCGAGCCGACCATCGACTACGTGGTCACCAAGGTGCCGCGCTTCGCGTTCGAGAAGTTCCCGGGCGCCGATCCGACGCTCACCACGTCGATGAAGTCCGTCGGCGAGGCCATGGCCCTGGCCGGCAACTTCCAGGAGTCCCTCGGCAAGGCGATGCGCTCCATCGACAAGCGCCACATGGGCTTCAACTGGGACGGTCCGAAGCCGACGGCCGACGAGGTCGCCGAACTGCTCAAGGCGATCCACACGCCCACCGAGAACCGCTACCTCGAGCTCATGCGCGCCATCTGGGGCGGCGCCACCATCGAGCAGCTGTACGCGGCCACCAAGATCGATCCGTGGTTCCTCAAGCAGCTCACGCTCATCAACGAGACCGCCCAGGCGGTGCGCGAGGCCGAGACGCTCACGCGCAAGCTGCTGCGCCGCGCCAAGCTCGCCGGCCTGTCCGACCTGCAGATCGCGCACCTGAGGAACCTCGGCGACGAGGGCGAGAACACGATCCGCGAGCTGCGCTGGACCTACGGCTTGAAGCCCGTGTACAAGACGGTCGACACCTGCGCCGCCGAGTTCGACGCGGCCACGCCGTACTACTACTCCTGCTACGCGGACGAGTCCGAGGTCAAGCCGCGCGAGCGCGAGGCCGTGATTATCCTCGGCTCCGGCCCGAACCGCATCGGCCAGGGCATCGAGTTCGACTACACCTGCGTGCACGCGGTGCAGGAGCTCGGCAAGGACTATGACACGATCATGGTCAACTGCAACCCGGAGACCGTCTCCACCGACTACGACATCTCCGACCGCCTCTACTTCGAGCCGCTCACCTTCGAGGACGTGCTCGAGATCTACGAGGCCGAGAAGCGCATGGGCCCGGTCAAGGGCGTCATCGTGCAGCTCGGCGGCCAGACGCCGCTGTCGCTCGCCGCGCGCCTCAAGGCCGCCGGCGTGCCGATCCTCGGCACCACCCCGGAGGCCATCGACCTCGCGGAGAACCGCGAGCTGTTCGGCGAGGTGCTCAAGAAGGCGAAGATGAACGCGCCGCGCTACGGCACCGCCCTGTCGCTGGAGGAGGCCCAGGAGGCCGCCCACTCGATCGGCTACCCGGTGCTCGTGCGCCCGAGCTACGTGCTCGGCGGCCGCGGCATGGAGATCGTCTACGACAACGCCCAGCTCGAGAAGTACGTGAACCGTGCCCTCGCCGAGGCCCAGGCCGACACGGTCGTCTCCGGCCGTCTGCCCTCCCCGCTGCTCATCGACAAGTTCCTCCAGGACGCCATCGAGATCGACGTCGACGCGCTGTTCGACGGCGAGGAGCTGTACATCGGCGGCATCATGGAGCACATCGAGGAGGCCGGCGTCCACTCCGGCGACGCCGCCTGCACGCTGCCGCCGTCCACGCTGTCCGACGACCAGATCCGTCGCCTGCGCGAGGGCACCTATGCGATTGCCAAGGGCTGCAACGTCAAGGGCCTGATCAACGTGCAGTACGCGTTCATGGCGAACACGCTGTACGTCATCGAAGCCAACCCGCGCGCCTCCCGCACCGTGCCGTTCGCCTCCAAGGCGACCGGCGTGGCGCTGGCCAAGGCCGCCGCGCGCATCATGGCCGGCGAGACCATCGCCGACCAGCGCGCCAACGGCCTGCTGCTGCCCAAGGGCGACGGCGGCGTCATGCACCGCGGCCAGCAGGTGGCGGTCAAGGAGTCCGTGCTGCCGTTCAAGCGCTTCCGCACGCCCGTCGGCAAGACCGTCGACATCCTGCTCGGACCGGAGATGCGCTCCACCGGCGAGGTCATGGGCTTCGACCGCGACTTCCCGCACGCGTTCGCCAAGAGCCAGCTCGCCGCCTACGAGGGCGGTCTGCCGACCCACGGCAACGTGTTCATCTCCGTGAACGACACCGACAAGCGCCAGCTGCCGCTCATGGCCGTGCGTCTCGTCGAGCTCGGCTTCACGATCTGGGCGACCGAGGGCACCGCCTCCGTGCTGCGCCGCTACGGCATCGACTCGAAGATCGTCGACAAGATCTCCACCCGCGTGGACTCCGATCCGGAGGCGCCGGTGAAGGTCGTGCACGCCGAAGGCTCGATCGGCAAGAACGTCGTCGAACTCATCGAGGACGGCGCGATCGACATGATTCTCAACACGCCGAACTCGCGCGGGTCGCGCTCCGACGGTTACTCGATTCGAGCCGCCGCCATCGCCGCCGACCTGCCGCAGTTCACGACCATCACCGAGTTCTCCGCGGTGCTGCTGGCCATCGAGGCGGTCAAGCGCAACGACTACCAGATCATGAGCATCCAGGAGCACTCCAAGCAGCTGTTCGCGTTGGAAAGCAAGGATTTCTGATCAACGGATTTCCTCTCACACGAAGGAAGGGATCGCGATGAGTGACAGCCCCATTGAGGAACAGGACAAGGAACGGCTCGCCAGGCGTTCAGACTTCGGTCTGCGTCTGCGCAATTCGATGGACAAGTACGGTCCGTTGTGCGTGGGCATCGACCCACACCGGAAACTCCTGACCGATTGGGGCTACAACGTCGACGCCGACGGCGCGGAGATGTTCGCCATGCGCATGCTGCAGGCCGCGAACGGACGCGCCGCCGCCGTCAAGTTCCAGTCGCCGATGTTCGAGCGTTACGGCTCGAAGGGATTCGCCGCGCTGGAACGCGTGCTGTACGCGGCACGCCAGATGGGCATCATCACGATCGTCGACTGCCTGCACGGCGGACTGTCCACGACGATCTCCGCCATCGCCGACGCCTACTTCAAGCCGGGCGCGCCGCTGAGGGCCGACGCGATCACGCTGCTGCCGTACTACGGCGCGCGATCGCTGCAGGGCCTCATCGACGACGCGCTCGACAACGGGCGCGGCGTGTTCATCGCATCCCTCACCTCCAACGAGGAGGGCAAGAGCCTGCAAAGCGCCATCCGACAGGTCGGCGACTATGAAGGCAAGACGGTGGCGTACGGCATCGCCGCCACCGCGCAGAAGAACAACCGCAACGTGGACGGCATGGGCTCCGTCGGCCTCGTCATCGGCGCGACCATCGGCCAGTGGATCAACGAGACCGGCGTCGACCCGGCCCAGTTCACCGGACCGATCCTCTCGCCCGGCTACGGCTGGCAGGGCGCTGACGCGAAGGACCTGCGCACCGTGTTCAAGGGGACGAAGGGCAACGTGCTCGTCACCGTGTCCCGCTTCATCGCGTCGCACGGTCCGGACATCGCCGCATTGAGCGAAGCCACCGAGGCGATTTCGCTCGACGTGCGTCAAGCGCTCATGGAGGCGACGCGCGTCGCCGAGCTGCCGCAGGAGCAGCAGAAGGCCGTTGCGGCGGCGACGGACGAGGCCGCGCCCGTGCCGCAGACGCCTGCCGAGACCGCCGGGACGTCCGACCACGGCGCAACCGCAACATCCGAGACGACCGGCGCGGACGCGCCGAGGGAGAGCATCACCGTGACCGACACCGATAAGACCGCCGCTTCCGCTGATTCCGCCGCCGAGGCACAATCCGACGCGACGACCGCTCCCGCGGGCAAAACCGCGGCCGCCACCGGCACGCAGCCGGAAGCCACAGCCGACGCGGACGCGCAGGCGCTGCGTGGCGGACGTCTGCTCGTGCTCACCGGCCCCGCCGGCGTCGGCAAGGGCACCGTCGAGATCGCGCTGCGCAAGAAGCACCCGGAGATCTGGGTGTCCGTCTCCGCCACGACGCGCGACCCGCGCCCGGGCGAGGTGAACGGCGTCAACTACTGGTTCATGAGCGAGGAGGAGTTCGCCGCCAAGGAGAAGGCGGGGGAGTTCCTGGAGACGGCGCTCGTGCACGGACTCGCGCACTACGGCACGCCGCTGAAGCCGCTCGAGGACCACATGGCCGTCGGCACGCCGACGATTCTCGAGATCGACCTGCAGGGCGCGCGTCGCGTCAAGGAGAAGGCCAAGGAGCTGGGACTCGAGGTGATGACCGTGTTCATCGCCCCGCCGAGCTTCGACGAGCTGGTGCGCCGCCTCACCGGCCGCGGCACCGAAACCGAGGAGCAGCGCAAGCGCCGCCTCGAGACCGCCAAGGTGGAGCTCGCCGCGGAAAGCGAATTCGACGTGACCATCGTCAACGAGAACGTCGAACAGGCCGCCGACCAGCTCTGGGACATCATCGCCAAGGAGTACGGCAAGGAGGCGTGAGCCTTCCCTGTACAGCCGTATATACTTCAGGCTCCCTCGTCAGAGGGAGCTTTTTTGTTTTCGTCTTATTCCGCCGCGGCGGCCTTGCGGTCGGCGATGAGCTGGTCGGCGAGCTTCGGCTTCTCGGCGAGCTGGCCGGTGAAACCGGGGCGGATGTCCATGTGGAGCACGAGGCTCGTGCGGTAGCCCTGCTCCGCGAGCTTCTTCGCGGCCTCGCCGGCCACGTGCAGCACGTCGTCGAGGTTGCCCTCCACGTCGGTGAACAGCGCATTCGTCTCCTGCGGGAGGCCCGAATCGCGGATCACCTCGATCGCCTGCGAGACGTAGGGGGAGACCTCGGAGCCCGCGCCCGTCACCGACACCTGGATCGCGGCCACCGTGTTGAGATACGGCTTGCCGGTCTTCGGGTCGATGGGGACCTCCTGCTTCACGGCGAAACGGTCGGTCGCCGTGGCGAGCGCCGCGTCACGCGCGTCCGAAGCGTCGCGCCCGGTGGCGTCATCGTTCTGCGTCATCGTCATTTCTCCTTCTCTCTCACCGCCACTGCCACGCGTGGTCCATCGGGCCGGAACCGTGGCCCAGATCGAGCATCGCGTTCAGTGCGCCGGTCAGATACTCCTTCGCGTGCCGGATTGCGTCGGGCAGCGTCTCGCCCTTCGCGAGATTCGACGCGATCGCCGAACTCAATGTGCAGCCGGTGCCGTGCGTGTTCGGATTGTCGACGCGCGAACCCTCGAACCACGTGACCGTGCCATCGGTCTCGGCGAGCACGTCGTTCGCGTCGTTCGTGTGATGACCGCCCTTGACGAGCGCCGCGCAGCCGTAGCGCGTGACGAGGGCGCGCGCCGCCGCCTCCATCGAACCGGCGTCGACGATCGCCAGACCGGTGAGCTCCTGCGCCTCGGGGATGTTCGGCGTGATGACCGTGGCGAGCGGGAACAGCTTCGACGTGAGCGCGGCGATCGCGTCGTCGCTGATGAGCTTCGCGCCGGACGTGGCGACCATGACCGGGTCGAGCACGACGTTCGCCGCATGATGGAACGTGAGCCGGTCGGCGATCACGTCGATGATGTCCGTCGCGGACACCATGCCGATCTTGACCGCCAGCGGCGGGATGTCCTCGAACACGGCGTCGATCTGGTCGGCGAGGATCGTCGGCTCCGTGTCCTGGATGGAGCGCACGCCGGTCGTGTTCTGCGCGGTGAGTGCGGTGATCGCGCTCATGCCGAACACGCCGTTGGCGAGCATGGTCTTCAGGTCCGCCTGCATGCCCGCGCCGCCGGACGAATCCGAACCGGAGATCGCGAGCACGGGGGGAAGCGTGGTTGCATGTGTTGACATACGGTTCAGCTTAGTCGGGGGAGACTCGTTTTTCACCTGTTTCCGCCGTTGATTTCCGGCTCGCCCCGCCTTGGACTTCCCTCGGATTTCCCTTGATTCCGGGGCGGTTGTGTGGTGTGATGGAACGGGCCGGGACAACGGCCGGAACCGAGCAGTGGGAGAGGGGAATCATGTCCGACGACGTGTTGCGCCGTGACGGCGTGCTGGCGCGCATCACCGGATTCGACGAGGGGCGCGTCGCCTATTACGCGACGATGCCGAACGGGCGGAGCACGCAGCTCACGTTCCCGCGTCAGGAGGTGTTCGACGTGGGCGACGTGCTGCTCGTCGGCGACGGCTTCTACACGAAGGTGCCCGCCTCCGTCTGGCCGATCAAGCCCCGCGTCGGCGTCGTGCGCCGCGCATTGGAGGATGCGGTCGTGCTGGAGACCTCGGACGGGCTGGAACTCCTCGAAGGCGACTATCCGGTGGACATCATGCCCGGCAACACGGTCGAGTTCACCGACCTGTTCGGCATCGAACGCGTGCTGTGGCCGACGGCCATCCGCCCCGGCGAATCCGACCACGACGACGACATCAAACAGTACCGGATCACGCCGAGCGCCGACCCGGACCTCACGTTCGCGTCGTTCGGCGGCTACGAGCAGGTCGTCACGCGCGCCAAGGAGCTCATCGAGACGCAGCTCGGCAACAGCGTGCAGATGCGCGCCATCGGTGCGAAGCCGATCAAGGGCGTGATCTTCACCGGCGCGCCCGGCACCGGCAAGACGCATCTGGCGCGCATCATCGCCAATGTGGCCGACGCGCAGTTCTACCTCGTCTCCGGTCCGACCATCGTGAGCAAATACGTGGGCGACAGCGAGGAAACGCTGCGCATGATCTTCGCCGCCGCGCAGGCCGACCAGCGTGCCATCATCTTCTTCGACGAGATCGATTCGATCGCCTCCTCGCGCGACACCGACACGAACGGCGTCGGCAAGCGTCTCGTCGCACAGCTGCTGACGCTCATGGACGGCTTCGCGTCCAAAGGCAACGTGGTGGTCGTCGCCGCCACGAACCGCATCGAGGACGTGGATCCGGCGCTGCTGCGCCCTGGCCGCTTCGACTGGCAGATCCCGTTCCCGATGCCGGGCGAGCACGACCGTCTCGCGATCCTTGAAGTGCAGGAGCGCGCGCTCTCGACCGAAGGGGAGCTGCCCCTCGCGGACATCGCGCGGCGCACCGAAGGCTGGAGCGGCGCCGAAGTGTGCGCGATCTGGACGGAGGCGGCGCTCGTCGCCGCCAAGGATCGCCGCGCCGCGATCCGCGCCGCGGACCTCATTACCGCGTTCGAGCGCGTCGAACGTCGCCCCGAACTGCGCGCGCATAGGGGCTAGCAGAGGCCGGCAAGGGAACCCCACATATGTTGAAACCCCTCTCGGATGAGAGGGGTTTCAACATATCGGACCGGAGGGATCCTACCGGTGGGGACCGGAATCCGTCACTCGGTGGCGGTGGAGTAGAGCTTGCCGCCCTGGGCGGTGTACTTCTCGCTCATCGCGTCGAGGCCGGCTCGGATCTCCTCGGGGCTCAGCACGTTGGCGGAGACGACGCCGTCGGCCGCGGCCGGCTGCGCGTCGGCGGCCACACCGGCGAGCGAATCCTTCACGATCTGCTCCTGGGCGGCCGCGCCGCCGAACGCCTTGCGGATGTTCTGCGAGATGGCCATCGAGCAGAACTTCGGGCCGCACATCGAGCAGAAGTGCGCCATCTTGGCCGGCTCGGCGGGCAGCGTGTCGTCGTGGAACGCGATCGCGGTGTCCGGATCGTAGGAGAGGTTGAACTGGTCGAGCCAACGGAACTCGAAGCGGGCCTTCGAGATCGCGTCGTCACGGTCCTGCGCGTGCGGGTGGTGCTTGGCGATGTCGGCCGCGTGGGCGGCGATCTTGTAGGCGATCACGCCCTGCTTGACGTCGTCCTTGTTCGGCAGGCCCAGGTGCTCCTTCGGAGTCACGTAGCACAGCATGGCGGTGCCGTAGCGGCCGATCTCGGTGGCGCCGATCGCGGAGGTGATGTGGTCGTAGCCGGGGGCGGTATCGGTGGTGAGCGGTCCCAAGGTGTAGAACGGGGCGCCCTTGCACACGGCCTTCTCCAGCTCGATGTTCATGCGCACCGTGTCGAACGGCACGTGGCCCGGGCCCTCGATCATGACCTGCACGTCCTTCGCCCAGGCGCGCTCGGTGAGCTCGCCCAGCGTCATCAGTTCGGAGAGCTGTGCCGCGTCGTTGGCGTCCGCGAGGGAGCCGGGGCGCAGACCGTCGCCGAGGGAGAACGCCACATCGTACTTGGCGAAGATGTCGCATAGCTCGTCGAAGTGCGTGTACAGGAAGCTCTCCTGATGGTGGCGCAGGCACCAGTCGGCCATGATCGAGCCGCCGCGGGAGACGATGCCGGTGACGCGGTTCGCGGTGAGCGGCACGTAGCGCAGCAGCACGCCGGCGTGGATCGTCATGTAGTCGACGCCCTGCTCGCACTGCTCGATCACGGTGTCGCGGAACAGCTCCCAGCTGAGCTTCGAGGCGTCGTCCTCGACCTTCTCCAGCGCCTGGTACATCGGCACGGTGCCGATCGGCACGGGGGAGTTGCGCAGAATCCACTCGCGGGTGGTGTGGATGTCGTTGCCGGTGGACAGATCCATCACGGTGTCGGCACCCCACTTGGTGGCCCACGTGAGTTTCTCGACCTCCTCGTCGATGGACGAGGTGACGGCCGAGTTGCCCATGTTCGCGTTGAGCTTGGTGAGGAAGCGGGAGCCGATGATCATCGGCTCGGCCTCCGGGTGGTTGATGTTGCACGGCATGACGGCGCGGCCGGCGGCCAGCTCGGAGCGCACGAGCTCCACGTCGCAGTTCTCGCGGGTCGCGACGTACTGCATCTCCGGGGTGATGATGCCGTGGCGGGCGTACCACATCTGGGTGACCGGGTGGTCCTTGGCGCGCATCGGCTTGTGCGTGCGTCCGCGCCATTCCTTCGTGGCGCGGCCGCGCTTGATGGCGCGCTTGCCGTCGTCCTGCAGGTTGCGGGCGCGGCCCTCGTAGTCCTCGATGTCGCCGCGGTCGCGGATCCAGTCGAGGCGCAGGGGCTTGAGTCCCTCCTTCGGATCGCACTTCGGGCCTTCGGTGTTGTAGTCGATGAACGGCGGGTTCGGGCCGACGCCGGGCGTGTCGGAGAGCTTGATCTCCGTGTACGGCACTTCGAGGTCGTAGGAGCCGTATTCGTAGGAGAACGGCACGGTCTTCGTCTTGCGGATGTGCGCCTTGTCGCGCTGCTTCGAGCCACGGGCGGCGATGTCGACGCGCTGTTGCTTGGCGAGCTTCTGCGCCTCCTTCGCCTCCTTCGCGTTCGTGAACTTCTTCTCGGTGGCCTCGGCGCCCGGCTCGGCGGCGCCCTCCTGCGCGGCCTGCGTGTCGACGGCCGGCGTGTGGGTGACGATGCGCGGGGCGTAGCTGTGGCGCTTGTCGCCGCGCACGGCCTTCCAGCCCTCGACCATCGCGCGGGTGGCGGCCTCCGGGTCGTCGGCGCCCGCGATGGCGGAGACCGCGAACCAGCCGGCGGCCTTGGTGCCGGCGAGCATGGCCATGTCGGCCGCGGTCACGCCGCCGCCGACCACGACCGGGAACTCGCTGGCGGCGCAGATCGTGTCGATCTGGCGGGCGTCCAGGGTCTTGCCGGAGCCGTCGTTGCCGCCGACCGAGGCCTCGGGCTTGGTGGAGGAGACGTGCAGCGGGCCGGCGCCGATGTAGTCGATGCAGCCGTCGGGCAGCTCGTTGATGAGACGGACCAGCGACTCGGTCTCGGCGGACAGGCCGACGATTGCCTCGTCGCCGAGCAGCGCGCGGGCCTCGCGCGGCTCCATGTCGGTCTGGCCGATGTGCACGCCGTCGACCTTGATGCCCTTGCGGCGGGCCTGCCAGACGACGTCCGCGCGGTCGTCGATGACGAACGCGACCGTGTCGGACTTGCCGGCGTCCTCGATGATCTGCGCCACGTCGCGGGCCATCTCGGTCAGTTCGGAGGCGTCCGCGCCCTTGGCGCGCAGCTGGATGAACGTGGCGCCGCCGTGCAGGGCCTGGTCGACCACGTCGGTCAGCGGGCGGCCCTTGCAGTCGTCCGGCCCGACCACGAAGTACGCGGAGAGGTCGAACGAATCGCGCATGGACGCGTAGGGATATTCGTTGCTCATGTGTTCCTGTTCCTTGTTGATTGGTTGGTGGAAGTTTTGTGTCAGCCGATGAGGATCGGGCTGGAGGCGATCTGGTCGGGGGTGGTGTTCCAGAGGGCGTCGAGGAAGGCGACCTGGAACGATCCGGGACCGTTCGAGACCTTCTCCGCGGCCTCGCCGGCGCGGTCGTAGAGCGCCGTCGCGGCGAGCGCGGCGGTCAGCGGGTCCGTGACGGCGAGGTAGACGGCGGTCACGCCGCCGAGCGAGCATCCGGCGCCGGTGATCTTCGCCATCATCGCGCTGCCGCCGGGAAGACGGTAGACGGTCTCGCCGTCGGTGACGAGATCGGCCTTTCCGGAGACGGCGACGGCCGCCTCGCCTTCCGGCGCGGACGCGGCGAGGAAGCGGGCGAGTGTCTTCGCCGGTTCGACGGCGGACTCGACCTCGTCGACGGATTCGACGCCGGCCGGCCGGGTCGCGTCGTCGGGGGAGACGAGGCCCCACATCGTCGCCAGGGCGATGATCTCGGAGGCGTTGCCGCGCACGATGGTCGGGGGAGCGGCGCGGAAGGCGCGCAGGATCTCGGTGCGCGTCGAGCCGATGCCGGCGGCCACCGGGTCGAGCACCCACTTGTGCCCGGTCTTGTGGAAGGCGCGCGCGATCTTCGGCAGCGCGTCCTTATAGAAGGGCAGCAGCGTGCCCACGTTGATGTAGTCGGCGCCGGACATGGTCGCGGTGTCGATCACGTCGTCCGGCAGGAAGCTCATCGCGGCGGCGCCGCCGGCGGCGAGCTGCGCGTTGGCGACGAGGTTGATGGTCACGAAGTTCGTGAACGACTGCGCCATCGGCGTGCGCTCGCGCACCGCCTCGGAGGCCTTCCTGATGCGCGCCTTCAATGCGGCGACGTCCGCGTCGTCGCGGTCCGCCGCGGTTGCCTGCGATGATTCGCTCATATTCACTGCTCCCTACGCTGGTCTTAACCAACAGGTTCAAAGGGTCGGGCGTCGCGCCCATCTCAACCCGCCGAGTGGCTGCGGGTTCCCCTGCATTGCGTTATCGGATTCGACGCTATGCGGTTATATGGACAACCTGTGACGAAGACGGATTCCAGCGCGTCACACCTCTTGCGTGTCGTGCGGCGGAGTGGTAGTTGTGGCGCGGCCTTTCGCCGGTCGGCGTATGCAGGTAGTCTGAACGGGTTGTAAGACCCCAAACCGTTCAAACCAGAAGGTGCATTGTGGCTCAGTCCAAACTTGATGAAGTCGTGTCCCTCGCGAAGCGTCGCGGATTCGTGTTCCCCGCCGGCGAGATCTACGGCGGGACCCGTTCCGCCTGGGACTACGGCCCGCTCGGCGTCGCGCTGAAGGATAATATCAAGCGCGAGTGGTGGCGTTCGATGGTCGTCACCCGTCCCGACGTCGTCGGCGTCGACACCTCCATCATCCTGCCGACCCCGGTGTGGGTCGCCTCCGGCCACGTCGCCGTGTTCAACGACCCGCTGGTCGAGTGCCTGAACTGCCACAAGCGCAACCGCGCCGACAAGCTGCAGGAGTCCTACGCCGAGAAGCACGGCGACAAGCTGCCGGAGAACGGCATGGCCGACATCGTCTGCCCCGACTGCGGTACCCGCGGCAAGTGGACCGAGCCGCGCGACTTCAACATGATGCTGCGCACGCACCTCGGCCCGGTCGAGGACGAGAACAGCCTGCACTACCTGCGTCCGGAGACCGCGCAGGGCATCTTCGTCGACTTCAAGAACGTGATGACCTCCTCGCGTTCCAAGCCGCCGTTCGGCATCGCCAACATGGGCAAGTCCTTCCGCAACGAGATCACGCCCGGCAACTTCATCTTCCGCACCCGCGAGTTCGAGCAGATGGAGATGGAGTTCTTCGTCGAGCCCGGCACCGACGAGGAATGGCACCAGTACTGGATCGACGCCCGCACCCAGTGGTACCTGGACCTCGGCGTCAAGCCGGAGAACCTGCGCCACTACGAGCACCCGAAGGACAAGCTGGCCCACTACTCGAAGCGCACCGTCGACATCGAGTACAAGTTCGGCTTCCAGGGCTCCGACTGGGGCGAGCTCGAAGGCGTGGCCAACCGCACCGACTTCGACCTCTCCGCGCACGCCAAGCACTCCGGCGAGGATCTGAGCTACTTCAACCAGGCCACCGGCGAGAAGTACGTCCCATACGTCATCGAGCCGGCCGCCGGCCTGACCCGCTCCCTCATGTGCTTCCTCGTCGACGCCTACGACGTGGACGAGGCACCGAACACCAAGGGCGGCGTCGACAAGCGCACCGTCCTGCGCCTCGACCCGCGCCTCGCCCCGGTCAAGGCCGCCGTGCTGCCGCTGAGCAAGAAGCCGCAACTGCAGTCCGTCGCCCAGGACCTGGCCGCCGACCTGCGCCAGAACGAGTGGATGATCGACTACGACGAGTCCGGCGCCATCGGCCGCCGCTACCGCCGCGAGGACGAGATCGGCACCCCGCTGTGCATCACCGTCGACTTCGACACGCTCGACGACCACGCCGTGACGATCCGCGACCGCGACACGATGAACCAGGAGCGCGTCGCGCTCGACAAGGTCGCCGACTACGTGGCCGCCCGCATCGGCGAGAAGCGCACCCGCGTGCCGATGAAGCCGGTCGCCATGGGCGGCGAGGCCTGGCCGGACTCCGTCAGGATCAACGAGGCCGGCGGCCTGTACTGATTGGCGGCGTGCCGTCGGAAGACGGCGGCGACAGTGGCCCCCTCTGATGAGGGGGCTCCCGGCTCGGCCGGGTGGGGGAGAGAAGGAGCGGCCGACGCGCCGCGGTCTCTCCCCCAGTCATCCCGCGGATGACAGCCCCCTCGTCAGAGGGGGCCCGTATGTCCCGAACCCCCAGCAACGAGCGGAAGGCCTGTGACAGTGAGCGACATCACCGAAACCATCATCAACGCGCCACACGAGACGGACGATCTCGACCCGCGCACGGACGCGCCGCGCCGCGCGGCCGGCGAACCCGCCCCGGCCATCGCGCCGGTCAGGCTCGGGAACATCAGCGTGCCGACGCCCGTCGTGCTCTCGCCGATGGCCGGCGTGACCAACTGGCCGTTCCGCGTGATCTGCGAGGAATACGGGCCCGACGGCCTGTACGTGGCGGAGATGATCACCGCCCGCGCGCTCGTCGCCCGCAACCCGAAGGCCCTGCGCCTGTGCCGGTTCGCGCCCTCCGAACGCGTGCGCTCGCTCCAGTTGTACGGCGTGAACCCGGCCATCGTCGAACAGGCGGCTCGCATCGTCGTCGACGAGCATATGGCCGACCACGTGGACCTCAACTTCGGCTGCCCGGTGCCCAAGGTGACGCGCCGCGGCGGCGGTTCCGCCCTGCCGTGGAAGACCGACATTTACACGGATCTCATCCGCCGCGTCGTCAAGGTGTGCGGCGAGGCCGGCATCCCGGTCACCGCGAAGATCCGCGTCGGCATCGACCACGACCGCGAGACCTTCCTCGAAGCCGGCCATATCGCGCAGGAGGAGGGGTGCGCGGCCGTCACGCTGCACGCGCGCACCACCGCCGAATACTACGGCGGACACTCCGATTGGAGCCGCATCGGCGAGCTCAAGGAGCGGCTCGACATCCCCGTGTTCGGCAACGGCGACATCTGGGGCGCAGACGACGCGCTCGCGATGATCCGCGAGACCGGATGCGACGGCGTGGCCATCGGCCGCGGCTGCCAGGGCCGCCCGTGGCTGTTCGCCGACATCAAACACGCCTTCGAGGGCTCGGACGAACGCTTCAACCCGACGCTCGGCGAGGTATGCCGCGTGATCCGCCGCCATGCCGGCCTGCTCGTCGAGTTCTACGACGGCGACGAGCGCATGGCCGTGCACGATCTGCGCAAGCACATCGCCTGGTACCTCAAGGGGTTCCCGGTGGGCGGGTCCACGCGCAAGGCGTTCATGGAATGCGAGTCCCTGGCCGACGTGGACCGCGAGATCGCGCGCCTCGACCCGGACGTCACGTTCCCCGAGCGCGTGGTGGACAAGCCGCGCGGGCGCGTGCGGTTCGCCAAGAAGGTGCATCTGCCGTACGGCTGGCTCGAGTCGCGCACGACCAGCCATGAGGAGCGCGAGACGCTCTTCGGCGACGACCCGATGGACGCCGGCTACTGACGCCGGTTACTGACGCCATGGCACCGGGAGCCGACGCCCGGGACCGACGTCGGGAGCGGTGTGCGATGAAAACGTCGTCATCGCCGTGAAATACGCGTTACACGCGCGAAAATATCACACAATACGGGGGAGCCCTGCGCTAGTCTAGGGTGTAACCGTGAAGTGACAGGAGCCAAACGTGAGCGAGAACGCCCAGACTGAGTTCAACGACAAGACCAACATCAAGGTCGTCGGCGTAGGCGGTGCCGGCGGCAACGCCGTCAACCGCATGATCGCCGAAGGTCTTCAGAACGTTGAGTTCATCGCCGTCAACACCGACGCCAAGGACCTGCTGCGCTCCGAGGCCGATGTGAAGATCTCCCTGTCCGACCAGTCCAGCCGCGGCCTCGGCGCGGGCGCCGACCCGGAGAAGGGCGCGAAGGCCGCGCAGGACCACCAGTCCGACATCGAGGAGTCCCTCAAGGGCGCCGACATGGTGTTCGTCACCTGCGGCGAGGGCGGCGGCACCGGCACCGGCGCCAGCCCGATTGTCGCGCGCGCCGCCCACCAGCAGGGCGCGCTCACCATCGCGGTGGTCACCCGTCCGTTCTCGTTCGAGGGCCCGCAGCGCGCCGCCTCCGCCGAGCTCGGCATCGACAACCTCCGTCAGGAGGTCGACGCCCTCATCGTCATTCCGAACGACCGTCTGCTCGAGCTGTCCGACCGCTCCATCACGATCATGGACGCGTTCAAGACCGCGGATTCCGCGCTGCTGTCCGGCGTCCAGGGCATCACCGACCTCATCACCTCCAACTCGTACATCCACGTGGACTTCTCCGACGTCACCGCGATCCTGCGCGGCGCCGGCACCGCGCTGTTCGGCATCGGTTCCGCGCGCGGCGAGGACCGCGCCACCCAGGCCGCCGAGCTGGCCATCAGCTCGCCGCTGCTCGAGGAGAGCATCGAAGGCGCCCACGGCGCGCTCATCAACGTGGCCGGCCCGACCGACATCGGCCTGCAGGAGGCCTCCGCCGCCGTCGAGCTCGTGCGCAAGGCCATCCACCCCGAGGCCCAGATCATCTGGGGCCTCGCCCTTGACGACGCCTACGGCGACGAGGTGCGCGTCACCGTCATCGCCGCCGGCTTCGACACCGCCAAGGAACAGGCCGAGGCGAACGACGCGCAGCCGCTCGCCGTCGCCGCCCAGCAGGCGAAGGCCGCCCGCGACGCGGCTCCCGCCGCCCAGCAGGCTCCCGCGCAGCCCGCCGCTCCTGCTCAGCCGGCCGCCCCCGCGCAGCCGGCGGCCCCGTCCGCCCAGCCGCAGGCCCAGCCCGCCGCTCCCGCGGCTCCGGCCGCCACGCCGACCCCCGCGCAGCCGCAGCAGGCCCCGGCCGCCACGCCGCAGCCGTCCACCGCCCAGCCCGACCAGTCGCCGTTCACCTTCGCCCCGACCACCGGCGGGATTCCGGCCCAGCAGCCGTACCACTACCGGAACCCCTACCAGGAGTACCCGTACGCGCCCGACGCGAACGATCCGGCCGGAGACCTCGACATCCCCGATTTCCTGCGCTGACGGCAAGACGACAACGACGACGAGAAAGGGTTAAGCCATGGCAGGGTTCATGAAGAACGCGATGTCCTATCTGGGCATGTCCGACGTCTCCGAGAACGATGACGATTTCGACATCGACGAGGAACCGGAGACCCCGGAACCCGCGGGTTCGTTCGACTCCGACCATACGGTGACCCCGATGCCGACGAAGCCCGCCGTCCCGGCGTCGGCCGCCTCGTCCCCGTCCTCGTCCACGCGCGTCGCCAACCCGTTCCAGGGGCGTCTCAGCCGCATCACGACCATCCATCCGAAGTCCTACGAGGACGCGCAGATGGTCGGCCGCGCGATCCGCGACGGCGTGCCGGTCGTGCTCAACCTGACGGGCGTGCCCGAGGCCGTCGCCTACCGCATCGTGGACTTCTCCGCCGGCGTGGTGTTCGGCGTGCACGGTTCGATGGAGCGGGTCACGCCGCGCGTGTTCCTGCTGAGCCCGTCACAGGTGAACATCAAGGTCGAGGAATCGGCCAACGCCAACAGCGCGCGCGACCTGTTCGCCGACTGAGCCACACGGTTCCCGCATCGCCCTTCCACGTCCCCGCAGCCGAAAGCCGCGGGGACGTTTCGGTATGTCATCAGCGAACACCCAGCCTGTTCCCAGCGGGGCTGATACGGTGGAGGCATGCTGTTCCTCATCCTGACGCGCCTCGTCGACGGTCTGATCGACGCCTACATCACCGTGCTGTTCATCCGCATGATCCTCGACTGGGCGGCGCTGCTCGCGCCCCGCTGGTACCCGAGGGGCCTCGTCGCCAAGCTCATCGACATCGTGTACAGCGTCACCGAGCCGCCGCTCAAATGGCTGCGCCGCTACATCCCGCCGCTGCGTCTCGGCGCCGTCGCGCTCGATATGAGCTTCATCGTCCTGTACTTCGTCCTCGTGGTGCTCCGCGCGCTCATCTGACCGGCCCGTGAGCGCGCCCATGGGCGTGTCATCCGTCCGCAAACGCGGAAATACTGCATGAATGCTGGGGGGACGTGCTAATGTCATGTGTTGATACCAACGTAAGCGAGGCACAGCCCCAAAGCGAGGTGTAGATTTATGGCTCTGTTGACGCCTAAGGACATCAGGGAGCGCACGTTCCAGACGGTGCGCTTCAAGGAAGGATACGACGTCGACGAGGTCGACGATTTCCTCGACCAGGTCACCGAGACCGTCGAGGCGCTCGGCAAGCAGGCGGTCGCCGGCCAGTCGACCCAGGCGCTGGGTCCGGATGTGACCGCCCTGAACAAGAAGATCTCCGAGCTGAATGCAACGGTGCAGCAGCTCCAGGACGAGAACGACAAGCTCAAGGACGCCGCCAAGCAGGCGGCCGCCGGCGGCGACCAGGCGCAGGCCGTCGCGGCCAAGCTGGCCGAGGCGGAGTCCTCCAACAAGGCCCTCTCCTCCCAGAACGAGCAGCTCAAGGCCCAGGTCGACCAGCTCAACGCGCAGATCGACCAGCTCACCGCCCAGGCCGCCCAGGCCTCCGGCAACCAGGACGCCGTCGCCCAGCAGATCGCGGCCGTCCAGAAAGAGCGCGACCAGTTCCGTGCCCAGGCCGAGGACATGTCCCGCAAGATCGCCGCCTTCCAGCAGCAGGCCTCCGGTCTGCAGCAGCAGGCGCAGCAGGTCCAGGAGCTCACCCGCCAGCTCGAGGAGTCCAAGAAGCGCGAGAACCAGCTGCGCGAGCAGGTCGCCAAGGTCGAGCCCGACACCGAGACCGGCTCCCTGCGCAAGATCGCCGGCGCGGCCGTCGGCGCCGGCAGCGAGCCGGAGCGCGCGACCGCCATGCTCACCCTCGCCATGCAGCTGCATGACCAGTATGTGGACAAGGGCAAGGCGAAGGCCAAGGAGATCACCGAGAAGAGCCAGAACGACTACAACGACCTGATCGGCAAGGCCAACGACTACTCCAACCGCACCCGCACTGAGGCCGACGAGTACAACAAGCGCGTCCACTCCGACGCCGACGCCTACTCGAAGCGCACTCGCTCCGACGCCGATGCCTACTCGGTCAAGACCCGTCAGGACGCCGACACCTACCTCGGCACCAAGCACAACGAGGCCGACCAGTACGAGGCCGAGGTCCAGCGCCGCGCCGCCGAGTACGACCAGAAGGTCCGTACCGCCGCCGACGAGTACGGCAAGCAGACCCGCAAGGAAGCCGACGACTATGGCGTCAAGACCCGCAACGAGGCCGAGGACTACGGCAAGAAGACCCGTACCGCCGCCGACGACTACGCGAACCAGGTGCGTGAGAACCTGACCCACGAGGCCAAGGCCATCGAGGGCAACATCCAGGGCCTCAAGCAGTTCGAGACCGAGTACCGCGCCCGCCTCACCGAGTTCCTCGGCCAGCTGGTCAACCAGGTGTCGGACAACAACACCTACAGCCAGACCGAGCAGTCCGGCGACTGATCGCAGGTACGCATCCCGGTATGAACATGGTTCATCATGGACGGCCGCGCATTCGCGTGGCCGTCTTTGCTTGCGTCACCGTCATCGCGCTGGCCGTCGACCAGCTCACGAAACTGTGGGCGCTGTCCGCGCTGTCGGACGGTCGCACCGTGCGCGTCATCCCCGGCCTGCTGTCGCTCACGCTGGTACGCAACCCGGGCGCGTCACTCGGCTTCGGATCGGGCGCCACGTGGGTGATCTCGCTGCTCGCCATCGTCGCCTGCGTCGTGCTCGCCGCGCTCGCGTGGCGGACCGCGTCGACGGCATGGTCGGCGGCGTTCGCGTTGGCGTTCGCCGGCGCGCTCGGCAATCTCATCGACCGCGTCGTCTACGCGTCGGGCTTCCTCGACGGCAAGGTCGTCGACTTCCTCAACTACGGATGGTCCGTGGGCAACGTGGCGGACATCTTCCTCATGGCCGCCGGCGTGGCCATCGTGCTCATGATCCTCTTCGACGTGCCGTTCGGCGCCCGTGACGGCGGGAAGGCGGGGGAGCGCGCCGCCGCCGTGGCGGACGGCGAAGGCGCGGAAGGCGGCGTCGCATGAGCCGCCTCGCGCCGGCGCCCGACGCGCTGGTCGGCAGGCGGTTCGACGTGGCCGTCTCCAAGATGCTCGGCGTCTCCCGTTCGAAGGCCGCCGAACTCATCGACACCGGACAGGCGAAGGTGCTCGACCGCTCCATCGCGAAATCCGGCATCCTGCAGGCGGGGGAGACCGTCGAATTCGATCTCGTCGAGGAGCGCAAGGCGCCGGAGCCGATTGCCACGGACATGGCCGTCGTCTACGAGGACGACGACGTGGTCGTGGTCGACAAGCCGGTCGGCGTCGCCGCGCACGCGTCCGTCGGCTGGACCGGACCGACCGTGCTTGGCTCGCTGCGCGACCGCGGCGTGCACATCACCTCGTACGGCGCCGCCGGGCGCGAGGGCATCGTCTCACGGCTCGACGTGGGCACGAGCGGCCTCATGCTCGTATGCAAATCCGATCTCGCGTATGTGGAGATGCGTCGGCAGTTCGCCGAGCACGAGGTCGTCAAGACGTATCACGCGCTCGTGCAGGGCTCGCTCAGACAGGACAAGGCGACCATCGACGCGCCGATCGGGCGAGCGAAGGTCTCCGATTTCCGCTTCTGCGTGACACCGTCGGGCAAGCCCGCCGTCACGCATTGGGACGTGATGGAGCGGTTCGGTTCGGAGGCGACGCTCGTCTCCGTGAACCTCGAGACCGGTCGCACGCACCAGATCCGCGTGCATTTCTCGTCGATCGGGCATCCGCTCGCCGGCGACCACATGTACGGCGCGAACCCGGTGCTGGCCGCCGAGCTCGGCTTGGAACGCCAATGGCTGCACGCGATGCAGCTGGAGTTCCGTCACCCGCGCACGCACGTGTGGACGACCGTCACGTCAAGCTATCCGGCCGATTTGGAGCATGCGCTCGACGTGATGCGCGCCCGTCACGCGGAAGCGCCGGCAGCGGATGCGGAGGCGGCGTCGGAGACCGCGGATGCGGAGGCGCCCGCCGCGGACCCGTTCGCGGCATAGGTGCGGGCGAGGCGTTCGCCCACCTCGCGCAGGCTGTCGCGCAGGGACTGCGGCTCGAGGATCTCGATGTTCCCGCCGTCCGCATACTGCAGCGCCCACCACAGGGTGGCCTTCTCGTTGGCGCGGACCCGTACCTCGTAGACGGGCTCCGCGCCTTTCGCGCCTTTCGCGCGCTTTCCGCCTTCGCCGTCCCTCGCCGCCGTCCCGGCGGGAGGCTGTGGGAGCCGGGTGACCTGCGCGTCGTCGAACCAGTCGAACAACGGCTCCAAGGGGCCGGCGATGCGCATGCGGATCGGCACCGCGGGGCCCTTCACCGGGTAGGGGCGCTCCGCCATATGCCGGTCGATGTCGAACGGCTCGCCGGGCGTGTCGCTGAAATCGTCGAGAAGATGCGAGACGGAATGGTCGGCGTCGTCGATCCTCAGGTCGCGCAGACGGTCCACGTGCAGGTAGGCCAGCCCGTCGTAGATGTGCATGTGGCACACGAGATAGTACATGTTGTTCTTGTACATGAGATGGTACGGGTCGGCCCGGTACACGCGCGCCCTGCCGGCGGCGTCGCGGCGGGGCACGAGCACGCCGTCCGTGTCGTACGTGCAGTAATGGAATTCGATGACGCGCTCATGGTCGATCGCGTCGTTGAGCACCTCGATGTTGTTGAGGAACTCCGTGTTGTAGTTCTTCGGCGTCTCGAGCCTGCTCAGGCCGCGCAGCTGGCCGGAACGCCCGGCGAACGAGTAGATCTTCGCGATGAGGTCGCGCAGGTATTCGCCGTCCGGTCGGGAGAGCATCACGCCGTCGGTGAGCAGCCGCATCTGCGCGGTGTCGAAGACCGGGTCGATGTACCAGCCGGGGCGCGGGTCGGGGCTTTCCGCGTGCACGAGATCGGCGCGGTCGAGATGCCCGACCTTGCGGCCGATCGGCGTCATGGACTCGAACGCGCGCAGATGGTTGCGCACGGTCTTCTCGTTCACCCCCAGCGTCTGCGCGATCTCCGAGGCGGTGAGCCCGTGCTCGCGGTCCGTATGCGCCGCGAGCAGTTCGATGATCTCCACCACGATCTGCGCGGTGGGCGTCTTGGGCGCGCGGGCGGCCCCCGCCGCGGCGCCATCGGCCTTACGAGTCATGCCGGCTCCCTTCCTGCGACCCTCATCGGTGAACACCATCCTACGCCCGTGGCCGAAAGGCCCTGAACAGGGCGTGCGGTAGGGTGGAACGCATGGCCAATTCGGGAGACTTCGTTCATCTGCACAACCACACGCACTATTCGCTGCTCGACGGGGCGTCCAAGATCCCGGATCTCGCCAAGTACACGGCCGAGCTCGGCATGCCGGCCGTGGCGATCACCGACCACGGCAACATGCACGGCGCGTACGAGATGTACACGAACTGCGTGGCCAACGGCGTCAAGCCGATCATCGGCATCGAGGCGTACGTGACGCCGGAGACCGCGCGCCAGGACAAGTCCCGCGTGCACTGGGGCACCGAGGACCAGCGCCGCGACGACGTCTCCGGCGGCGGCCTCATCACCCACATGACGATGTGGGCGGAGAACGACGAAGGCCTCGTCAACCTCATCAAGGCGAGCTCCGTGGCGAACCTCGAAGGCCGCGTCCAGCGCTACCCGCGTATGGACAAGGAGGTGCTCGCCACCTACTCGAAAGGCGTGATCGCCTCGTCCGGATGCCCGTCCGGCATCATCCAGACCAGGCTGCGCCTCGGACAGTTCGACGAGGCGCTGCGCGCCGCCGGCGAATTCCAGGACATCTTCGGCCGCGACAACTTCTTCATCGAGCTCATGGACCATGGTCTCAAGATCGAGAAGGAGGTCACCGCGGGCCTGCTCGACATCGCGAAGCGGCTGGACGCGCCGCTGCTCGCCACCAACGACTCCCACTACGTGCACGCCGAGGACGCGGAGGCGCAGGACGCGATGCTGTGCATCAACTCCGGCTCCCACCTCGACGACCCGGACCGCTTCAAGTTCGACGGCACCGGCTACTACATCAAGCCGGCCGCCGAGATGCGCGAGCTCTTCAAGGAGTTCCCCGAGGCGTGCGACAACACGCTGGAGATCGCCGAACGCTGCAACGTGATCTTCGACGACCACGAGGACGGCGCGTTCATGCCCCAGTTCCCCTGCCCGGAAGGCTGGGACGAGGCCTCGCTGTTCCTCAAGAAGGTCGAGGAGGGACTGGAGCGCCGCTACGACGGCAACGTGCCCGAACACGTGTCGAAGCAGGCGGACTACGAGTGCGGCATCATCTGCCAGATGCAGTTCTGCGGCTACTTCCTCGTCGTCGCCGACTACATCCAGTGGGCGAAGGACCACGACATCATGGTCGGCCCCGGCCGAGGCTCCGCCGCAGGCTCGATGGTCGCCTACGCGATGGGCATCACAGAGCTCGACCCGCTGGAGCACGGCCTCATCTTCGAGAGGTTCCTCAACCCGGAACGCGTCTCCCTGCCGGATATCGACGTCGACTTCGACCCGGACGGCCGCCTCGACGTGATCAACTACTGCGGCGAGAAATACGGCCACGACAAGGTCGCCCAGTGCGTGATCTACGGCGTCATCAAGACCAAGCAGGCGCTGAAGGACTCGGCGCGCATCATGGGCTACGAGTTCTCGATGGGCGAGAAGGTCACCAAGGCGCTGCCGCCGTCGAAGAACGGCAAGGACGCGTCGCTCAAGGAGATCTTCGACCCCACGTCGAAGCGCTTCGCCGAGGCGCGCGAGTTCCGCGAACTGTACGAATCCGACCATGACGCGCACCAGATCGTCGACAAGGCGAAGACCATCGAGGGCCTGATCCGCCAGACCGGCGTGCACGCCTGCGCCACGATCATGGGAAGCGCGCCGATCACCGACACGTCGCCGCTGCTGGAACGCACCGACGGCACCGTCACGACCACGTTCGAATACCATACGTGCGAGACGCTGGGCCTGGTCAAGATGGACTTCCTCGGCCTGTCCAACTTGACGGTCATCCAGGACACGCTGAAGAACATCGTCGCCAACGGCAAAGAGGCGATCGACTACACGAAGATCCCGCTCGACGACAAGCCCACCTACGAGCTGCTGTCGCGCGGCGACACGCTCGGCGTGTTCCAGCTCGATTCCGACGGCATGCGCTCGCTGCTCAAGATGCTCAAGCCCGACAACTTCAACGACATCTCCGCATTGATCGCCCTGTACCGACCGGGCCCGATGTCGATGGAATCGCACATCAACTACGCGAAGCGCAAGAACGGCCTGCAGAAGATCACGCCGATCCACCCGGAGCTCGACGAGCCGTTGAAGCAGGTGCTCGACGAGACGTACGGCCTGATCATCTACCAGGAGCAGGTGCAGTCCGCCGCGCGAATCCTCGCCGGCTACTCGCTCGGCAAGGCCGACGTGCTCCGACGCGCCATGGGCAAGAAGAAGCCGGAGGTGCTGGCCAAGGAGAAGGTGCCGTTCTTCGCCGGCATGAAGGAGCACGGCTATTCGGAGGAGTCCGCGCAGGCCGTGTGGGACATCCTCGTCCCGTTCTCCGGATACGCGTTCAACAAGGCGCACTCCGCCGCCTACGGCCTCATCTCGTACTGGACCGCGTACCTGAAGACCCACTACCCGGTCGAGTTCATGGCCGCGCTGCTCCAGGGCACGAAGGACAACAAGGACAAGACCGCCCTGTATCTGGGCGAGGCGCGCCGCATGGGCATCCAGGTGCTCTCGCCGGACGTCAACGAGTCGCAGCTCGCGTACTCGGCCGTCGGCGACGTCGTGCGCTTCGGCCTCGGCGCGATCCGCAACGTGGGCGACAAGGCGGTGGCCGACATCATCGCCGAACGTTCCGGCGGACACGGCAAGTACGTGAACTTCATGGACTTCATCCGTCGCGTGCCGTTGACCGCGCTCAACAAGCGTCTCGTCGAATCGCTGATCAAGGCGGGCGCGTTCGATTCGATCGACCCGAACCGCCGCGCCCTGTTCCAGATTCACGAGACCGCCATCGATTCGGTCGTCGGATTGAAGCGCAAGCAGGCGGAGGGCCAGTTCGACCTGTTCTCCGACGACGAGGACGGCGGCGCCGAGGCGATGGGCGACGCGGACGTCACCGTGCCCGACATCGAGGATTGGGACAAGAAGACCCGCCTCAACTTCGAACGGGAGATGCTCGGCCTGTACGTGTCCGACCATCCGCTCTCCGGCATGACCGCCGTGCTCGCCGGCCTGCGCGAGATGTCGATCGCGCATCTCATCGACCGGGCGAAGACGATGGGGGAGGGCCAGCAGGTCACGCTCGCCGGCATCGTCACCAAGGTCGACAAGCGCGTCTCCAAGAAGGGCAACCCGTGGGCGCTCGTCACCATCGAGGATCTCGAGGCGTCCATCCAATGCCTGTTCTTCGGCAAGGTGTACGAGGCGGCCGCGCCGAACCTCAAACAGGACGAGGTCGTGCAGGTGCGCGGCCAGGTGGAGCTGCGCGACGAGGCCGTCTCGCTCCGGGCCACCGAGCTCGACGTGCCGTCGCTCGAGGCGGAGGACGAACGGCCGGTCGTCATCACCCTGCCCGAGGTGGCGCTGAGCCGCGAGCACGTCATGCAGCTCGGCCAGGTGCTCACCAACCATCCCGGGTACTGCGAGGTGAAACTCGCCATCGTGGACGGCGACGGCAAGGCCGAGGTCCTCACGTTCGGCGACCGGTTCCGTGTGAAACGCGACACCTCGCTGTTCGCCGAACTGAAGATCCTGTTCGGCCCCAGCTGCCTGCCCGCCGCGTAGCGCCGGGGCGGCGCGCGCTACCGGCGGCGGAGGGGCTTGAGCTCGAAGACCTCGTCGGACTGGTCGGCGACGGCGGGGGAGTGCGTCACGATGATGACGCATTTGCCCTCCTCATGGGCGAGCGAGCGGAAGATTGCCATGATGTCGTCCTGCGTGGCCATGTCCAGGTTGCCGGTCGGCTCGTCCGCCAGGATGATGTCCGGATCGTAGCCGAGCGCGCGGGCGATCGCCACGCGCTGCTGCTCGCCGCCCGACAGGTGCAGGATGCGTTCGTTCGCGTATTCGGCGGGCAGCCTCACCTTGGCGAGCAGTTCGACGACGATATCGTGCTTCGGTCTGTCGAAGGTCTTGCCGGACGCCTCCATCGACAGGGTGATGTTCTCCTCGACGGTCAGGGCCGGCAGCAGGTTGAAGCTCTGGAAGATCACGCCGATGTCGTGGCTGCGGAACCGGTAGCGGTCCGATTTCGCCAGATCGGCGCCGTTGTAGAGGATGCGGCCCTCGGTCGGGCCGGTGAGCACGGACAGCAGCGAGAGCACGGTGGTCTTGCCGGCGCCGGACGGGCCGACGATCGCGGTCACGGCGCCGGCGTGGAAGCCGCGGCTCAGGTCGTCGACGACCTTCTTGCCGCCCTTCGTGTACGAGTAGGACACGTGGTCCATCTCCAGGACGGTGCGGGGTCCGGGGGTCGGGGCGGCGGCTTCCGTGGTATCGACGGTTTCGACGATTGTGGTTTCGGTGGTCATGTGATGTCCTTTCGGGAATGGGGGTCTCTCCCCCAGTCGGCTTCGCCGACAGCCCCCTCGTCAGAGGGGGCCGATACTTTACGGGTCAGGAGCGGTCGGCGAGGATCTGGAGCGGTTCGTAGCGGATGATCGCGACGATGCCGGCCAGGGCGGAGACGAGCGTCAGCGCGAGGCCGATGAGCACGAGCTGACCGACGACCTTGAGGTTCACGGTCGCGTCGATCTCGCTCACATAGTCGACTGCCTGCGAGAATCCGCCGGGGCCGCCCTGGCCTCCGGAACGCGCCGGCTGGGAGGATTGCGCATCGGAGGAGGAGCCGGAATCCGAGGAACCGTTCGAGGAGCCGTTGGACGATGACGAATCATCCGAGGAGGAATCGGACGAGGAGGAGCCGTTCGAACCGCCGGGCGCGCCGGGCATGTCCGCGGCACGGCCGAACTGGGCCTGACGGCTCGACGCCTCGGACTCCTGCGAGGAGACCTGCTGGGCGAGCAGCTGGTTCGAGACGGGTACCGAGGCCGCGGCGCCGCCGGCCACGCCGAGCGCGATGCCGATCATCGTGACGATGAGCAGCTCGACGACGAACTGGGCGGCGACCTTCGATTTGCGGATGCCGATGGCGGTGAGCACGCCCACCTCGTATTTGCGTTCGCGCACGTTGAACAGGTTGAGGACGACGAGCACCACGGCGCCCACGGCCAGCACGATGATCAGCAGGGTCAGCGCGAACTTGGCGAGGTTGTCGAGCGGCACGAGGCTGGACTCGTAGTTCTCGACGTCGGCGGAGGAGACGGTGTACGTGTCGTCGAGGCCCGCCTTCTCGACGTCCTTGACGAACGTCTCGTAGTCGTCCTTGCCGCCCAGCACGTAGGTGAAGTTCAGCTGGGTGCGGGAGGCGGAGGTCTGCGTGGTGGAGGAGTCCGAGGAGGAGGAATCGGACGAGGAATCGGAGGAGCCGGACGATTCGGTGGACAGGCCGAGCTTCTTCAGCGTGCTCACCGACGTGTAGATCGCGTTGTCCGGATCGGAGGAGGTGCCGCCCATCGGGCCGTTCGCGCCCGTGTTCGACGAGGTCGCGTTCTTGTAGATGCCGACGATGGTCAGCTCGTAGGTCGTGTCGTCTCCGGACAGGTCGGCCACGGTGATCGTGTCGCCCACCTTGAGCCCGTTGAAGTCGGCGAGCGCCTTGGAGACGATCACGTCGCCGTCGCTGGAGGAGCCGTAGCCGAACACCTTGCCGCTGGACATCGTGAACGTGCCGTTCTCCGCGGCGGCGACGGCCTCGTCGGAGGAGAATCCGACGAGCGAGAAGTCGCCGGAGTCCATGCCCATGCCGCCGCCTTGGCCGCCCATGCCGCCCGGACCGCCGCCTTGGCCGTCGCCGCCCTGCGCGTCGCCGGACGCGGCGGAGTCGGATGAGCCGGAGCCGGATGAGGCGGACGACGAGGAGTCGGTGGAGTTCGCCTCATTCGACGTGGTCGATTCGACCGGCTGGAACGCGTCGGTGCCGTTCACGGACGTGGTCTCCGTGTAGTAGGTGCCCACGTCGACGCTGGCCGCCTTCGCGTATTTCTCATAGTCGGCGAGGGAGAGCGCGCTCTGGTCGAGCGCGTCGCGCATCGATCCGAAATCGGGCTGCTTGGATGAGCCCGACGAATCCGAGGAGTCGGACGAATCCGACGAGGAGGCCTGTTTCGCCTTGCTCATCATCGCCTCGCGGTCCACGCCGATCGTGGCGGTGACGCTCGTCGAGGCGAGGCCGGTCTCGCGCGCGGTCTCGGCGGCGTTCCTGATGGACAGCCCGATCGTCGCGGCCGCAGCGATGATTGCCACGATGACGACGATGAGGATGTTGCGTCCCTTGTTGCGCACGACCGATCGCCATGCGTTCTTCAACACGAACATGGGTGTTCCTTTTTCGCTTCCATGCGCCGGGCCCTGCGCCCCACGCCACGGCTCCAGCATGCGGCGCGGGCATGGAAGCGCCCTTGCCGCATGCTGAAGGTCTCCCGGTGCGATCGGCGTGGAAATCAGGGGAGTTTCCTGAACGCGCGCTGGAAGCTAGTCGGCGGCACGCGTCATGCGCGTGTTCCCGTCGCCGGCCGCGTCGGCCTGGGGCTGTGCGGCGCGGGTGGTGATGCGGCCCTCGTAGTAGTGGGTCTCCTTGAGTTCGCCGTCGATGACGTCCGCGAAATGCTTCTCGTGCGTGATCATCGGCGTACCGCCGAGATCCGAGGCGTTCTGGTAGGCGGCCTGATGGTATTTGAGCCAGTGGGTCATCTCCTTCGTCTCGGACGGGTCCTGGACGGGGGCCGCCGCGTACGGGCTGTCGCCCCAGACGCCGGAATCGATGCCGGGCACGCATACGCCGTCCTCGCCGACCTGCGGCCCGTCGACGTCCGGCGCCGGTTCGAGCGTGCCCCGGATCGTCAGCCAACGCTCGTCCGCCGGGTTCTCGGCGCCGTCCAGCGCGGCGACGAATTCGTCCTCGATCTCGATGCTCGTCACCCACGTGTCTTCGGGGATCGGATGGTTCGCGATCGGCGATCCGGCGGTCACGATGTGCTCGATGTCGAACCGTTCCGATTCGTCGGAGGCGATCGCCGCGGCCACGATGCCTCCCTGCGAGTGCCCGATGATCGCCACCGGCTCGTCCGGCCGGATGCCCGCCTGCTCCATCGCCTCGACCACCATGCGCGCGCTGTCGGCGCGCCGCCGTCGCTCGGGGTCGTCGCTCATCAGCTCGATGTTCTGCTCCCATCCGAATGGGGAATCCCATTGGCCGTCCGTGCCGGGCACGGTGACCAGCCAGGCGTTGGAGCCGTCCGCCTTCTCGTAGCGCTGCACCGCCACCGTGCCGTAGACGAGCCCGGAATCGAGGTCGACCTTGCCGAGCCGCTCCTCGCCGAGCCGGCGCAGGTTCTCCAACGATTCGCCGACCGACGACGAGCCGCGCACCACGTCCGCGCGGGCGTCGACGCGTCTGACGGTCAGCGTGTTCCCTTGGTAGAGGTCCTTGATGGGGCCGGACCATTTGCCGATTTTGCCGGCCGCCTGGTTCACCTCGTCCGTATGCACCACGCCCTTGCCGATCTCCACGCCGGCGATCTTCGCCGCGATGCCCGACACGTAGCCTTCCTGGAACTGCGCCGTGATCCACGAGGCGTATCCGGGCGTGTAGGCGTGCTCCGCACCCATGCCGTAGAGGAGACCGCCGGAGATGCCGCCGATCATGGCCGCCGTGGCCCATACGGGGCTGGCCTGCGTGATCGCCTGCGTGAGTTCGGTGACGACGCGCCGCGACTGGCGTTCGGCATCCGAATACAGCGCGTTGGCGCGCACGAGCAGATCCTCCATGCCGCGGATCTTCGCGCACGTGTCGTTGATCTCGGCGGCGCGCCGCTGGCATGCGGCGATGAGCCCGTCGTAGGGGAGCGTCGTATGCTCCTTGCCGGCCATCGACGCTGCTCCGGAGGAGAGCACCGGGCACAGGGGCACGCTCGCACGGTCCGATGCGATGTCGGTGGCGGCCTTCGACCAGGCGAGCGCATGGGCGGTGAGTTCGCTGGAGGCGTCCCGCAGCGCGGCCTGCGCGGCTTGGAACTCCTCGACGGTGGCGGGCGCGGACTGGTGCCCGCCGTGGATGCGCGATACGATCTGCCAGCCCATGTCACGCCTCCGCCATGCGGGCCGTGGCGGCCGCGTCGTCGTCGTGCATGTCCAAAGGCGTGCCCAGGGTCCGCAACCGGTCGCGGAACAGGGAGGCGGCGTTGCCCTCCCAGTCGAGGCCGGTGCATGAGGCGAGCGCCTCGCGTACGAGCCCGGTCACGCGCGGCGTGTCCACGGCGACGGCCGCGATGCGCCCGCGGCTGGTCCGCACCGCCTCATGGCAGCGGCACGAATCGTCGAACATGGGTTTCGGCTGGAGGCCGAACGAGGGGGAGCCGGCGGCGGACGACGCGAACATGCGCATCGTGCCCGGGAATGTGGTGGTCAGCGTGTTCATACCGCCATTGAACGGGAACGGCCGGCTCCACGTCCAGCCGGAACGGGGGCTGTGGTCGGAGCCCCCGTTATCCACCATTCGTCCGGTGGCTTGACGGAAAACCGCCGGCGCTACCAGGGTTTGGTGGTCTGGGTCTTGGCGGTGTCCTTCTTGGTCCCGTCGTCGTTCTTCGTGGTCGAATCCGACGGCGTGGACTGCTGGTTCGCCTTGAGCAGCTCCTCGACCTGCCGTTTCTGCTTGGCGGTGAGTCCGCCGCCCTTCTTCGCGTTCCTCGACGCGCCGGCGCCGGTTCCCGAGCCGGCCGCCGCCGTGTCCGACGTGGATTCGCCCTTCAGCTTGGCGACCTCCTTGACGGTGCGGCTCGTGAGCTTCCTCGACACCTGTCGGTTCTGGCTGATCGACTGCCTCACCGAGGGGAACAGCAGGAACGACAGCGCGCCGGCGTCGTCGAACTGGGCGTCGGTCTGCTGCTGCCCCGCGCTCAACGCGTCGAGGTCCACGTCGGACTTGCCGGCCGTCTTCAGGTTCTCGTTCAACGCGGCGGTCGCCTCGTTGTAGCGCATGACCGCCACGAGGTTCACGCCGGCCACGCCCGCCGCGCACAGGGCTAGCACGGCCAGCACGGCGAGCAGCACGCGCACGCCCATCGGCGCGCGCGCCGCCGGTCTGGGATCCCCGGCGTCCTGCGCCCGTTCACGTGCCTTCACGCTCATATGAGCCTCCTTGACAGTGCGAACTGCGCGCCCGCCTCCCAAGCGAGCAGCAGCGCGACGGCGATGGCGACCGGCCAGACGACCGGCGTCACCCTCGTGCGCTCCTTGCGCGTGTTCGTCATCTTCCACTTGTTGCTGGTCTTCGACGACTTCGCCGTGGCCATCGTGTCCGTGGCGTCCACCTTCGCGTAGGTGCCGCCCATCTCGTCGGCGATGTCCTTGAGATTGCCCTCGTCCATCTTCGACACGCCCGGCTGGCCGGTGTCCGGATCGGTGACCCACTCCTGGGAGTCGGCGTCGCCGTCCGCGGACACGCCGTCCGCGATCTTCGGGATGTTGCCGCCCTCCGTGGAGCCGACGCCCACGGTGAACGAGTCGTCGAGGTAGCTGCGCAGCGAGGAGAACGTGCGTCGCGCCTTCGACGAGGTCTGCTCGCCGTCGGTGATCACGTACAGCACGACCGCATCATCCGGATGTTGGTCGCGGATCTGCTTCAGCGTGGTGACCAGCTGGTCGAGCGGCGCGTCCAGCGACGATCCGGACGACACGCTCGTCGCCTCCGGCGCGAGCGTGTTCGCCCAGCTGCGGATCGCCGGCGCGTCGGGCGTCAACGGCACGTCGAGCGTGCCGGACGCGCCGAAGCGCAACGCGGCGAAACTGGAGTCCGCGTACATCGTCGTCAGGTCGTCGACCGCCCTGTGCGCCGCCTCCAGACGCGTGATCGCCTCGTCGGAGCCGTAATGCGCGTCCGTGACGGCCATCGAGCCGGTCACGTCGACGGCGACCACCACGTCCGTCGCGTTCACGGCGCGCGACGTGGTCGACGAGACCATGGACGGGGTGAGCACGGCGAATCCCGTGAGCAGGCAGATGAGCGCGCGCCGCACGCAGGAGGCGAGCGTCTCGTCGCCGGCCGCGTGCCGCGCGTGACGCACGACGCCGACGACGGCGAACGCGAGCATCGCCAGCGCGATCGCGCCGCCGACCGGCCATCCGAACGCGGGGGAGAGCGTCCATACCGAATTCATCGCCTCAACCTCCAGACCACGAGCAGCCACAACGCGACCACGACGGCCAACGCCGCCTCGAACCATACGGGATCGTCCACCAGCGCCGCCTGGTTCGCGCTGCGGCTCTTCGCCGAACGCCGCTCGTCGATGTCGCGCACCAGCTCGTCGACGCTCGCGCCGTTCGACTGCGTGAGAAACACGCCGCCATGCGATTCGATCAGGTCCTTCATCCGCGTGGTCGTCTCCTCGCCTTCGCTCTGGCTGGGACCGGAGAACAGGCCGTCCACCGTGATCTTCGCGCTCTTCGTCAGGTCCAGCGCCTGCTCGAGCGTGTACGTCGGCGTGCCGGACACCACGTTGTCGGTGGCGAGCACAATCGACGCGGCGCGCGTGCGCGAGACGTCGGAGTCGTCGGACGAGGACGAGCCGTAGGCGAATCCGGGCAGCATCGCCGCGCAGGAGACCACGCCGTCGCCGATCAGCGACGTCGTGTCCTTGCGGTTCTGCGTGCCCTCCAGCCAGTCGGCGATCCGCTGGTAGTCGGCATCGCTCATCTTGTCGATGTCGTCCTGCGATTCGACGCCCTTCAACGCCTTCGACGCGGCGTCGAGCTGCTCGGCGACCAGATCGTAGTCGTCGGTCAGCGGGAACACGGTGCGCGAGGTCGAGTTGAAGATGCTCATGCCGATGCGCTCGCCCTCGAAATGGCCCACCAGATCGCGGTACGTGTCGATCACCTGGCGGTCATAGGGCAGCGTCGAGCCGGACACGTCGAGGCACAGGACGATGTCGCGGCTCGACGAACGCTCCTCGCTCACGTCCACCGTCGCCGGACGCGCGACCATCGCAATCGCGACGGCGAGCGCGATGACGACGAGCGCGGCGGCGCACCGGTTCAGACGGCGCCACCTGCGGAACAGCGTCGAGGCGCGTTCCGTGTTGAGGTCGTCGTCCAGCGTGAACACGCGGATCGTGTCCATCCGATGCCGGCGCGACGACAGCGCGACGATCAGGATGACGATCGCGGCCGCGGCGAGCGCGCCGGCGAGCGCGGCCCACGGCCATTGCCATGACAGCTGCATCAGCGTCCCCACCTTTCCACGAGATTCGACACCCACCCGGCAGCCTCCTCGACGTTCGCCTCGCGGGCGCGCGCGTTGACTGCGGCGTCGGCGAATTCGGGCGGGTAGAGCGCGGCGATCGTCATGCGCAGCAGGTCCAGCCCGCCGCGCACGGACGGGTCGCGCGGCTCGGTGCGGATGTCCGTCAGCGTATGCGCGGTCAGGTCGCGGCCCGTCGATTCGGAGGCGAAGTCGCGTGCGATCGCCGCCAGTTCGGCGAACGCGTCCTCACGGTCGAGTTCGCCGGCCGCGTGCCGGGACACCACGTCGTCGATGCGCGCGCGCCACGCCGCCTTGTCGCCGGCGGCGCTGTGCGCGCCGCGCGGGCGCGACTTGGCGCGGGTCCTCCTCGGTCGGGAGAGCAGCGCCACGCATACGACGAGCGCGGCGGCGATCAGCAGGAACGCCGCCAGCATGGCGATGAACGGCCCGGTCATGTCGATCTGGCCCGCGGGCGTCAGGTCGTCCGATTTCACCGCGAGCGTCACGCGGGAGACGGCTCCCGCCGCGTTCAGCAGATGATCCGCGCTCATGCGGCACCTCCCATCGGGGCGAGGCCGGCCGGGGCGCGCAGATGGTTCGCCGTGTTGCCCGCCAGCGCGCGGGAGACGAGGCGGACGAACGCGTCGAACATGGCCTCGCTGGATGCGGCGCGGATCATGTGGCCGTCCGCGCGCCTGAGTTCGCGCTCCAGGGCGGCGGCCATGTAGGCGCGGTGCGTGTCCACCTCGGCCGCGGCGCGCGCGTCGGCGAGGAACGCGGGCAGACGCCGCGATCCCATGCCGTCGAGCACGCCCACCGTGCGGGCCGCGGAGAACGGGTTCACGGTGGCCACGTCGATGAGGACGATCGGATGCGTGCGCGCCACCTGGCGCAGCGCCTTCAGCTGGCCCTCGGCCAGCGCGTGCTCGTCGGTGGCGAGCACGATCAGCGCGTGGGGGTCCTTGATGCGTCTCGCATAGGCGAGCAGGGCGTCGATGTTGCGCGGATGGTCCCAGCCGCGGTCCAGCGACTCGTCGAGCGTGCGCTCGAACTGGGCGAACCCGCCGTTGAACGGCAGACGGGTGATGCTGGCCGCGTCGGAGAGCACCAGCGACAGGTCGTCGGAACGGCGCAGCGACAGGGCCGCGAACATGCGCAGCGCGTTCGCCGCCACTTCGAAGGCGCGTTCGCCCGACTCGCAGGCCCCGGTCATCTCGCGGCCCACGTCCAGCAGCATCCATACGCGCGAGGTCACCTGACGCTCGCGGCGGACCACCATCGGACGGCCCTGGCGGGCGCTCGTCTTCCATTCGATCAGACGCGCCTCGTCGCCGGGCTCGTAGGCGCGCACGTCCATCAGCTCGTCGGAGCCGCCCGGACGCCGCGACGCATGCTCGCCCTCGATCACGCCCAGCGCCTTGCGCACGGTGGGCAGGCTCAGCCGCGTGCCCAACGCCTCAATCCTGGCCCTGATCGGATCGTCGGTTCGCGTGCCGATCATGGAACGGGGACCGCCTTGACGATGCGGTCGACGACCTGGTCGGCGGTCACGCCGTCCGCCAGCGCCTCGAACGTGAGCACGATGCGGTGGCGCATCACCTCGTGCGCCACCGACTTCACGTCCTCCGGGACCACGTAGTCGCGTCCCTTGAGCAGCGCGTTCGCCTGGCCGATGCGCGTCAGGGCGATCGAGGCGCGCGGCGAGGCCCCCAGCCTCACCAGCGAGCCCAGTCCCTGGATCGGGTGCGTGCCGGCGCCGCGCGACGTGGCCGCCAGATCGACCGCATACCGCATGATCGCGTCGGAGACGTGCACGCGACGGGCCGCCGCGCGCAGGAACTCCACGTCGCGGATCGACACCTGGTCGGCCGGCAGCTGCGCCGGATCGAACACGTCGGAGCCGCGGCGGGTGAGCAGCGCCAGCATGCGGCGCTCCTCGTCGGCCGTCGGATAGGTCATCACGGCCTTCATCATGAAACGGTCCATCTGGGCTTCGGGCAGCGTGAACGTGCCCTCCTCCTCGACCGGGTTCTGCGTGGCGATCACCATGAACGGCTTCGGCAGGGCGATGCGCTCGCCGCCGATCGTCGTCGCGCCCTCGGCCATCGCCTCGAGCATCGCCGACTGGGTCTTCGCGTTCGAACGGTTGATCTCGTCGAGCAGCACGAAGTTCGCGTGGATCGGGCCGATCTGCGTGGTGAAGCGCTGCGAGGCGAAGTCGAACACCTGGGTGCCCACCAGATCGGAGGGCATGAGGTCGGGCGTGCACTGCACGCGCTTGAACGTGCCCGACACGGAGGTCGCGAGCGTCTGCGCGGCCGTCGTCTTGGCCAGGCCCGGCACCGATTCGATGAGGATGTGGCCGCCCGCCACCAGGGTGAGGATCAACGATTCACGCAGATTGTCCTGTCCGACGAGCGTCTGGGCGAAGCGCGCGCGGATGCGGTCGGCCAGCGCCGCCGCCCGCTTCACGTCGTCCGCGGCGATCGCGCTCGCGGCCGTGGGCGCCGGCGCGGGGACCCGCATGCCGGCGGGTTGAGGGGGCATCTGTGGATTCGGAGGGAAAATTGCCATGCGTTCCACTCTAACCACGTGCGATGACCGCGCATCCTGACAATCGGCTGGATGCGCGGCCGTCGGCGGTCAGGCGAGACGCCAGTCGATCGGGTCGGCCCCCATGGCCGTGAGCGCCTGGTTGGCGCGCGAGAACGGATGAGAACCGAAGAAGCCGCGCGAGGCGGACAGCGGGGAGGGGTGCGGGGACTTGATGATGACCGCGTTGGTGAGCAGCGGCTCGAGCGTCTGCGCGTTGCGGCCCCACAGGATCGCGACAAGCGGACGCGGCTTGCCGGTCTCCGGGTCGACGCGGGCGTTCAGCGCGCGGATGGCCGCCTCGGTGACCTCCTCCCAGCCTTTGCCCTGATGCGAGTTCGGCCTGCCGACGCCCACGGTCAGGCACCTGTTGAGCAGCAGGACGCCGCGTTCCGTCCACGGCGTCAGGTCGCCGTTGGACGGCATGGGCACGCCGAGGTCGTCGGTCATCTCCTTATATATATTGGCCAGGCTCTTCGGCAGGGGGCGGACGTCCGGCGCCACGCAGAAGCTCAGGCCCACCGGGTGGCCGGGCGTGGGGTACGGGTCCTGTCCGACGATCAGCACCTTGATCGAATCGAACGGGATCGTGAACGCCCGCAGGATGTTGTGCGCGGCCGGCAGCCAGTGCCGTCCGGCGCGGTTCTCCTCGCGCAGGAAGTCGCCCATGCGGTGGATCGTGGGCTCGACGTCGGCCAGAGCCGCCGCCCAGCCGGGTTCGACGAGTTCGCTCAGCGGTTTGATTTCGCTCATGGCTTCACACTCTACCCGCATCCCGCCTCGCGCCGCGGCCATGTGCGCATGGCGTGGGCATGACACGGTGGGGCGTTCCGTTCGGGCGGTCATGCCGTTACACTCGGTGGGTAGTGTGACGAATGGAGGACAAGGCACCATGGCGAAAAGCGAGAAGGACCAGGCCGATTCCTACGAACCGGACGCGTTCGACAATCCGCCGAAGGGACCGGCGGGCATGCACCGTGGCGTGCGCTCGGCCGCGGCGCGGTTCGCGCCGTTCGTCGTGGTCGTCCTGGTGTCGGCGCTGTGCGGCGTCGGCGCGTGGGGCGTCTTCTCCGGCGAGTTCGGCAAGGTGAGGATGCCGTGGTCGCAGACCTCCTCCTCGTCCGCCTCGTCGTCTTCGTCCTCCTCTTCGGCCTCGGCCGCGGCGAAGAAGAAGGCCGCCGCCGCCAAGAAGAAGGCGGCCGAGGAGGCGGCGGCGAAGAAGGCCGCCGAGGAGAAGAAGGCCGCCGAGGAGGCGGCCGCGGCCGACCAGCAGGCGCAGGCCGACCAGCAGGCGCAGCAGCAGGCCGCCCAGCCCGACAAGACCAAGGGCGTGACCGTCATCAACGGCACCGGCGTCTCGGGCTACGCCGCCACCAAGCAGTCGGTGCTCGCCTCCGCCGGATACACGAACGTCGTCGCGTCCAATCCGACCGGCACCCTGCCGTCCGCCACCGTGGTGTGGTACGAGTCCGACGCGGACAAGGCCACCGCGGACGACGTGGCCTCCACGCTCGGCATCACGAACGTGCAGCAGGCCAGCGGCCTCGGCGGTTCGATCGTCGTCGTACTGATGAGCTGACCGGATCGTGGACGCGGTTCCGCCCCCGTCGGGTCCTCGTCCATGTTCCGTTCCATTTTTCCGGCCGCCTTGTTGTCGTTGACATGGGTCGCGTCTATACTGTCCCTTTAGTCGCGAGGCGGGGGGAGCGCGGTGTTGTAGTTCTTTATTCCCTCCGTGTCGGGAGAGATTACAGCTCACACAGCTAAGGGAAGTGCAACATGGCGCAAGGAACCGTAAAGTTTTTCAGTAATGGCAAGGGGTACGGCTTCATCACACCGGACGGTGGCGGTGACGACGTGTTCGTCCATTATTCCGTGATCTCGGGCGAGGGATTCAAGACCCTCGATGAAGGCGACAAGGTCGAATACGAGGCCGAGAAGGGCCCGAAAGGCATGCAGGCCACCAAAGTCACCAAATTGTGAACGACACGATGTGGCTTTCGTGACATCGCCCACCATGAGATCCCTAGGTTCGTGAGGTTGAGGATTCGGACCCCTCAGGTTTGCCCCGGTCGGTATGACGGGGCTTTTTTCATGCCCGGACGGGCCGACGGGGCCGCCGGTCAAGCCGAAAGCGCAATCGCATGGAAGCGTGTTGGCACTCGACGGGGTGGAGTGCTAATCTCATGGTTAGCACTCGGAGGTCGGGAGTGATAACCGGTGGCTGACGGCCGGCGGTCACGGATGGCCATACGGGTGGATATCGGTACACCAGCCATTTGGAGGATGAACACAACCATGGCAAAGATCATTGCGTATGATGAGGATGCCCGTCAGGGTATGCTGGAGGGCCTCGACAAGCTCGCCAACACCGTGAAGGTCACGCTGGGCCCGAAGGGCCGCAACGTCGTGCTCGACAAGACCTACGGCGCGCCGACCATCACCAACGACGGCGTCTCCATCGCCAAGGAGATCGACCTTGAGGATCCGTACGAGCGCATCGGCGCCGAGCTGGTCAAGGAAGTCGCCAAGAAGACCGACGACGTCGCGGGCGACGGCACCACCACCGCCACCGTGCTGGCCCAGTCCCTCGTGCATGAGGGCCTGAAGAACGTGGTCGCCGGCTCCAACCCGATCGCGCTGCGCCGTGGCATCGAGAAGGCCTCCGACGTCATCGTCAAGGAGCTCATCGCCGCCGCCAAGGACGTCGAGACCAAGGACCAGATCGCCGCGACCGCCACCATCTCCGCCGCCGATCCGGAAGTCGGCGAGAAGATCGCCGAGGCCCTGGACAAGGTCGGCCAGGACGGCGTCGTCACCGTCGAGGACAACAACCGCTTCGGCCTGGACCTCGAGTTCACCGAGGGCATGCGCTTCGACAAGGGCTACATCGCCCCGTACTTCGTCACCAACGCCGACGACCAGACCGCCGTGCTCGAGGATCCGTACATCCTGCTGACTTCCGGCAAGGTGTCCAGCCAGCAGGACGTCGTCCACGTGGCCGAGCTGGTCATGAAGACCGGCAAGCCGCTGCTGATCATCGCCGAGGACGTCGACGGCGAGGCGCTGCCGACCCTCATCCTCAACAACATCCGCGGCACCTTCAAGTCCTGCGCCGTCAAGGCCCCGGGCTTCGGCGACCGCCGCAAGGCCATGCTCCAGGACATGGCCATCCTGACCGGCGCCCAGGTCGTCTCCGACGAGCTCGGCCTCAAGCTCGACTCCGTCGACGTCTCCGTGCTCGGCCACGCCAAGAAGGTCATCGTCTCCAAGGACGAGACCACCATCGTCCAGGGTGCCGGCTCCAAGGAGGACATCGACGCCCGCGTGGCCCAGATCCGCGCCGAGATCGAGAACACCGACTCCGACTACGACCGCGAGAAGCTGCAGGAGCGTCTCGCCAAGCTGGCCGGCGGCGTCGCCGTCATCAAGGTCGGCGCGGCCACCGAGGTCGAGGCCAAGGAGCGCAAGCACCGCATCGAGGACGCCGTGCGCAACGCGAAGGCCGCCATCGAGGAAGGCCTGCTGCCCGGCGGTGGCGTGGCCCTCGTCCAGGCCGCCAAGAAGGCCGAGTCCGATGAGGCCGTCACCTCGCTGACCGGCGAGGAGGCCACCGGCGCCGCCATCGTGTTCCGCGCCATCGAGGCCCCGATCAAGCAGATCGCCGAGAACGCCGGCGTCTCCGGCGACGTCGTGATCAACAAGGTCCGCTCCCTGCCGGACGGCGAGGGCTTCAACGCCGCCACCGACACCTACGAGGACCTGCTGGCCGCCGGCGTCACCGACCCGGTCAAGGTGACCCGTTCCGCCCTGCAGAACGCCGCCTCCATCGCCGGCCTGTTCCTGACCACCGAGGCCGTCGTCGCCAACAAGCCGGAGCCGAAGCCGGCCGCCCCGGCCGCCGGCGCCGACATGGGCTACTGATCGGAAGGCCGATCGGTTCCATCAGGTGACTGATTGAAGGGACCCGAGCGCATGGTTCGCCCATGTGCCCGGGTCCCTTCGTCGTATGCCTGCCAAGGTCACTGCGCGAAGAGGCGCGTGGCCTGGGATTCGGTCTCCGCGTAGAGCGTGGAGGCCTGCATCAGGGTGTTCTGGATTGACTCCAGCGACGTCTCCATCTGCTGCTGGGCGGCGCGCCACTGCTCGGCCACCGAGGTGAACTGCGTGGCCGCCGAGCCGCGCCAGGCGTCCTGCAGCGCGTTGAGGTTCGCGTACATGCCGGCGACGGCCTGCCTGATCTGGCTCACCGAGGCCTGCACGGCCGCGCTCGAAGCTTGGATCCTCTCGGAATCCACCTGGTATTGGGGCATCGTTGTCTCCTTTGCTTGCCGGGGATTGATTGTCTGTTGGCGCAACCGGTCGCTAAGGTGGAGTCTATGATGTCTGCACGAATGAGGAACGAGAAAACGGCCCCTGTGGTCGGAGCCCCCTGTGACGGCGTGTCGCCGATGGTGAAACGGCTTGTCTGCCTGCTTGCGGCGCTGATGTGCGCGATGTGGATAACCCCCGCGGCGCTCGCCGCGGACGCCCCCACCACCACCAACGACATCACCGACACGCAGAACCTGCTCGGCAAGAACGAATCGGCCGTGTCCGACGCGATGAAGCGCACCGAGCAGGAGACCGGCGTGCACGTGCGCCTCCTCTACATCGACACCTTCGGCACCAGCGACAAGTCCGCATGGGCGTCGACGGTGCTGGAATCCACCGACCCCGAGCCGAACACGGTGCTGCTCGCCGTGGCCTCCGGCGACGGCAGCCTCGTCGTATGCGTCTCCAAGAACTCCGACGAATGGCTCAACAACCAGAAGACCATCGATGCGCTGAGCGACGCCGCGATGAAGCCGCTCACCAAACAGGGGGCGCAGGACTGGCCGGGGTCGGCCACCGCCATGATGGACGAGATCAGGCAGCAGAAGCAGACCTCCACGAACACCGGCACGATGAAGATCGGCGTCATCGTCATGGGACTCGTGCTCGTCGTGCTGGTCGGCGTCATCGTCGTCACCGTGATCGTGCGCCGCCGCCGCGAGATCGGCAAGGACGCCGCGGCCGGGGAATCCGGGAAGACCGGGGAATCCGGGAAGACCGAGGGGAGTGCCGAGGAAGCGGAGTCCTCCGCTCCGATGCCGGAACCGACACCGACGACGGAACCGACACCGACGACGGAACCGGCTCCCGGACCGGCGGCCGGGGAGACCGCGGCATCCACGGCATCCGCGGCGCCCGAGGCGCCTGCGGAGGCGGAACGCCCGATGACGCGGCGCGAACTGCGTGAGGCGCGCAAGCGCAAGCGCGGCCTGTTCGGCCGCTGAACCCGCCCGGCCGCGCCCGGCATACCGCGGACGCGTCAGCAATCCACAGAGGCCTTTCAGGAAACCTACAGAGAAGCGGGTCATGCTGGGAGCCATGAGCAAGCCCATTGAAGCATCGATCGTCGTCGTGGACGACGAGCCGTCCATCCGTGAACTGCTGGTCGCCTCCCTGCATTTCGCCGGGTTCGAGGTGAACACCGCCGCCTCCGGTTCCGAGGCCATCGAGGTCATCGAGAAGGTCGAGCCCGACCTCATCGTGCTCGACGTCATGCTGCCGGACATCGACGGGTTCACCGTGACCCGCCGCATCCGGCAGGAGGGCATCGACGCGCCCGTGCTGTTCCTCACCGCGCGCGACGACACGCAGGACAAGGTCATGGGCCTGACCGTCGGCGGTGACGACTACGTGACCAAGCCGTTCAGCCTCGAGGAGGTCGTCGCCCGCATCCGCGCCATCCTGCGCCGCACGCGCGAGCAGGTGGAGGACGATCCGATCATCCGCGTCGGCGACCTCGAGATCAACGAGGACTCCCACGACGTGACCCGCGCCGGCCAGACCGTGGACCTGAGCCCCACCGAATACAAGCTGCTGCGCTACCTCATGGACAACGCCGGACGCGTGCTGTCCAAGGCGCAGATCCTCGACCACGTGTGGCAGTACGACTGGGGCGGCGACGCGGCCATCGTCGAAAGCTACATCTCCTACCTGCGCAAGAAGGTCGACGGCGTCATGGTCGAAGGCGAGGACGGCGAGAAGCACAAGGTCACGCCGCTCATCGAGACCAAGCGCGGCATCGGCTACATGATCCGCGAACCGAAGTCATGATCGTGCAGCCGCAGTTCCCGCCGAAGAACGGATCCGGCCCCGCCATGCCGCGCGCCGCCCTCCTGAAGCCGCCGAAGGCCACGGGATGGCGGCGCGTGCCGCGCTTCTTCCTCGACCATCTCGACCGCGTCTCGCTGAGCGCCAAGCTCGTCGCCTGCACGCTCGTCGTGCTCATCGTCGGCACGGTCGGCATCTCCGCGTCCATCCGTCAGCTGGTCAGCAGCTACCTGCTCGAGAAGACCGACTCGCAGATCACCTCCCAGCGCGAACTCGTGATGCGCGGCAGCTCGCTGCTCACGGACTCCGACCTGAAGAACTACGGCCTCAACACCTACTTCCTCCAGATCCGCCACGCCAAGGACGGCAAACTCACCGGGCAGATCGACACGCGCCTGTACCCGATACTCGAGGACAGCGTCGTGACCATCCCCGACCTGCCGTCCAACGACGAAATCACCGACGACATGCTCGGTCAGCCGTACACCACCGGCGCCATCGTCACCACCGTCGCGCGCATGAACGCCGCCTCCTCGTCGGGCTCATCGGGTTCATCCGGCGGCACGTCGTCGTCCGACTCCTCCGGCGCGGCATCCGACGGGACGTCGTCCGGCGCCGACGGGGCCGATGGATCCAACGGCTCCAACGGCAATGCCGGCGACAGTCCGTCCGAAACGGGCGGCGCCCCCGGCGGCCCCGCCGTCGTGACGTCCACGCCCAGCAGCAAGACCCTCGACCAGGCCGCCGCGCCGTGGCGCGTCGCCGCATACCAGTGGTACGGCCTCGACGGCAGCTACCGGGGCATCGTGTTCATCGGACTGTCGCTGTCCGATCAGATCGACATCATCGACACGCTCACCAAATACTGCGCGATCGTCGGCATCGCCATCGTGCTGCTCGGCGGCTCGCTCGCCGCGCTCATCATCCAGCGCACGCTCGATCCGCTCAAGCGCATCGAGAAGACCGCCGCGAAGATCGCCGCCGGAGACCTCACCCAGCGCGTGCCATGGGCGCCCGAGAACACGGAGCTCGGCTCGCTCGCCGTCTCGCTCAACACGATGCTCGCGCGCATCGAGAAAAGCTTCCACGAACAGGAGCAGACGACGGCGAAGATGAAACGCTTCGTCTCCGACGCCAGCCATGAGCTCAGGACCCCGCTCGCCGCCATCCACGGCTACGCCGAGCTGTACACGATGCAGCGCGGCATGCCGGGCGCGCTGGAACGCGCCGACGAATCCATCGCCCACATCGAGAAATCCAGCCAGCGCATGACCGTGCTCGTCGAGGACCTGCTCTCCCTCGCCCGCCTCGACGAGGGGCGCGGCATCGACATGACGCAGACCGTCTCGCTCACCGGCGTGGTCGCCGACGCGCTCGACGACCTGCACGCGCTCGACCCCGAACGCGAGGTGACGCGCGGCTCCGTCGCGTACACGCCCGCCGCCGATCTGGACCATCCGTCCGCGCTCGCCATTGAGGCCGGCGACATGACGCCGGTCACGCTCACCGGCGACGCCTCGCGTCTGCGCCAGGTGGTGACGAACATCGTCGGCAACATCCACCGCTACACGCCGGCCGACTCGCCGGCGCGCGTCGGACTCGGCGTCATGCCCGCCTCGATCACGCCGGACGCACTCGCCATGCTGCCCTCGACGGACGAGTCGATGCGCCGCTTCCTCGACGCGGTCGAAGTGGGACGTTCGATGCACACCGGCACGAACTACGCGGTGCTGCGGTTCGAGGACCACGGCCCCGGCGTGCCCGAGGAGTCGCGCGCGCAGATCTTCGAACGGTTCTACACCGCCGATCCGTCCCGCGCCCGCGAGAAGGGCGGCACCGGCCTCGGCCTCGCCATCGCGCAGTCCGTCGTCAAGGCGCATCGTGGGCTCATCTGCGCCACGCCCACCGAAGGCGGCGGCCTCACGTTCACCATCGTCCTGCCGGTGGGTCCGGTCACGGCCGCCGGCGCGGGTCCCGTGGCCGCGGATCCGGACGGCGCGGCCGCGGGGAAGGCCCCGCGAGGATCGAAGTCCAAGGACAGGCCGGCCAAGGCGAAGCGCGGCTCCTGGTTCTCCCGTTGACCGTTCCGCCGCGCTCCCTCCCCGCCCTACGCCGAGAGCGTGTGGCGGGGGAGTGCGGTAGAATGAATCGGCTTAACGATTGGAGACAAGGAAAGCGAGAGTGTACGATGCCCACCGGTCGAGTTCGTTGGTTCGATGCCGCCAAGGGGTATGGCTTCATCACCAGTGATGAAGGCGGGGACGTGTTCCTGCCCGCGGCCGCGCTGCCCACCGGAGCCACCACGCTGCGCAAGGGCGCGAAGGTCGAGTATTCCGTCGTCGAAGGACGCAAGGGTCCCCAGGCGATGGGCGTGACCCCGATCGCCTCGACGCCGTCGCTCGTGAAGGCCACCCGTCCGAAGCCGGACGACATGGCCGCCATCTGCGAGGACCTCATCAAGATGCTCGACGCCGCCGGCAACACGCTGCGCCGGCACCGTTATCCCTCCGCGGCGGAAAGCCGCAAACTCGCCACGCTGCTGCGCGCCGTGGCCGATAATTTCGATGTGGAGGACTGAGACCGTTCCATGACCGATACCACGCAGACCCCCGAACAGGACGCGACGCCGCAGGACACGCCCGCCGCGCCGCGCATCGACCCGCGCGAGCTGGCGCGGTCCGTCGCGATCGCCGTCGCCGAGGAGCCCGAGCAGGTCGGCGACGTCGTTGAGACGCACGATCTGGGCGACGGCGTGACCGATTTCCGCGTCGCCGCGCACGTCAAAGGCTATGAGGGATGGCAGTGGTCGGTCACGCTGTACCACGACGAGGAGCTGGACCGGTGGACGGTCAACGAATCCTCGCTGATCCCCACCGACGACGCGCTGATGCCGCCGCCGTGGATCCCGTGGAAGGACCGTCTGGAACCGACCGATCTGGCCCCCACCGATTCGATCGGCACCGATCCGGACGATCCTCGTCTCGAGGACGGCTTCCGCAGGACCGAACCCGTGAAGGACGACGCCGAAGCGACCGCGGCGGATGCCGCCGAGACCGGCGCGGCCGGCGACGATACGGCCGGCGATGATGCGGATGCCGCGTCCGGATCCGCGCGGACCGATGCCGCCGACGGCTCCGGGACCGGTGAGACCGGCGCGGACGACTCGCGCGAGGACGTGGACGAGGCGGTCGAGGAGTTCGACCTGTCGCGTCGCCACGTGCTCTCCCCGCTCGGCCGGGCGCAGACCGCGAAACGCTGGTACGAGGGCCCGCGCGGCCCGAAGGCCATGTCCACGAAGACCGCGTCCGGCCACCTGTGCTCGACATGCGGCTTCTTCGTCCCGCTGAAGGGCGAACTGAACCTGCTGTTCGGCGTATGCGCGAACAAGTGGAGCCCGGACGACGGCCGCGTCGTCTCCCTCGACCACGGCTGCGGCGAACATTCGGAGATCGACCCGCCGGAGCCGAGCCGTCTGTGGGTGCAGTCGAAGCCCGCCTTCGACGACCTGCACATCGACATCATCGCGCAGAAGCCGCGCGAGGAGCGCGCCCAGGTCGAAATCCTCGAACAGGAGGAGGACGACGCGGACGCCGGTCATCCGGATTCGGCCGGGGCCGCGGAGCCGGATGCCGCCGCGGACGGGTCCGCCGTCGACTCGATCGCGGCGGACGACGAGACCGCCGAGGCCACCGAACAGGACATCGAGGAGAACACCGAGATCGACGCGGACGCCCCCGAGATCGAGGAGAACACGGTCGAGGCCGACGCGCCGGAGCTCGAGGCGGTCGTCGAACTCGGCACCGACGGTGACGGCATCGACGAGAACGACGCCGACGAGGCCGGAGACGACGGTGATGGCTTGGACGAGACCGAAGCCGACGCCACGGACGGGACCACGGAATCCGCGACGGAGGAATCCGCCGAACCGGACGACGCGTCCGGGCAGGACGCGGACACCGCGGAGGACGAAGCCGAACACGGCGACGCCGACGACGCGCGGTGACGCGCCACGCGCCACACGCGCATCACGCACGAGGGGCGGGAAGCGAACGCATCGCTTCCCGCCCCTCGTCGTATCCCGCGGCACGGCCGCACCGCGGGGTACGCCCACGACCGGTCGTCAGTGGACCACGGTGACCGTGCACTCGGCGAAGTTCACGATCTGACGCGACACCGAGCCGAGGAAGTGCGCGTCCAGGCCGCTCAGGCCGCGCGAACCGACCACCAGATGGCTCGCGTACCGGGACGCGGCCACCAGACCCTTCGACGCGGTGATGTGGAAGGCGTGCGACTCGACCTCCACCCCCTCGGGGACGGGGGTGTCGGCCAGCAGGCCGGCGAGCAGCTCCTCGGCGCGACGCTGGCCCACCTCGATCGGCGCGACCGCGCGCTCGTAGCCGGGTACCACGCCCAGATCCTTCAACTGCCAGCAGAACAGCACGTGCAGCGGCGCGTCATGCACCTGCGCCTCGCGAATCGCGAACGCGAGCGCGCGGCGCGACGTGTCCGAACCGTCCACGCCGACGACCACCGGGCGGCGGGACTCCTCGACCACGCCCTCGCTCGGCACGTAGTGCACGGTCTCCTTGACGGGGGAGAGGGCGTTCGCGATGTCGTCGGTCACCGACTCGTCCTCGCCGCCGGCGACGCGCACCACCGTGACCGGCACCTCGGCCGCCTCCGCGAGCGACGCGGACAGCGACCCCATGAACCAGCGGGCCACACGGCCCAGCGAACGGCGCCCCACGACGATCTGCTGCGCGTCGCGGCCGATCTGGAGCAGCGCCGTCGTGCCGGACGCCTTCACCGACGTGAGCTTGAGACGCTCGGGATCGAAGTCGATGCCGGCGCACGCCTCGTCCACCCATTCGTGCAGCTGGGCGGCGATGTCGCGGCGCACCTTCGCCCACGCCTCCTCGCTGTCCGGCTCGGCGCCCATGTCCCACGAATGCGTCCAGCCGAACACCGCGTTCACGCGCTGCCCGGTCAGGGACGCCTCGCGCAGCGCCCATTTGAGCGCCGCGAACGACTCGTCGGAACCATCCACGCCGACGACGATGTCGGCCGTCGAATCATACGGGAAATCGAATGTGGTCATCATGAACCTCCCTTGGTCATCACGTAAAGGACATCCACCAAGTCCCAGCATATCGCCTTCCATACGTCCTGAGCGGAAATACGGGACGGAACGGGGCAAACGTCACCGCGAATCGCTAAAGTGAGGGGCAGTGTCAATTGAGGAAGGACAATAATGTTCGAACGGTTCACAGACCGTGCGCGGCGCGTGATCGTGTTGGCGCAGGAGGAGGCACGCTCCCTCCAGCACAACTACATCGGCACCGAACACCTCCTGCTCGGACTGATCCGCGAAGGTGAGGGCGTGGCCGCCAAGGCGCTCGCCGCGAAGGGCGTGGAGCTCGACGCCACCCGCAAGCAGGTCGAGGAGATGATCGGCAAGGGCAACGCGACGTCCAACGGCCACATACCCTTCACCACGCACGCCAAGCAGGTGCTCGAACTGAGCCTGCGCGAGGCGCTGCAGCTCGGCCACAGCTACATCGGCACCGAGCACATCCTGCTGGGTCTCATCCGCGAGGGCGAAGGCGTGGGCACGCAGGTGCTCATCAAGATGGACGTCGACCTGGGGGAGCTGCGCTCCACCACCATCGACATGATCCGCGGCAACTCCGGCGACGGCAAGGGCAAGGGCGATCTGGCGAACGCCGGCGGCGTGGCCGACAAGGCCAACAAGTCCGGTTCGGCGATCCTCGACCAGTTCGGCCGCAACCTCACGGCCGAGGCCGCCGAGGGCAAGCTCGACCCGGTCATCGGCCGCTCCAAGGAAATCGAGCGCGTCATGGTCGTGCTCTCCCGCCGCACCAAGAACAACCCGGTGCTGATCGGCGAGCCCGGCGTCGGCAAGACCGCCGTCGTCGAGGGCCTGGCGCAGAAGATCCAGGAAGGCGACGTGCCGGAGACCCTCAAGGGCAAGCAGGTCTACTCGCTGGACCTCGGCTCGATGGTGGCCGGCTCGCGCTACCGCGGCGACTTCGAGGAGCGTCTCAAGAAGGTGCTCAAGGAGATCAAGACCCGCGGCGACATCGTGCTGTTCATCGACGAGATCCACACGATCGTCGGCGCCGGTTCGGCCGACGGCGCGCTCGGCGCGTCCGACATGCTCAAGCCGATGCTCGCGCGCGGCGAACTGCAGACCATCGGCGCGACCACGACCGACGAGTACCGCAAGTACATCGAGAAGGACGCGGCCCTCGAACGCCGCTTCCAGCCGATCCAGGTGCACGAGCCGACGATCGCCGAGACCATCGAGATCCTGAAGGGCCTGCGCTCGCGCTACGAGAACCACCACAAGGTGACCATCACCGACGGCGCGCTCCAGTCCGCCGCCGAGCTGTCGGCCCGCTACATCCAGGACCGCAACCTGCCCGACAAGGCCATCGACCTGATCGACGAGGCCGGCGCGCGCCTGCGCATCAAGCGCCTGACCACGCCGCCGGAGCTGAAGGAGCTCGACCAGAAGGTCGCGAAGCTCTCCGCCGAGAAGGAGCAGGCCGTCAAGGACCAGGACTTCGAGAAGGCCGCCTCCCTGAGGGACGACCTCGAGAAGATGCAGGCCGAGCTCAAGGAGAAGCAGAAGGCCTGGCACGAGGGCGAGTCCGACGTGAAGATGGTCGTGGACGAGGACGTGATCGCCGAGGTCATCTCCTCCACCACCGGCATCCCCGTGTTCAAGCTCACGCAGGCCGAGTCCAAGAAGCTCCTCAACATGGAGAAGGAGCTGCACAAGCGCATCATCGGCCAGGACGAGGCGGTCTCCGCGCTGTCCCGTTCCATCCGCCGCACGCGCGTCGGTCTCAAGGACCCGAAGCGCCCGTCCGGCTCGTTCATCTTCGCCGGCCCCACCGGCGTCGGCAAGACCGAGCTGGCCAAGACGCTTGCCGAGTTCCTGTTCGACGACGAGGACGCGCTCATCCGCGTCGACATGTCCGAGTTCTCCGAGAAGTACGCCGCCTCGCGCCTGTTCGGCGCGCCCCCGGGGTACGTCGGCTACGAGGAGGGCGGCGAGCTCACCGAGAAGGTGCGCCGCAAGCCGTTCTCCGTCGTGCTGTTCGACGAGATCGAGAAGGCCCACCCGGACATCTTCAACACGCTGCTGCAGGTGCTCGACGACGGCCATCTGACCGACGGCCAGGGCCGCAAGGTGGACTTCAAGAACACGATCATCATCCTGACCACCAACCTGGGCACGCGCGACATCGCGAAGGCCGCCAACACGGGCTTCAACCTGGGCTCGAACACCGAGTCCAGCTACCAGCGCATGAAGGAGCAGGTGAGCGCCGAACTCAAGCAGCAGTTCCGCCCCGAGTTCCTCAACCGCCTGGACGACATCATCGTGTTCAAGCAGCTCACCGAGCCGCAGGTGCGCCAGATCGTCGACCTCGACGTCAAGCAGCTCAACGACCGCCTGTTCGACCGCCACATGTCGCTCGAACTCACCGACGCCGCGAAGGACCTGCTCGCGCAGAAGGGCTTCGACCCGCTGCTCGGCGCCCGTCCGCTGCGCCGCGTGATCCAGCGCGACATCGAGGACGCGATCTCCGAGAAGATCCTCATGGGCGAGCTCAAGGACGGCCAGCGCGTGGTCGTCGACGCGGAGGGCGAAGGCATCCTCGGCGAGTTCACGTTCAAGGGCGAGGACTTCGAGGAGCCGAAGACCGACGCGGAAGGCGGGTCCGGCGAAGGCGGTGAGCCCGAGTTGGTCGGCGCCGACGCGGCCCCGGTCGCGGGCGACGCCTCCGGCGACGCGGAGTGACGCTCCGTCCGTAGCAACGTGAAAGGGCTTCGGTTCCAGCTGGAACCGAAGCCCTTCGTCGTATGTCATGCATGGTCATGCATCGGCGGCCGGAAGGCGGTCAGGCGCTGAAGTCGACCTCGCCGAGCTTGTCGATGAGCTTCATGTTCTCCGAATAGTCGACCGGGCAGGCGATGATGTCGATGCCCGAGCCGGAGCGCAGCGCGGCGCGCAGCGTCGGGTACAGCTCGTCCGCCGATTCGATGAGATGGCCCTTCGCGCCGAAGCTCATGCCGAGCGCCACCACGTCCGGATTGTTGAAGTCCACGTACTCGTGGCTGCCGTCATGCAGGTCCATCTTCCATTTGATGAGGCCGTACGCCTCGTCCACCCACACGAGGATCACGATGCGCGCGCCCACGCGCACCGCCGTCTCGATCTCCTGCACGTTCATCATGAACGAGCCGTCGCCCATCACCGCGAGCACCGGACGGCCCGGGTTCTCCAGCGAGGCGGCGACCGCGCCGGGCAACGTCCACGCCATCGTCGACAGCGAATTGTCGATCACGCACGTGTTCGAATAGTACGTGGGGTAGAGGCGCGCCATCCACATCTTCAACGCGCCCGTGTCGACGAGCGCGATGTCCGTGTCGGTTTCCATCGCGCGGCGCGTGTCGGCGACGATGCGCTGCGGCTTGAGCGGGAACGAGTCATCCTGCGCGTACGACTCGTACTCGTCCGTCAGCAGCTCGTGGATCTTCGGATGGGACACGCCGAACGTCACATGCTGGCGTGCCAGCGCGTCGACCAGCGCGGACAGGGTCGCGTCGATGTTGCCCATGATGTTCAGGGCCGTCGAGTAATGCGCGTCCGTGTCCTCGATGAACGTGTTGATGTGGATGATCGTCTTGTCGTCGTTCGGGTTGATCTTCTTCGGATCGAACTGCTGGATCGAGAAGCCGACCGCGATGATGAGGTCCGCCTCGTCGAACGCGAAGTTCTCGTAGTCGTGGCGCATGAAGCCGACCACGCCGAGCGCCAGCGGGATGCGGTCGGAGATCACGCCCTTGCCTTCGAACGTGGTCGCCACCGGCACGTTGAGCTGCTCGGCCAGGGCGAGTAGACGGTTCTCCGCGTGGCCGCGCGCCACGCCGTTGCCGGCGAGGATGATCGGATGCTTCGCGCCGCGGATGATGCTCACCGCGCGTTCGATCGTGTCCGGCGTGGGCGCGAAGCTCATCGGGTTCGGCAGCGGCAGCGGATGCGCGCCTTCGGGCGCCGGCATCTCGGCCACGTCCTCCGGCAGAATCAGGCAGGTGGCGCCCGGACGGTTGCGCTGGGCGATCGAGAACGCCTTGCGCACCATCTCCGGCACCGAGGCGGGCTCCATCACCATCGACGTCCACTGGGTGAGCGGACGGAACACGCTCACCAGGTCGACGATCTGATGCGACTCCTTATACAGACGGGTCACGTTGCCCTGCGCGCAGATCGCAACCAGCGGCGTCGTGCTCGCGTTCGCCTGCGCGACCGGCAGCGTGAGGTTCAGCGCGCCCGGGCCGAGCGTCGCCAGGCACACGCCCGGCTTGCCGGTCAGGTGGCCCTGTGTGGCGGCCATGAAACCGGCGCCCTGCTCGTGACGGGTCAGGACGAAGCGGATGCGCCCGTCACGCTCGATGGCCTCCATGAGCGGGATGTTCTCCTCGCCGGGGATGCCGTACATGGTCTCCACGCCCTCGTTGACGAGACATTCGACGAACAGGTCGGCGACGGTGCGGATGTGGGTCTTCTTCGATTGCTCCTGCGGCTCGGTCGCCGTGGATGCCGTTGCGTCTGTAGCGTTCACGGTAGGGATAGTGTAACAGCACCGATGTGCGTTTGGGCCTCCCGCCGCATAGTGGACGCGTGTCGGACGGGACCTCCGGCCCCCACTCAGAAGCCACTGAGAATTCACCTGCGCGACGGCATGCGCGGGAACGCCGTTCAACCACGCGGCATACCTTGCAATCGTGAGCAGGATGCAGTCAGGCCGGCGCACGAAGGCCGGCAGGCGACCGTGGGTCGCCATCGCAGGTATCACGTTCCTTCTCGTCGCGGCGCTCGCGGCCCCGCACGCGTCCGCGTCGAACCCGGGAACCGTTCCCTTCTCCGGCGCGGACGCGGCCACGGGCGAACGCACCGTCACCATCGCCGACATCACCGACTTCCACGGGCACATCGAACGCGGCGAGGCGAACGCCGCCGGATTCGCGCTCGCCGACGCGCACAACCCGGGGAACACGGTGCCCGTCTCCGCCGGCGACCTCGTCGGCGGCAGCCCCTACGAATCCGCGTACGAGAAGGACCAGCCCACGCTCGACATGGCCAAGGCGTGGGGACTGACCATCTCCGCCGTCGGCAACCACGAGTTCGACCGCGGCGTCGCCGACTTCAACGACCGCGTCGCCGCGCCCGCCAACGGCATCGACTGGCTGAGTGCCAACGTGTCCGCCGCGAACAAGACGCCCGACGGCCTGCTGAGCCACGTCAAGGACTACACGATCCGCACGGTCAACGGCAAACGCGTCGCGTTCGTCGGCGCGCTCACCGACGCACTCGGCGCCGTCGCCACGCCGCAGATCACCCGCGACGCCGACCTCGACGAGACCGCAGTCCACGCCGTCAACCGCGTCGCCGACCAGCTCAGCGACGGCGACGAGGCGAACGGCGAAGCCGACGCCGTCGTCGCGCTCATCCACGCCGACGCGTCCGCCGCCGCCGGAACCGGCGCGGCGGCGCTCGACCATAACGTCGACCTCGTCTACGCCGGTCACAGCCACGCCGTCAAACGCATGACGACCGCCGCCGGCGCCCCCATCATCGAAGCGGGCAGCTTCGGGCGCGACATGGCCGTGCAGGATCTCGTCATCACCGGCTCCGGACGCACGTCGCACGTCGCCGTGCGTGACGTCGACCCCGGCAACGGCATGACGCCGACCGACGTCGCCGGCGTCTACGCGCTCGACGGCGCGGACGGCACCGACGGCGTCGCCCATGCGAAACAGGCCGCGTGGCGGTCGGCCGGCGAGACCGACGCGCGCGTGCGCCGCGCCGCCGCCATCTGGCGGAAGGCCGCGGCGGGCGCGCGGCGTGTCGGCGGGCGTGTCGTCGGCACCATCGCGCGCGACGCCTACTTCGGCAAGGTGCCGTCGCCCGGCACGGAAAGCGCGCTCGGCGTGCTCGTCGCCGACGCCGAACGCGAGGCCGTGCGCCGCGATTTGTACGCCGGCGACCGGATACCCGTCGTCGGATTCTCCAACGAGGGAAGTCTGAGGACCGCGAACCTCGACCAGAACGGCGACGGGAAGATCACCCTGCGCGAGGTCGACAGCATGATGGCGCTCCAGTTCAAGGTCGCGAAGACCACGCTCACCGGACGCGAGCTCAAGGCCGTGCTCGCCCAGCAATGGCGCGAACACGGCGGCCGCACCGTCATCTCGCGTCTCGGCGTGTCCGGCAACGTGCGGTACCGGTACGTGACCGGCGGGCAGGCGCCCGACGTGCCGGGGGAGAGCGCGGACGACGCGGGCGGCGCGTCGATCGTGGGACTCACGGTCGACGGGCGCGAGATCGGCGACGACGACCTCGTCATCGCCGCATCCAACTCGTTCCTCCTCCAGGGCGGCGACCGGTACACCGCGTTCCGCGCCGGCAGCAGCTACCACGAGCTCGACATGGGGTACGGCGAGGCGCTCGCCGACTATCTCGGCCGTCACCCGGATGTGCGCATCCCGCTGCCCGTCACCGGCACCGTGCTCGTGTAGGGACGGCGGCGAAGCCGACTGGGGAGAGACTCATACGAAAAGGCCCGTCGTGAATTCCTTCACGACGGGCCTTTTTTTACACGTGGCGTGGACCGCGCTACGCGGCGCGCGGCATCACTTCACCGCGTTGAGCCACTGCTCCTTCGTGGCCTTCTCGGCCTCGAGCTTCGCCTTCTTCTTCGGGTCGGACTCGGCGGCGATCTTCTCGTCGAGCTCGGCGAGCTGGGCGTTGAGCTGCTCCTCGAAGCTGGACTTGCGGGCGTCGGCCTCCGGATCGGACTGCTTCCAGGCGGCGTCCTCGACGGCCTTGATCTGCTTGTCGACCGCGTCCAGGCGGCCCTCGATGCGGCGCATGTCGTCACGCGGCACGTAGCCGATCTGGTCCCACTCCTCCTGAATCTTCGCGAGCTCCTGGCGGGCGTGCTTGGCGGCCTTCTCGTCGGCGACCGGCACGAGCGCCTCCGCCTTGACGAGCAGCGCCTCCTTGGCGGCCAGGTTCTCCTTCTCCGAGGAGGAGATCTGGTCGCGGTCGGCCTGACGCGCGTTGAAGAAGGTGTCGGCGGCCTCGCGGAACTGCGCCCACAGGGCGTCGTCCTCGTTGCGGCCGGCGCGGCCCGCCTTCTTCCAGCGGTCCATCAGCTCGTTGAACTTGCGGGAGGTCTCGCCCCACGCGGTGGAGTCCTTGAGCTCGTTCGCCTCGGCGATGATCGCCTCCTTGGCGTCGCGGGCCTCCTTGCGCTCCACGTCGCGGGCCTGCGCCCACTTGCGGCGCGCCTGGTTGAACGTGGTGCGGGCGGCGGAGAAGCGCTTCCACAGCTCGTCGGCGTCCTTCTTGTCGATGCGCACGTTGTTGCGCTGGTGCTCCTGCCACTCGTCGAACAGGGCGCGGAACTTGTCCGCCGTGGAACGCCAGTTCGTGTTGTCGCCGAGCGACGCGGCCAGCTCCTCGGCCTTCACGACGATGGCGGTACGGCCTTCGATGGCCTTCGCCATCGCGGCCTTGCGCGCCTCGGCGATCTGCGCCTTCTTCGCCTCGCCGGCGGCCTTCAGCTCCTCGTACTGGGCCTTCAGGGCGGCGATGTCGCCGACGACGGCCGGCGAGGCGGTCTCCTCGGCGAGCATCTTCAGGGACTCGTCGATCTCGCGCGGCTTGACGTTGCGGGACTTGAGGCGGCCCGCCAGCGCGTCGAGCTTCGCCTTGAGGTCCAGGAAGCGGCGGGCGTACAGGGCCAGCGCCTCCTCCTTGGACACGTCCGGGAACTGGCCGACCTCGCGCTCGGTCTCGCCCTCCCTGACGTACACGGTGCCGTCGTCGGCGACGCGGCCGAACGCCTCGGCCTCGTGGATCGCGGCCTCGGCGTGGCCGCTCTTGGCGGCCGACGCGGCGGGGCGCGCGGCGGCGGGCTTGTGGGCGAACGCGGCCGGGGACGGCGCGTGCGGCTTCGGCATCGCCGAGGGTTTCGGAGCTGCCGCGGGCGCGGTCTGTTCCACCGCGGGCTGCGTCGCCTGCTCGGTGGGCTCGGTGGTGTTCTCGGTTTCGGTGACGTTCTCGTCGGCCATGGCCAGCTCCTTACAGCTTGGAAGTATGTGCGGCGTGCATCCCGCATCGCGATACCCGGGGAATCCGCTCGGACCCCCATGGGAATATGGCGATGTTTGACGCAACCCTCACCTATTATATTGATTCCGTGGCTAAAGGCGCATCAATTTCAGGATTTCCAGAGTGGCTCCCCTCTGAACGCGTTGTGGAGCAGCGTGTCATCGACACGCTCCGTGAGGTTTTCGAGCTCAACGGCTTCCTCGGCATCGAGACCCGTGCCGTGGAGACCGGAGCGTCCCTGCTGAAGAAAGGCGAGACCAGCAAGGAGATCTACCTGCTGTCCCGTCTGCAGGAGGTCGGTCGCGAGTCCGACACCCCGATCGAGGAACGGCTCGGCCTGCACTTCGACCTCACCGTGCCGCTGAGCCGGTACGTGGTCGAGCATTCCGGCCAGCTCGCCTTCCCGTTCAAGCGGTGGCAGATCCAGAAGGTCTGGCGCGGCGAACGTCCCCAGGAGGGCCGCTACCGCGAATTCGTCCAGGCCGACATCGACGTGATCGGACAGGGCGACCTGCCCGACCACTACGAGGTGGAGCTGCCGCTCGTCATGGTCTCGGCGCTCGAACGCCTGCGCGCGTTCGGCCTGCCGAAGGCGACCGTGCACGCGAACAACCGCAAGCTGTCCGAGGGCTTCTACCGCGGGCTCGGCCTGACCGACATCGAAGGCGTGCTGCGCGAGATCGACAAGCTCGACAAGATCGGCGCCGACGAGGTCGCGAAGCTCCTCGTCGAGGAGTGCGGCGCGTCCGAGGCGCAGGCGCGCGCCTGCCTCGAACTCGCCGAGCTGACCGCCGCCGACGGCGCCGAGCTCGCGTCGAAGTTCGACGCGCTGTGCGCGGCCCATGGCATCGCGGCCGATTCCGAGGCGTACGCGCTCGCCAAGCAGGGCCTCGACACGCTCGCGATGATCGTCGACCAGGCCGCGGCCATCCGCCCCGGCTCCGTGATCGCCGACCTCAAGATCGCGCGCGGACTCGACTACTACACCGGCTCCGTCTACGAGACGTTCCTCGACGGCGCCGCGTCGCTCGGCTCGATCTGCTCGGGCGGCCGCTACGACAACCTCGCCTCGCAGGGCAGCCGCAAGTACCCGGGCGTGGGCCTGTCCATCGGCCTGAGCCGTCTCGTCAGCTACATGCTGCACACCGCCGGCGCGCACGCGAGCCGCGTCTCGCCGGCCAGCGTGCTTGTCGCCGTATGGAACGAGGAGGACCGCGCCGCGTCGAACGCGATCGCGAACACGCTGCGCTCGCGCGGCATCGCCGCCGACGTGGCGCCCACCGCGGCCAAGCTCGGCAAGCAGATCAAGTACGCCGACAAGCTCGGCATCCCGTACGTGTGGTTCCCCGGCCAGGAGGGCGCGGGCGACGAGGTGAAGAACATCGTCTCCGGCGACCAGAACCCGGCCGACGCCACGTCATGGGAGCCGGATACTGTTAGTGCCCGGCAAACCGTAGTCATCGACTGAGAACCGCCGTCCCCGCGTCGTGTCGGACGGCGTGTCGGGACACGTCAAGAACTGAAAGAGGAAGCATGAGCCAGACGGCTTACAGAACACACCATGCCACCGAAGTCACCGAGGCGCTGGTCGGTCAGAAGGTCACCCTCGCCGGTTGGGTCGACCGTCGCCGCGACCACGGCGGCGTCGCCTTCATCGATCTGCGCGATGCGACCGGCCTCGTGCAGGTCGTCATCTACGACGAGGACATGGCCCGCCCGCTGCGCAGCGAATTCGTCATCCAGGTCGTCGGCGAGGTCCGCCTGCGCCCGGAGGGCAACGAGAACGAGCATCTCGCCACCGGCAAGATCGAGGTCGTCGCCGAGACCATCGAGGTGCTCGCCAAGTCCGACGCCCTGCCGTTCCAGGTGTCCACCGCGCTCGAGAACGAGTCCGAGAACAAGCTGCCCGGCGAGGATGTGCGCCTGAAGTACCGCTACCTCGACCTGCGCCGCCCGTCCATGCAGCACAACCTCAAGCTGCGCTCCGACATGGCCAAGGCCGCCCGCCACGCCCTGGAGGACATGGACTTCACCGAGGTCGAGACCCCGACGTTCATCAAGTCCACCCCGGAGGGCGCCCGCGACTTCGTCGTGCCGGCCCGCCTCGTGCCCGGCTCCTGGTACGCGCTGCCGCAGTCCCCGCAGCTGCTCAAGCAGCTGCTCATGGTCTCCGGCGTCGAGCGCTACTACCAGCTGGCCCGCTGCTACCGCGACGAGGACTTCCGCGCCGACCGCCAGCCCGAGTTCACGCAGCTCGACATGGAGATGGCGTACGTCGACCAGGAGGACGTCATGGCCATGGCCGAGAAGGTCATCGCCGCCATCTGGAAGACCGCCGGCTACGAGGTGCAGCTGCCGCTGCCGCGCATCACCTGGCAGGACGCCATGGACAAGTACGGCTCCGACAAGCCGGACCTGCGCTTCGGCAACCCGCTCATCGAGCTCACCGAATACTTCAAGGACACGCCGTTCCGCGTGTTCCAGGCCCCCTATGTGGGCGCGGTCCTGTTCAAGGGCGGCGCCTCCACGCCGCGTCGCCAGTTCGACGCGTGGCAGGAGTGGGCCAAGCAGCGCGGCGCCAAGGGCCTCGCCTACGTGTCCTTCACCGAGGACGGCGAGCTCAAGGGACCCGTCGCCAAGAACCTGTCCGAAGCGGAGCGCAATGGCCTGATGCAGGCCGTGGGCGCCGAGCCGGGCGACGCCGTGTTCTTCGCCGCCGGCTCCCGCGAGTCCTCCCAGCTGCTGCTGGGCGCCGTGCGCGTCGAGCTCGCCTCCCGCGCGGGACTCCTGGACCCGAAGAAGTTCGCGTTCACGTGGGTCGTCGACTTCCCGCTGTTCAAGCCGACCGACGATCCGGACGACGACGACGTGGCGGTCGGCCACTCCAAGTGGACCTCCATGCACCACCCGTTCACGATGCCGTCCAAGGACTGGATCGACAAGTTCGACCAGGATCCGGAGCACGCCATGTCCGACTCCTACGACATCGTCTGCAACGGCGAGGAGATGGGCGGCGGTTCGGTGCGTATCCACCGCGACGACATCCAGGACCGCGTGCTCAACGTCCTCGGCATCTCCTCCGAGGAGGCGGCCGAGAAGTTCGGCTTCCTGCTCGAGGCGTTCAAGTACGGCGCCCCGCCGCATGCGGGCATCGCCCTCGGCTGGGACCGCACCGTGTCGATCCTCGCCGGCGCCGACACCATCCGCGACGTCATCGCCTTCCCGAAGGCGGGCGGCGGCCGCGACCCGCTGACCGGTGCCCCGGCCCCGATCTCGGCCGAGCAGCGTGCCGAGACCGGCGTCGACTACGACCCGGAAGAGGACGAGGACTGATCGTCCCCATCCAAGGGTGAGCCCCCATCAGGGGGCTCACCCTTTTTCAAACCCACCCGTTCCCATGGTGCGGTAAAACCCCCATGGTGCGGTGTCGCAAAACGGCTTGATTTCGCGGTTGTGGAGAAAGTGTGTTGCCGCACCATGGGAAGGTCACCGCACCATGGGGCGGTGCATGGACGCCTCGCGCGCCAAGGCGCGTCGATGGTATTCGCCGCGGCGCGCGTTGGGACGGAGGGACGGGTCTGCGAGCGCGCGATGCGCGCGGCTCGGCATCGCCGTGAACGGCATGCCGGCCGCGTCCGCCACACGTCGCGCGAAGTCACATCGTCCGTCGGCGTCACGTATGTCGTCGGCGAACGTCTCGATGACCGTCCACCCCATCGCGCGCAGCTCCCGGCGTTTGCGCTGGTCCCGGACGTATTGGCTGCGGAACCGGCGATGATGGTCGCCGTCGTATTCGATGGCGACACGGCGCTCCGGGTACGCCATGTCAACGACGTACCGGGTCGTTCCACCGGGAGCCGCGACGGCATGATGCATGACCGGCATCGGCAGGCCATACCGCAGCAGCGCGAGCCGCGAACGGGTCTCCTGCACGGAGTCGGACGGTCGCATGAGCGGTCGGGCCGCGTCGCATCGCGCCCGGCCGGCGATGCGGCGAAACGCCGTAAGCCGATTGGCGAGATCATCGAACGCGTACCCGAATCGTCGGACGATCGCTTCGCCGAGCACCACCATCTCGGTGAGATCCAGATATCGGGCGTATTGGATCCACGTATCGATGGGATGCACGCATACCAATCCGTTGGGGAACGTATACGTGGCGAACGGCTGGTTCCAGGTGCGGAAATCGACGCCGTCGAGGGACGATCGTGCCACACGGTCGCGCACGACGACGCGGAAATCACATCGTGGCAGTCCGCCGCATCGTGGCGTTTCGACGGCGTACAGCGTCAACGCCGTGTCCAAGGCGAAGCAGGTCGTGCGCTCCGTCCTCACCCGCGGCAGCAGCCCCAGGCACGCCTGCGCCTTTGCCGCCGCCTGTTCGTTCAGGCGGCGTCTCACGTAATCGTGGACCTCGCCGTCCATGGGCGCTTCGTCATAGCCGTATGTGTTCATCCGGGCATGATAACCGAAGCCGGATCGGGAGGGACATGATTCCGGGCGATGTGGATAACCCGGTCGATTCCGGATGCCGCTACGGCGTGTCCCGTCGGATTGTCCACAATCGGCGAAGTCGTCGTTTCGTCCTAATGTACGAACGGCATCGTGAATACGGGTTCTTCGATATGCCAGAGGAACCGAACGAAAGGAAACCAGCCAAGTTGCGCCTGTGAAGGATGACGGTACTCCAGCGGGACCACGCGTCGAAGCGTGCCGCCGCGCGTCATCCGTCAATGGGCTCAGGCTTCCGCCCGTCCGGGCGTGGCCGATCGCAGGCGACGATATGCGCCGGGCCCGTTGGCCGTATCCGGTCCCACGCCGTCATCGACATCGCATCCCAAGCGGCACGCCCGACGTGAAAGGCGCGACCCATGCAACCCTCCATCCTCACTCTCACCAATATCACCTTCACCTATCCGGACGCTCCGGAGCCGTTGTTCGCCGACGTCGACGTATCGTTCCCGCGCGGCTGGACCGCCGTCGTCGGCGACAACGGCATCGGCAAATCCACACTCATGGCCATCGTGCGCGGCACCGTCATCCCCGATGGGGGAACCGTCACGCCCAATCCGAAACGTCTCGTCATCGGCCATTGCCCGCAAGGCGTCGACGTCTCGCCGGAACGTCTCGACATGTTCGCCGCCGACTGGTCGCCCGAGACGATCGCCGTACGCGACATGCTCGGCGTGGGCGACGACTGGCCGTACCGTTACGACACGCTGTCCGGCGGCGAGAGGAAGCGCGTGCAGCTCGCCTGCGCGCTCGCCGCACGCCCCGACGTGCTGATACTCGACGAGCCGACGAACCATGTCGACGCCGTCGCGCGGGCGCGCATCGTCGACGCGATGCGCGCCTACCGCGGCATCGGCGTCGTCGTCTCGCACGACGCGGCGCTCATCGACGCGACCTGCGGCCGGTGCGTCGTCTTCTCGCGACGTCACGTCGGCTCCCGCAACGTGACCGTCGTCGACGCGGTTCCGGGCGGATGGACGCAGGTCTCGGCGACGATCGCGGCGCGCGACGACGCCGACGCCGCCGCGTTGTCCGAGGCGCGGCGCGAGACCGCCCGATTGGCGGCGTCCCGCGCGCGGGAGTTCGGCAAGGTGCGGCAGGTCGAGGCGGCGAAACGCGGCGGCCGCCATATCGACCGACACGACCATGACGCGAGGGACAGACGCCAATTGGCGAAGATGACCGGTCTCGACCGCGGAGTCACCCGCGCCTACGCGCGGCTCGACGCCCGGGCGATTGCGGCGCGGCGGCGGGAGGCGGATCTCACGGTCGCGGCGAAACGCTACGACGGTGACATCTGGATGGACATTGCGCCGAGCCGGCGACGCGAATTGATACGACTGGATTCGGGCGTGGTCCGGTTCGACGGACGGGACGCCGCCGATACCGGGCCGGAAAGCGTGAGCAAGGACGGCCTAGGACTCGACTCGTCCGACTCGTCCGGGTTGTCGCGGGCCGTCGTCTCCGGCGGACGCATCCGACTGTCGCCGGCCGTCGACGAGACTTCGGCCATAGGACTTGCGATCCCGACGATCTCGGTCGGTCCGCGCGACCATGTCGCGGTGACGGGGCCGAACGGCACCGGCAAGTCGACGTTGTTGCGCACGATGCTCGCGCACGCCGCCGACGTACCGAAACTGATTGTCGCCCAGGAACTCACCGACGATGACCGCGATACGGCGATGGGCCGTTTGCAGGGGCTGTCCGCCGGCGACCGGGCCCGTGTGCTGGGCGCGTACGCGCGGCTCAACGCCGACCCGGACCGGCTGTTGGCCGGGGAATCCCCGTCGCCGGGCGAACTGCGCAAGCTTCTGGTGTGTCTGGCGTTGCCGGACGGTCCGCAATTGATCGTCATGGACGAGCCGACGAATCATCTCGACCTGTCGTCGAAGGCGTCGCTGGCCCGCTTGCTGGCTGATTACCCGGGCGCGCTGGTCGTCGTCTCCCACGACGAGCGCTTCCTTGGAACCTGCATTCCCATGGTGCGGTAAAACCCCCATGGTGCGGTGGCGTGAAACGGCTTGATTCCGGGGTTATGGAGGAAGTGTGTTGTCGCACCATGGGGACATCGCCGCACCATGGGGATGGGGTGCGGATGGAACCGGTTATAGGGAACGGGTATAGGCGCGCCGGGCGGCGGCGTGGTGGGCGCCGCTATGCTGGGCGGACGAACGCATGACGAAGGGGGACTTATGACGTTGGAGATACTGGACTGGCATGACGGGGACCTGCTGGCGAAGCCGGTGTTCGACAAGCTGAACGCGATGGTCGCGGCCGGGGTGCCGGAATCGAAGATCCTGGGCGTGACCATCAACACGGACGAGGAGTCGGATACCGACCTGTGGTGCCCGAAGTACGGGGTGCCGTTCTCGATCACCGGCAACGTGGTCGTCGTGCACACGCACAAGACGCGCAAGGCGCCGCCGCAGTTCGCCGCCGCGTTCGTCACGGCGGACACGCGCGCCGACCTCAACGGCGTCGTCAAGCACACGCTGGAGGTGTCCAAGGTGAGCTTCGCGCCGATCGCGGCGGCCGTCGAGGCGACCGGCATGGAGTCGGGCGGCATGTCGCCGATCGGCCTGCCGGAGTCCTGGCCGCTGCTCGTCGACCAGCACATCCTGTCGATCCCGAAGCTGTATCTGGGTTCCGGCGTGCGCCCCTCCAAGCTCGTGGTGGACGGTTCGATCTTCGCCGACATCCCGGGCGTGCGGTTCGTCGCGGGCCTCGGCAAGCCGCGTCCGGTGCAGTGACGCGCGTGCCCATGGTGCGGTGAAACCCCCATGGTGCGATGAATCACCCATGGTGCGGTGGCGCGAAACGGCTTGATTCCGGGGTTGTGGAGGAAGTGTGTTGCCGCACCATGGGGAAGAGGGCGCTGGGGAATGGGGCGGGATGATGGATAGGCGTCTCACATGGTGAACTATTGATGTCCGGCTGGTAGTCTGCCGGTAACACAGTGCCGTTATACTGACCTCCCATGTCAGAGAAACTAGAAGAAACGCGCCCCGTCGCGCCCCTCGTGCCGGGCAATGAGACCTCCGGCCACCCGCTCGTCGAGCTGACCCACGTCGAGAAGCACTTCGGCGATCTGCACGTCCTGAAAGACATCAACCTCACCGTCAACAAGGGCGAGGTGCTCGTCATCGTCGGCCCGTCCGGCTCCGGCAAGTCCACGATGTGCCGCACCATCAACCGTCTGGAGACCATCGACTCCGGCGACATCCGCATCGACGGCAAAGCCCTGCCGCAGGAGGGCAGGGAGCTCGCCAACCTGCGCGCCGAGGTCGGCATGGTGTTCCAGTCGTTCAACCTGTTCGCCAACAAGACCATCCTGGAGAACGTGACGCTCGCGCCGATCAAGGTCCGCCATATGGACAAGAAGGAGGCCGAACGCCTCGCCATGGACCTGCTCGCCCGCGTCGGCGTCGACTCGCAGGCGGGCAAGATGCCCTCCCAGCTCTCCGGCGGCCAGCAGCAGCGCGTCGCCATCGCCCGCGCGCTCGCCATGCGCCCGAAGGTCATGCTGTTCGACGAGCCGACCTCCGCGCTCGACCCGGAGATGGTCAACGAGGTGCTCGACGTCATGGTCGAGCTCGCCCACGAGGGCATGACCATGCTGTGCGTCACCCACGAGATGGGCTTCGCGCGCAAGGCCGCGGACCGCATCGTGTTCATGGCCGACGGCCAGATCCTCGAACAGAACACGCCCGACGAGTTCTTCGAGCATCCGAAGACCGAGCGCGCCAAGGACTTCCTGTCGAAGATCCTCACCCACTGACGGACCGAGGGAAAGACAAGAAGGCAAGCATATGACGTTCAAACCATCAGTGAAGCGGATGGCGCGCCGCGCGGTCGCCGTCGTGGCCGCGCTCGCCTGCACGATGTCGCTGGCCGCCTGCGGCTCCGACGAGGCGGGCAAGATCCGCATCGGCATCAAGTTCGACCAGCCGGGCCTCGGTTTCAAGAAGTCCGGCACCTACGTCGGCTTCGACGTGGACGTGGCCAAGTACATCGCCAAGAAGCTCGGCTACTCCGAGGACGAGATCATCTGGAAGGAGGCCCCGTCCAAGCAGCGCGAGGCCATGCTCCAGAACGGCGACGTGGACATGATCCTCGCCACCTACTCGATCACCGACGAGCGCAAGAAGGCCGTCTCCTTCGCCGGACCCTACTTCGTGGCCGGTCAGGACCTGCTCGTGCGCAAGGACGACACGTCCATCAACGGCCCCGAGGACCTCAACGGCAAGCGCCTGTGCTCCGTGACCGGTTCGACCTCCGCTGCCACCGTCAAGGAGAAGTTCGCCTCCGAGGTGCAGCTCATGGAGCAGCCGGGCTACGCGGAATGCGCGACCGCCCTGTTCTCCGGCATCGTCGACGCGGTCACCACCGACGACATCATCCTCGCCGGCCTCGCCTCAGCCTCCCGCGGCAAGCTGCGCGTCGTCGGCAAGCCGTTCACGCAGGAGTACTACGGCGTGGGCATCAAGAAGGGCGACACCAAGTTCGCCGCGCAGATCAACAACGCGATCGTCGACATGATCCAGGACGGCTCCTGGAAGCGCGCGATCAGTGACAACACGAAGGGCACGGCGTACACGCCGAACGCGGAGTACAACCCGCCGACGCCCGACGAGGGCGAGGGGGACAAGTGATGAACGGATTCCTCGAACTGTTCAGCCAGTACGACGTGCCCGGCGCGTTCCTCGTCAACATCGAACTGACCCTGTGGAGCGCCCTGTTCTCGATGATCCTCGGCGTGATCCTCGTGGTCATGCGCATCTCGCCGATCTCGTCCCTCAGGGCCGTGGCCGGCGCCTACGTGGAGCTGTTCAAGAACCTGCCGCTCACCATCATCATGGTGTTCATGGTGCTCGGCGCGTACGCGCAGCTGAAGCTCACCTTCTCCGACACGTTCGCCACGAACTTCTTCTGGCTGGCGGTCATGGGCCTGAGCCTGTACACGGCCGCGTTCGTGTGCGAGTCGCTGCGCTCCGGCATCAACACGGTGCCGCTCGGCCAGGCCGAGGCGGCCCGCGCGCTGGGCCTCGGCTTCATGCAGTCCGCCACCGAGATCATCCTGCCGCAGGCGTTCCGCGGTTCGGTCGCCCCGCTCGGCAACACGCTGATCGCGCTGCTCAAGAACTCGACCGTCGCCGCCGCCGCGTCCGTCTCCACCGAGACGTCGTCGCTGATGAGCCAGATGATCGAGTTCCGCCCGGACGTCATCATCCAGATCTTCCTGATCTTCGCGTTCGGCTACGTGATTCTGATCATCCCGATCGGCATGCTCACCACGTACCTGTCCAACAAGCTCGCCGTGAGGAGGTGACCGAGTCATGGCCGATACTTCCAATTCCGTCCTGTTCGATGCGCCCGGTCCGAAGGGCCGCCGCACCATCCGCATCATCAACTGGGTCGCCGGCCTGGTCTTCGCCGTACTCGTCGTACTTATGCTCATGCGTCTGCACAACCCGCCGGACGGCGAGAACCAGCTGAGCTGGGAGCTGTGGAAGCCCGCCCTCGAGAAGGAGGCGTGGACCGACTTCTACCTGCCTGGCCTGTGGATGACCGTCAAGGCGACCGTGCTCGCCGTGGTCGGCGCCGTCCTGTTCGGCCTCGTGTTCGGCGTGGGACGACTCCTGCCGAACCCGCTCGTGCGCGGCGTGTCCGCCGTGATCGTCGAGTTCTGCCGCGCCGTGCCGGTGCTGCTGCTCATGATCTTCTTCTGGCGCTGGTTCGCGTTCGCCGGATTCCCGAGCCCCTCGTACTGGGCGGTCGTCATCGCGCTCGTGCTCTACAACGGCTCGGTCGTCGCCGAGCTCGTGCGCTCCGGCGTCGGCAATCTGCCGAACGGCCAGCGTGAGGCGTCCCTCGCCCTGGGACTCACCGAAACGCAGTCGCTCATCCAGATCGAGGTGCCGCAGGCCGTCTACGCGATGCTGCCCGCCGCCGTCACCCAGCTCGTCGTCGTTCTGAAGGACACGGCGCTCGGCTCGATCATCATGTACACGGATCTGCTGCAGGAGTCGCGCCGACTCGGCTCGATGTACTTCAACATCCTGCAGACGCTCGTCATGGCCGCGGTCATCTACTTCATCGCCTGCTGGCTGCTGTCCCGACTCGCCGAATGGCTGCCGGAACGCATGCAGCAGCGCACGGCCGCGCCCGCCGAGCCCGAGCCGGTCGCGCCGATCGCCGCCGGCGACCCGTCGAACATCAACCAGATCGCCGTCGCCAAGGAGGTGGAGGAGCTGCCGCTCGGCGGCGCGCCCCGCCAGTACCACGTGCACCACCGCGGCACGAACGCGTCGATCCGCAACTGGCGCCGCACCCGCTACGAGCAGGGCTACGACGCCACGCAGCCCGAATCGCAGATCGATCCGGAGACCGGCCGTCTGATCCGCGACGAGGAGGCGGAACGCAAGGCGAAGGCCGCGAAGGCGGCGCGCCTCGCCGCCAAGGCCGCCAAGGAGAACGGCGGCGAGCCGCCCGAACGCCACGACCAGTACGGCCACGGCGAGAAGCACGACCGCGCCGTCTTCAAGCCGCACGGCGACATCGGCAAGAAGGACCACAACCACGACGACATGGGGCACCGTCTGAAGATCTGAGCGACACGAAGAGTTCACCCATCGTTCGGCCGCGCCCCTCGTCGCGTAGCGAAACGGCGGATAGGTTAGGGAGCATGACACCGTTCCCGAACCTGTCCGCCGTCATCGTATCCGCGCGCATCCGGTCCCTCCGCGCCGTGGCCGCCGTGTTCGTCGCCGCGACCGCGGCCGTCGCGGCCGTCGCCCTGGCCGCCGTCGCGCCGATTCCCGGCGCCGTCCCCGCCGCGCGCGCCGACCAGCTGCCCAACCCTGACTGGGCGGCCCTCCTCGCCGACTACGAGAAGGACTACTGGAAGGCGCCCACCAGCGCGCGGGACGGCGGCAAGGTGCTCGACAAAACCGTGATGAAGCGCGACGGGGACCTCGCCGTCGCCATCAACCACAAGGGGGCCGAAGGCGCCGACGCCGACGGGCTCACCCCGCAGCGCAGACGCGCGCTCGTCGACTCCGACCTCAGGGCGCGCGAGACCATGCCCGACGCGCTCGGCCCCGTGCTCGGCCGCTACATGCGCGAAGGCATCGACGGACACCGGCTCGGCCGCGTCGTCGACCTGTTCCGCTTCGACGTCGCCTCCACCTACGAGTCGAAGCGGGCGGCCATGCACCCGCGGCCCTACCTCGACCGCTCGGTGAGCGCCTACAACGGCACGAACGACCTCGCGGGACTGCCCGCCACGCTCGACATCAGGCAGGTGCCCGCATGGGGCGACCACGTCCCCGGCTATTCGAACCTGCAGAAGAACAGCTCCTACCCGTCCGGACACACGACCACGGCCTATTCGTGGGGCGTAGCGCTCGCCGGCATGATCCCCGAACTCGCGCCGCAGATCATGGCGCGCACCTCGGAGGCGGGCAACAACCGCATCGTGCTCGGCGTCCACTATCCGCTTGACGTCATCGGCGGGCGCATCGGCGGCTCCGCGCAGAACGGGCAATACTGGCACAACGAGTTCGGCACGTCGGTCGCCCCCGCCGCGCGGCAGCTGCGCGCCTACCTCACCGAACGCTGCAGGGCGGACGGCCACGGCGCGACGCTCAAGGCGTGCATCGCGGACCTCAAGGCCACCGGCGAAGGCGGCTATACGAACGGGTTCCTCGACCCGATCGCCGACGAGCCGGTCAGGGACCGGGCGTCCGCCGTCCGCGTCTACGTCAAGCGCATGACCTACGGATTCGCGCAGAACAAGACCGAGAAGGGCGAACCGTTCACCGCGCCGCGCGGCGCCGCCGACGTGCTGCGTCTCGCCTACCCGCAGCTGCACGCCGACCAGCGGAACGCGATCCTCGCGAAGACCGCGCTCGACTCCGGATACCCGTTATGGAAGTCGTCCGACGGCTGGCAGCGCATCGACTGGGCGAAGGCCCTGTGCGCCCGCGTCACGTTGGATGCGAACGGCGACGTCGCCAAGGTCGAGACCGCCGACGACGCCGAGGGCGCGTTCGACGGTCCGACCGTCGTCAACGCGCAATACGCTGACCGCGGAAACCATCCCGACTCCGATGCGGCGGCCGGCGAGAACGGCGACGAGGCCGCCGGACCCGGGCCCGCGGCGAAGCGCCTCGATCGTCGGGCGCTCACCGCGGTCGCCCTCGGCACCGTCGCCGTCGCCGCGGTCGGCACGGCGTTGCGCGTGCGCGACCGCCGCCGCGCGCGCCGTGCCGCGTGACCGTCCGGTGCCGGCGAAATCGTCGCCACACGTCCGCGGCGGCGTACAATCGGCCCTATGGCCAAGGATGACAGGAAGAACGCCAAAGGCGGCGGCAGGACGCGCAAGTACGTCGACAAGGCGCTCGACCGCGCCGAGGAGCTGATCGGCTCGGTCGAGGACAGCGACAACGTGGCGGAGCGTCTCGCGCGCGCCGCGAAATCCAGCGAGCTGCTGAGCGCCGTCTGGTCGCTGCCGCCCGCGCAGCGGCTCATGTTCCACCACGGCGTCGACGTGGGGGAGCTGGCCGCGACGGGCGCGGGGAGCACCCCCGGCTTCGACGGCGACAAGTACGACGGCGAACGGTTCATCGACCTGAGCTCGTCGGGCATCGCCCGCTACCAGCGGCTCATGTACGCGAACGGCGTGAAGGGGTCGCCCAGAAGGCTGCTCATCGTGCTGCAGGGCATGGACGCCTCCGGCAAGGGCGGCATCGTGCGCCACGTGTTCCGGCAGGGCGACCCGATGGGCATCCACTACCACGGGTTCGGCAAACCCACCGAGGAAGAGGCGGGCCACGGGTTCCTGTGGCGCGTGGAACGCGAACTGCCCGATCCGGGGTGGATCGCGATCTTCGACCGCTCCCACTACGAGGACATCGTCATGCCGCACGTGTACGGCACGTTCCCCGAGGACGTGTGGCGGGCCCGCTACGACATCGTCAACGGGTTCGAGCGCAATCTCGTCGCCTCCGGATGCGCCGTCATCAAGATCTTCCTCGTCTCCAGCCGTGAGGAGCAGCGCCGGCACTTCCTCGCGCGCCTCGACGACCCCACCAAATACTGGAAGTTCGACGTCTCCGACCTGGACGCGCGCGACCGGTGGGACGACTACATGGACGCCTGGCAGGAGGTGTTCGAACGGACGAGCACGCCCGCCGCCCCCTGGTATCTCGTGCCCGCCGACAACCGCTGGTACTCCCGGGCCGTCGTCTCCGAACTGCTGCGCACCACGTTGCGGAACATGAACATGTCCTGGCCGCCGCTCGAAGCGGAAGTGGACGCCGACGAGGCGCGACGTCGGCTAAGCTAGGGAACCATGACCGACGAGAAGGAATACGAGGACGACAAGCGCTACGGGTCGCTGGGGCGGCTCGCCCCGGAATGGGACGGAAGCGAACGCGAGCGCAACCTCACGGACGACGACATCTACGAACGGTTCTTCGGCTGGGTGGAGGACGTCAAGGGCATCGAGCCATGGCCCCACCAGGAGGAGGCCATCATGGACCTGCTCGCCGGCGACCACGTGATCCTCAACACGCCCACCGGCTCCGGCAAGTCGCTCGTCGCGCTCGGCATGCACTTCGCCGCCCTGTGCACCGGCCGCCGCTCCTACTACACGGCACCCATCAAGGCGCTCGTCTCCGAGAAGTTCTTCGACCTCGTCGAGGTGTTCGGCCGCGACAACGTGGGCATGATCACCGGCGACAGCCACATCAACGCGGACGCGCCGATCATCTGCTGCACCGCCGAGATCCTCGCCAACCAGGCGCTGCGCGAGGGCGAGCATGCGGACATCGGCATGGTCGCGATGGACGAGTTCCACTACTACGGCGACCCGGAGCGCGGATGGGCGTGGCAGGTGCCGCTGCTCACCCTTCCGCAGACGCGCTTCCTGCTCATGAGCGCCACGCTCGGTAACGTCGACGCGATCGCCGACAAGCTTTCCGATTTGAACGACGTGCCCGACGTGGACGTGATCGCCGACGCGCCGCGGCCCGTGCCCCTGAGCTATGAGTACACGCTCGACCCGTTGGAGAAGACCGTCGAACTCGCGTTCAGGAACGGCGAGACCCCCATCTACGTCGTCCACTTCTCGCAGGACGCCGCCCTAGAGACCGCGCAGGCGCTCGCCTCCACCGGCGTCTCCAGCAAGGAGCAGCGCGCCGCCATCGCCGAGGCCATCAAGGGCGTCAAGTTCACCACCGCGTTCGGCAAGATCCTGCAACGGCTGCTGCGTACCGGCGTCGGCATCCACCATGCGGGTATGCTGCCGCGCTACCGCCGCCTCGTCGAACAGCTCGCCCAGCAGGGCCTGCTGCCCGTCATCTGCGGCACCGACACGCTCGGCGTCGGCATCAACGTGCCGATTCATTCGGTCGTGCTCACCGCCTTGACGAAATTTGACGGCACCAAGATGCGCCGCCTCAAGGCCCGCGAATTCCACCAGATCGCCGGCCGCGCCGGCCGCATGGGCTTCGACACGGAAGGCCTCGTCGTCGCCGAGGCGCCCGAATACGAGATCGAGAACCAGAAGGCCATCGCCAAGGCGGGCGGCGACCCGAAGAAGCTCAAGAAGGTCAAGCGCAAGAAGGCGCCCGAAGGCTTCGTCACGTGGAACCAGAACACGTTCGACAAGCTCATCGACGCCGCCCCCGAAACGCTCGTGCCGCACCTCAAGATCACGCATTCGATGGTGCTCAACGAGGTCGAGCAGGGCGGCGACGCCCGCGCGCGCATCGATGACCTCATCGACGATTCCGCGCAGACCCCCGATCAGAAGGAGAAGCTCCACCAGCGCGCCGACGAGATCTTCCAGACCCTGTTCGACACCGACGTGATCGAGGTGCTCGAAGGCCGCGACGGCGGCAAGGACTACGTGATGACGCTCGACGTGCCCGACGACTTCGCGCTCGACCAGCCGCTCTCGCCGTTCCTGCTCGCCGCGCTCGAACTGCTCGACCCCGAGTCGGACACGTACGCGCTCGACGTGATCTCCATGGTCGAGGCGACGCTCGACGACCCCAAGCAGGTGCTGCGCGCCCAGGAGCGCGCCGCCCGCGACAAGGCCATGGCCGACATGAAGGCCGACGGCCTCGACTACGACGAGCGTATGGACCGCCTTCAGGAGATCACCTACCCGAAGCCGTTGGAGGACATGCTCGACGCGGCGTTCGACCAGTACCGCCACGACGTGCCGTGGGCCAACGACTACTGGCTGAGCCCCAAGTCGGTGGTGCGCGACATGGTCGAGACCGCCTCCGACTTCACCGGCTACATCGCCCGCTACAACATCGCCCGCTCCGAAGGCACGCTCCTGCGCTACCTGTCCGACGCGTACCGCGCGCTCGCCCGCACCGTGCCGCCGGAGAAGCGCGACGAGCAGCTGGACGACATCATCGCCTGGCTGCGCGTGCTCGTGCGCTCCATCGACTCCTCGCTCGTCGACGAGTGGGAGAACGCGGGCGCGGACGGCTCCACGGACGCCTCCGAGGCGGCCGCGTCGCTCGCCGCCCCCGGCGCGCGCGACGCCGTCGTCGAGGACCGCCGCGGCCTCACGGTGCTCGTGCGCAACGCCCTGTTCCGCCGCGTCACGCTCATGGATCTCGACGATCCGGACACGCTCGGCGCGCTCGACAAGGACTGGGGCTACGGCGTGCACGAATGGGAGGACGCGCTCGACGACTTCTATGACGAGCACGAATACGTGAACACCGACGCGAAGGCCCGTTCCGCGGAGCTCTTCATGCTCGACACGAAGCACGAGAAGGACGAGCACTCGTGGAAGGTGCGTCAGATCATCGATGACTCCGACGGCGACCACGACTGGGCCATCGAAGGCGTCGTCGACCTCGACGCCACGCAGGAGAGCGGCGAGGTCGTCTTCTTCGACTACAAGGTCGGCAACGAATGACCGACAACGACCTGTTCGCGGCGTCGGACGCGCCCGACGAGGTGACGCGTCCGCTCGCCGTGCGCATGCGCCCGCGCACGCTCGACGAGGTGATCGGGCAGTCCCACGTGCTGGGGGAGGGTTCGCCGCTGCGGCGTCTCGCCAATCCGGCGTCGAAGGGCTCGCTCACCGCGCCCAGCTCGATCATCATGTTCGGGCCTCCCGGCGTCGGCAAGACGACGCTCGCCACGATCGTGGCCCGCCAGTCCGGCCGCGTGTTCGAGGAGCTGTCCGCCGTGACCAGCGGCGTCAAGGACGTGCGCGCCGTGCTCGACCGCGCGCACGAGCGGCTCGTCTCACGCGGCGAGGAGACCGTCCTGTTCATCGACGAGGTGCACCGCTTCTCCAAATCCCAGCAGGACGCGCTCCTGCCCGCCGTCGAGAACCGCGACGTCACGTTCATCGGCGCGACCACCGAGAACCCGAGCTTCTCGGTCATCAAACCGTTGCTCTCCCGTTCCGTCGTCGTCAAACTCGAATCGCTGGAACCGGAACAGCTCGACGACCTCGTCCGCCGCGCCCTCGCCTCCGAACACGGGCTCAAAGGCGAGGTGAAGGCCACCGACGAGGCCATCGCCGAGATCGTGCGGATGGCGGGCGGCGACGCGCGCAAGTCGCTCACCATCCTCGAGGCGGCCGCCGGCGCGGTCACCGGCGACAAGGCGCGCGAGAAGGGCAGACGCCGCCCGTCCATCACGCCCGACGTCGTCTCCACCGTGATGGACGTGGCCACCGTGCGCTACGACAAGGACGGCGACGACCATTACGACGTGATCTCCGCATTCATCAAATCGATGCGCGGATCCGACCCGGATGCGGCCGTGCACTACCTCGCACGCATGATCCGCGCCGGCGAGGACCCGCGGTTCATCGCCAGACGCATCATGATCGCCGCCGCCGAGGAGGTCGGCATGGCCGCTCCGCAGATCCTCCAGGTGACGGTCGCCGCCGCGCAGGCGGTCGCGCTCGTCGGCATGCCGGAGGCCCGGATCATCCTCTCCGAGGCGGCGATCGCCGTGGCCACCGCGCCCAAGTCGAACGCGAGCTACAACGCCATCAACGAGGCGCTGGCGGACGTGGACGCCGGGCACATCGGCGCCGTGCCGCTGTATCTGAGGAACGCGCCCACCAAACTGATGAAGGAGTGGGGCAACCACGAGGGCTACCGGTACGCGCACGACTGGCCGGGGGCCGTCGCGCCGCAGGAGTACCTGCCCGAGGACCTGCGTGGACGGCGCTACTATCGGCCGAACAACCGCGGCTACGAACGCGAGGTGGGGGAGCGGCTCGCCCGCATCGAGCCGATCCTGCACTCCGGCGACGGCCCGCGGGACGGACGGGACGGACGGGACGCCGGGACGGGAACCGATCGGGAAGAACGGACGAAACAGGCGGACAGGTAAGCGGTTACGGGGTACAATGAGCCCGATACGAAACGACGGACGCGCCACGCCATCATGACCATGGCGGGAAAGGAGCACGCGATGACGCAGGACGAAAGCGCCGGTAAGATGATCCTCATCGTCGACGACGACCAGGCACTGGGCGAGATGCTCTCCATCGTGCTGGAGAACGAGGGGTTCCGGACCACCACCTGTCTCGACGGCCTGCGCGCCGTGGAGATGTTCCCCACCGTCAATCCGGACCTCATCCTGCTTGACGTCATGCTGCCCGGCATCGACGGCACCGAGGTGGCGCGGCGCATCCGCGAGACCTCGTCGAACGTGCCGATCATCATGCTCACCGCGAAGTCCGACACCGTGGACGTGGTCGCCGGCCTCGAGGCGGGGGCCGACGACTACGTGCCCAAGCCGTTCAAGGTGGCCGAGCTCCTCGCCCGCATCCGCGCGCGCTTCCGCATCCGCGCCAAGCTCGCCGCGGCGGCCGGCAACGGCGGCGAGACGGGCGATTCCGACCCGCAGCACATCGAACGCGGAGCGATCGTCATCGACCGCACCGGCCACACCGCCACCAAGGACGGCGTCGACCTCGGGCTGACGCCGATGGAGTTCGAACTGCTCGCCGTGCTGGCCGCCGGCAGCGGCGAGGCCATCAGCCGCTCCACGCTCCTCAAGAAGGTGTGGGGCTACGACGGCGACGGCGACACGCGTCTCGTGAACGTGCACATCCAACGTCTGCGCGCCAAGGTCGAGGACGATCCGGAGAAGCCGCGGATCATCGTCACCGTGCGCGGCATCGGCTACAAGTTCGTCCCGCCGGAGCATGATCCCGCGCGGGCGGCGGCATGACCGGCGCCGATCTGCGCGCGCGCATCGGCGACCGGTTCAGCTGGCGTCGTCTGCTGAAAAGCGGACGCGCCGAGGTCCGACGGTCGCTGCAGGCGCGCACCGTCGCCATGGTGGTCGCGGTCACGCTCATCGTGGCCGTCGTCTTCTCCGTCGTGTCGATGATCTCCGTGCGCTCCACGCTCCTCGACCAGGTCTCCACGCAGGCGCGCAACGACTTCTCGAACATGGTGCAGCAGGCGCAGACCGGGCTCGACTCGGCCGATGTCTCCGATTCGGTGCAGTACCAGCAGCTCGTCAATAATCTGGCCTCCTCGCTGCAGAACGAGGGCGCGTCGAACCTCGTGAGCGTCTATCTGCGCGGCAAGGACGACGAGAGCCGCCTCATCGTGCCCGTGTCCACCGACCCCACATACGAGGACGCCGTCACCGACGACATGCGCAGCGCCGTCGCCTCCGACACGCACAGCCGCGTCTTCTATCAGCCCATCGCGATCGACGTCGAGAACCGTACGGACGTGCCCGGCGCGGTGCTCGGCACCACGCTCGAATTCGGCGCGGCCGGCGGACTCGAGTTCTTCGCGCTGTTCTCCTACGAGTCGCAGGAGAACTCGCTCACCCAGATCCAGATGAATCTCATCTCCGTATGCCTCGCGCTGAGCGTGCTCGTCGGCATCGTCGTGTGGATGGCGCTGCACGGCATCATCGTCCCGGTCGGCGTCGTGGCCGCCGCGGCGGAGACCTTCGCCGCCGGCGATCTCGGCGCGCGCGTCCCCGTGACGCGCAAGGACGAGATCGGCTCCCTGCAGGACTCGTTCAACACGATGGCCGCCGCGTTGGACCAGAAGATCGACGAGCTGGAGGAGGCGGGCGCGATGCAGCGCCGCTTCGTCTCCGACGTGAGCCACGAGCTGCGCACCCCCGTCACCACGATGCGCATGGCCTCCGATCTGCTCGAAAGCCGCAAGGACGGGTACGATCCGATCACGCGACGCACCGTCGAACTGCTCTCCGGCCAGATCAACCGCTTCCAGGACATGCTCGCCGATCTGCTGGAGATCTCCCGCTACGACGCGGGCTATGCGGCGCTCGACCTGGTCGAGGCCGACATGCGCGAACCGATCCGCGAGGCCGTCGACCAGGTGTCCGGCCTCGCCCAGGCGAAGCACGTGCCGATCCACACGTTCCTGCCGAACATCGAGGTGCTCGCCTACTTCGACGCGCGCCGCATCGTGCGCATCGTGCGCAACCTGCTCTCCAACGCCGTCGACTTCGCGGAGGACAAGCCGATCGAGGTGAGGCTCGCCGCCAACCGTCGCGCCGTCGTCATCTCCGTGCGGGATTACGGCGTGGGCATGCCGCGCGACCAGGTGCCGCACGTGTTCGACCGCTTCTGGCGCGGCGACCCCTCGCGTGCGCGCACCACCGGCGGCACCGGTCTCGGCCTGTCCATCGCGATGACCGACGCGAAGCTCCACCAGGGCTCGATCCGCGTGCGCTCCGAACTCGGCGAAGGCACCTGGTTCCTCGTCACGCTGCCGCGCGATCCCGCGCTCGGCGTCGTGCCGGACAACGAGCTGCCGGTCGACTTCGAACGCGGCACCAGCCGTCCCGTCATCACCGGCGGCTTCGGCATCGCCGACAACCGCAGCGCCGACTACGTCAAGCACGGCTCGCGCGACGGCGGCGACGCGGGCGGCGTGAACACCATGGACGCCGCGGACGGCGGGACCGGCGACGGGAACGCCGGCGATGCGGGAAGCGACGGCCACGACGGGACGGGAGACGAATGATGGACGGACGGAACGGATCGGCCGATGGCGGCATGCCCGCGCCCGTACCTGCGCCTGCGTCCGCGCCCACGGCGGGCGCGTCGGCGCGTCGGCTCGCGCGTCGCTGCGTCCGCGTCGCCGCCGCATGCGCCGTCGTCGCCGCCGTATGCGCGGCGGGCGCCTGCTCCAGCCCGATCGGACTGCCGTCGGGCGGCGGCGTGCAGGCGTTCTCCCCGGTCGAACAGCAGACGCAGCGCGTCTACACGAGTCCGGAAGGACCGTCGGACAACGACCAGCCGGAGGACATCGTCGAGGGGTTCTTCAACGCGATGCCCGCCGGCGTGCAGTCCGACGGCTACCGGGTGGCGCGCCGCTTCCTCACCACGCAGGCCGCGGAGCAGTGGAAGGGCGACGCCGGCGCCGTCATCTACGACGGCACGCCCAGGTTCACGCGCAAGGCGAGCGGGCAGACCGGATCGCCCGAGGCCTCCGGCGGCATCGTGGTCGAGGCGGAGCTCAACGTGGTGGGCAGCCTCGACGCCCACGGACTGTACACGCCCGCCCCCGCGGACGAAAGCACCACCGTGATGACGTTCTCGATGGCGCAGTCCGACGGCCAGTGGCGCATCTCCCATCTGGCGGATGGCGTGGTCGTCTCCTCGGCCGACTTCGAACAGGTCTTCCGCCAGGTGTCCGTCTACCAGTTGGACGCCGCCGGCAAGCATCTCGTACCCGACGTGCGTTGGCTCAGCTGGCGCAATTGGCGCACCCAGGCCGTGCGCGAGGTGCTCGCCGGCGGCGCGGCCTGGCTGGGAGACGCGGTGCGCGACGTGAACACGGCGAGGACGACGCTCGCCGTGGACACCGTGCCCTTGACGGACGGCAAGCCGCAGGTGCGGCTGAGCACCGAATTCCTCAAGCTCGACGAGGAGTCGCGTGTCGCGCTCGTCCATCTCATCCGGCTTACGCTCGGCGACGGCGTGCCCAGCGCTCAGCTGCAGGTGACCGTGGACAGCGCGGACTATTCGGGGATCGACTCCGGCTTCGACCTCGACAACGGGCAGCCGAGCGTCGGCCTCTACACGCTCACCGACGGACGCGTCGTCTCCCTCGGCTCGTCGAGCCCCCTGCGCGTCGGCGAGACCGACGGCTACCCGGGGGCGCGCGGATTCGCGTTCTCCGCCGACGGGGGAGCGGTGCTGCGAGCCGACGGCGTGGTCGAATGTCTCAAGGCCGACGCCTCCTCGTGCGGCGTCATGTTCTCCGGCGCCCGCGTCTCGTTCATCTCGGGCGGTCTCGACGGCGAGATCTGGGCGGTCTCGGACGGCGGCCACAGCCTCTATGTCTCGCGCGACGGCGTGGAACGGCATCTGTCGGTCGGTTGGCTCGGTTCGGAGTCGATCCGCGCCGTCGCCGTCTCGCCGGAGGGCGCGCGTCTCGCGTTGGCGCTCGACGACGGCGTGGTGATGGTCGGCGTGAGCCGCGACGGCAGCCTCGTGCCGTCGGGACTGTCCTCCCAGCCCACCGAGATCTCGCGGCAGCGCAACGTGACGATGATGACCTTCTACAACGATCTGAACCTCATCTACGTGTCGGTCCCCTCGACGGACGACGCGGACGGCCAGGGTTCCGGCGGGGATGGCGCGTCGGATTCGTCCGGTTCGGCCTCCGGTTCGTCGTCGGGTTCGTCCGGTTCGTCCGGTTCGTCGGTGGTGCAGAAGCAGCGGGGATACCGGCAGATCGCGCCCGGCCCCGTGCGCGAGCAGCGTCTGCCGGACACCACGGTGACGGGACTCGCCTCCGGGCAGATCGCGCTGTACCGCAGGCTGGCCGTGCTCGACGACCTCGGCGTGGTCCGGTCGGTGTCCGGTTCGCTCGACGGATCGTGGTCCATCGCCGATTCGCAGGTGACGGCGCTCGGCGCGCAGTGACGGACGGTGCGGCGACGATGCGGTGCACCATGCGTCGCGCATGCGTGGAAACGACAAAAGAGGGCTCCTTCCTGACGGGAAGGAGCCCTCTCTCGACGAGATGCGCGGGTCGTTCGATCAGATGCCGCCGTACTCGCTCTTGAAGAGCTCCTGCGGGACCTCGGAGTTGATCGGGACCTCGTAGATGAGGTACTGCATGTTGAACGGGATGTTGAACAGGTGACGCTTGACGCCGTAGACCTCCTCGGTGCCGAGGAAGTTGAAGTTGTCCGGGCATTCCGGCTCCCACTTGGCGAGCAGCTTGGCGGCGTCGCCGATGGTGGCGGCCACGCCGGCGAGGTGCTTGATGCCTTCCACCTGCTTGATGATGAGGAACACGGTATCCATGGGTCTCCTTTCGTGTTCGTTGTACGGTGCCGACCGCCTCATATAGGTGCATGTATAGGTGCATGCGAGGCGGCGGCGCCTCGTTACGGCGCTCTCCATAATACCCGAAAACGGCGGTACCGCGCCGATAAGCCGACGTGCGGGCGCTATGTTATCAAATCGTTATCAAGACGTTATCGAAATGTTATCCCGTGAGGTTGAACGCTCACATTGTTTGGTTCATACTTGAGCTTGTCGATGACAAACAGTCGTCAGCCAAGGAAAGGACCTTGGTGCTCGATAACTCGAGGAGGAGTATAAACATGAAGAATTGGAAGAAGGCCATCGCCCTTGTTGCTTCCGCCGCCGCTTTGGTGAGCGTGGCAGCATGCGGTTCCGGCTCCAACGGTGGTTCGGACAACGGCAAGAAGACCGTCGGCTTCGTCGCCGTCGGCCCCGAGGGTGGTTTCCGTACCGCGAACGAGAACGACATCAAGTCCGCGTTCAAGTCCGCCGGATTCGACCTGATCTACTCGCCGACCCAGAACAACGATCAGCAGAAGCAGATTCAGGCCTTCAACAAGTTCGTCAACGACGAGGTGGACGCCATCATCCTGTCCTCCACCGAGGATACCGGTTGGGACGAGTCCCTGAAGAAGGCCGCCGAGGCCGAGATTCCGGTCTTCACCGTCGACCGCAACGTCCAGGTCAAGGACTCCGACGCCAAGAAGGCCATCGTCTCCCACATCGGACCGTCCAACGAGTGGGCCGGTGAGCAGGCCGCCGAGTTCGTGAACAAGAACTTCCCGGACGGCGCCAACGGCTTCATCCTCGAAGGCCCCGCCGGCCTGTCCGTCGTCAAGGATCGTGGCGCCGGCTGGGATGCCAAGATCGCCAAGAACGTGAAGGTCCTCGAGTCCCAGTCCGCCAACTGGTCCACCGATGAGGCCAAGACCGTGACCGCCGGCCTGCTGGACAAGTACAAGTCCGACAACCCGCAGTTCATTTTCGCCCAGAACGACGAGATGGGCCTCGGCGCCGCGCAGGCCGTTGACGCCGCCGGCCTCAAGGGCAAGGTCAAGATCATCACCATCGACGGTACGAAGAACGCCCTGCAGGCCCTCGTCGACGGCGACCTCTCCTACGTGATCGAGTACAACCCGATCTTCGGCAAGGAGACCGCGCAGGCCGTCAAGGACTACCTGGGTGGCAAGAAGGTCAAGTCCGACATCCAGATCGAGTCCAAGACCTTCGACGCCGCCAGCGCCAAGGAAGCCCTGGATTCCAACTCCCGCGCCTACTGATTCGGGCCAAGCGCCTCCATCAGTGATGATCGAGAACCGCACATGAACATATAACCGATGGTGCATGAGGTAGTCCCTTGTGCACCATCATTCATGTGGGGTCGAAATATCACAAAACGGTAACAATCTTCCCTGTTCAAAGGCAACGATATGACAGACAAAACCCCTATCGTCGTGATGAAGGGCATCACGATCGAGTTCCCGGGCGTCAAGGCCCTGGACGGTGTCAATCTGACGCTGTACCCGGGCGAGGTCCACGCTCTCATGGGTGAGAACGGCGCCGGCAAGTCCACGATGATCAAGGCCCTCACCGGCGTCTACAAGATCGACGCGGGCTCCATCACCGTCGAAGGCAAGCCGCAGCAGTTCAACGGCACGCTGGACGCGCAGAACGCCGGCATCGCCACCGTGTACCAGGAAGTCAACCTGTGCACCAACCTCTCCGTCGGCGAGAACGTCATGCTCGGCCACGAGAAGCGCGGCCCGTTCGGCATCGACTGGAAGAAGACCCACGAGGCCGCCAAGACCTACCTCAAGCAGATGGGTCTGGAGCACATCGATCCGCACACCCCGCTGAGCTCGATCTCCATCGCCATGCAGCAGCTGGTCGCCATCGCGCGAGCCATGGTCATCAACGCCAAGGTGCTGATCCTCGACGAGCCGACCTCCTCCCTCGACGCCAACGAGGTCGAGGACCTGTTCGCGATCATGCGCAAGGTGCGCGACTCCGGCGTGGCCATCCTGTTCGTCTCCCACTTCCTCGACCAGATCTACGAGATCACCGACCGCCTGACCATCCTGCGCAACGGCAAGTTCATCAAGGAGGTCATGACCAAGGACACCCCGCGCGACGAGCTCATCGGCATGATGATCGGCAAGTCCGCCGAGGAACTGTCCCAGATCGGCGCCAAGAAGGCGCGCCGCGCCATCGAGCCCGGCGAGAAGCCGATCGTCGACGTCAAGGGCCTCGGCAAGAAGGGCACGATCAACCCGGTGGATCTCGACATCTACGCGGGCGAGGTCGTCGGCTTCGCCGGCCTGCTCGGCTCCGGCCGCACCGAACTCGGCCGCCTCCTCTACGGCGCCGACAAGCCGGATTCGGGCACGTACACGCTCAACGGCAAGCAGGTGTCCATCGGCGACCCGGCCACCGCCCTGAAGAACAAGATCGCGTACTCCACCGAGAACCGTCGTGACGAGGGCATCGTCGGCGACCTGACCGTCCGCCAGAACATCCTCATCGCCCTCCAGGCGACGCGCGGCATGTTCAAGCCGATTCCGAAGAAGGAAGCGGACGCGATCGTCGACAAGTACATGAAGGAGATGAACGTGCGACCGGCCGATCCGGATCGCCCGATCAAGAACCTCTCCGGCGGCAACCAGCAGAAGGTCCTCATCGGCCGCTGGCTGGCAACCCACCCGGAGCTCCTCATCCTCGACGAGCCGACCCGAGGCATCGACATCGGCGCGAAGGCCGAGATCCAGCAGGTCGTCCTCGACCTCGCCTCGAAGGGCATGGGCGTCGTCTTCATCTCCTCCGAGCTTGAAGAGGTCGTGCGCCTGTCCGACGACATCGAGGTCCTCAAGGATCGCCACAAGATCGCTGAAATCGAAAACGGCGACACCGTCTCGCAGTCGACCATCGTCGAGACCATCGCCAACACGAACGTGAAGAACTGAAAGGAGGGATGATGGCTGATAAGAAGCAAGCGGACGAGAAGAACAACATCGTCAAGAAGCTGCTCTCCTCTAACATCACCGTCGAGGTGGTCGCACTCATCCTGCTGGTTTTGCTGTGCACCGCGTTTGATCACGCGTTCCTCTCCCTGCAGTGGAACGACAACACGGGCGGTCTCGCCGGCCCGATCATCACGATGCTTCAGGAATCCGCCCGATACCTGATGATCGCCACCGGCATGACGCTCGTCATCTCCACCGCAGGTATCGACCTCTCCGTCGGTTCCGTCATGGCGGTCGCCGGCGCGGCCGCGATGCAGGCGCTGTCCGGAGGCACCAACGTGTGGCTCTCCATCCTGCTGGCCCTCGTCATCGGTCTGGCCGTCGGCTGCATCAACGGCGCGCTCGTCGCGTTCCTCGGCCTCCAGCCGTTCATCACCACGCTGATCATGATGCTCGCCGGCCGTGGCCTCGCGAAGGTCATCACCTCCGGCGAGAACACCGACGCCTCCGCGGTCGCCGGCAGCGAACCGCTCAAGTGGATGGCCAACGGCTTCATCCTGGGCATCCCGGCCAACTTCGTGATCGCCGTCGTCATCGTGATCCTCGTCGGCCTGCTGTGCCGCAAGACCGCCATGGGCATGTTCATCGAGGCCGTCGGCATCAACCCCGAAGCCTCCCGCATGACTGGCATCAAGCCCAAGCAGATCCTCTTCCTCGTCTACGCGATCTCCGGCTTCCTCGCCGCCATCGCCGGCCTGTTCGCCACCGCATCCGTGATGCGCGTCGACGTGGTCAAGACCGGTCAGGATCTCGAGATGTACGCCATCCTCGCGGTCGTCATCGGCGGCACCTCGCTGCTCGGTGGTAAGTTCTCCCTCGCTGGCAGCGCCGTCGGCGCCGTCATCATCGCCATGATCCGCAAGACCATCATCACCCTCGGCATCGATTCCGCCGCAACCCCGGCCTTCTTCGCCGTCGTCGTGATCGTGATCTGCGTGATGCAGGCACCCAAGGTTCGTAACCTGAGCGCGGAACTCAAGCGTAAGCGCGCGCTCAAGTCCTCTGAAAAGGCGGTGGCAGCATGACAAACGCTACGGCAACCCCGGCCAAGAAGGCCGTGAAGAAGACGCGTCGCATCGACGCACAGATGATTCCGACCATCGCGGCCGTCGTCATCTTCATCCTGATGATGATCATGGGCCAGGCGCTCTTCGGCACCTACCTGCGACTCGGCTTCATCTCCACCCTGTTCATCGACCACGCCTACCTCATCATCCTGGCCGTGGCCATGACGCTCCCGATCCTCACCGGCGGCATCGATCTGTCGGTCGGCGCCATCGTCGCCATCACCGCCGTCATCGGCATCAAGATGGCCAACGCGGGCGTTCCCGCCCTCGTCGTGATGGTCGTCATGCTGCTCATCGGCGCGGCGTTCGGCCTGCTGGCCGCGATCCTGATCGAGGAATTCAACATGCAGCCGTTCATCGCGACGCTGTCCACGATGTTCCTCGCCCGTGGTATCGCCTCCATCATCTCCACCGATTCGCTGACCTTCCCGGACAACAACAACTTCGACTGGATCGCGCAGAGCATCACGATCATCGACAACCCGAAGCTGAGCAACGACCTCTACTTCAACATCGGCGTCGTGATCTCGCTCGTGGTGCTGGTGTTCGGCTACATCCTGCTGCACCACACCCGCACCGGCCGCACCATCTACGCGATCGGCGGCTCCCGCTCCTCCGCGGAGCTCATGGGTCTGCCCGTGAAGCGCGCCCAGTTCACGATCTACATCACCTCCGCGACCCTCGCCGCGCTGGCCTCCATCGTGTACATCGCCAACCTCGGTTCCGCGAAGAACACGGTCGGTGTCGGCTGGGAGCTCGACGCCGTCGCCTCCGTGGTCATCGGCGGTACGATCATCACCGGCGGCTTCGGCTACGTCCTCGGCTCCGCCCTCGGCGCCCTGGTCCGCTCCATCATCGACCCGCTGACCTCCGACTTCGGAGTCCCGGCCGAGTGGACGACCATCGTGGTCGGCCTGATGATTCTCGCCTTCGTGGTCCTCCAGCGTGTGGTGACCGCGGTCGGCGAGAAGAAATAGGCGATGATCGGTCCGGGGGAGGCGCCGCCCGGCGCGGCGGTTCCCCCGGACCGATCGGAGCCCCGCAGCGGTCGCCGTCTACCGTGATGACGACCGCGGTGATAACCGAACATCGTGATAACTGAATACCGATAACTGAATAAGCGATAACTGAACATGGAGACCGGCGGGCGATACGCCATCGGTGCCCGCAAAGGCAATCCTCCTCGCCTTGAAGCAACGAGAGCTTCGCGCGGGGACCGTACGGTGACACGTCCGCCGGCATCCACCCTCTCTCTTCCTTCATTTCCTTCCTTTCATCCGCGTGTGGCCCGTCCCGAGATCCCTCGGGACGGGCCACACGCGTTGTTTCGGAAGTTCCCCATGAACTTACTTGTGGCTCATGGCTCGCGGCTCGCGGTGCGGAACGGAATTCGTATCTCTCAGCAACTTCGTATCTCCATGCGATCCGCCCCGAGGCTGCGTAAGGAATCCCGGAAAAGAGGGGGAGCCGTCCGGGAATCCTCGCACCGACTCGTTCTCTGCGCAATACATCCCGGACGATTGGGACGGAACCGGGATTTCTCGCGCCGATGGCTGTGCCGACGATTATTGTCGTCGGTGACCCGATACGAAAAATCCCGGAAACCGCTGAAGATCTCCGGGATTTCTTGCGCCGGGCTGCGACGCGATCGAGACTGGCTGCTGCGCCAAAGGGCATTGCGGTCGCGGAACGCGTATCCGGGACGATCCGATGCCGTTTGACCACCGGCGTAGAGGTATTTGCGTTGTCAGGGGTGCTTCCGCTCCGATGCGGATCGCCATCTCGCTAACGAGGGGTATCCGTCACCGCACAGGGGCAGGTGCCGACGGCGTTCTGCACCGGGGCCAAGCCATTTCGGCGCCCTCTCTACCCGAGCGGGTACCCCTCGGAGACAAGATGGCTGTCAGTCACCGTCACGAAGTACCCCTTGGAACGTAGTTAACGGTCAGTCGGCCGTCAGTCGGGTGCCGGTCACGTGGTTCGTGTCCCGTTTCGGTCGCCGGACAGACGGTTCATAGCCCGCGACGGGCGCGGGCGCGGAACGCGGCGGCGAGACTCACCCATCCGGCCACGCAGATCACGATCATCGTGGCGAACACCCACTGGCCGCCCACCGCGGTCGCGTGCATGAACTCCGCCGATCCCTCCGCGCCATGACCGGCCTGCGCGACCGCCAGAATCGTCGAGAACAGGGCGGTGCCGGCCGCGCCGCCGAACTGGAGCGCCGTGTTGAAGATCGCATTGCCGTCCGGCGCGAACTCGCGGGGAATCGAACTCAGGGCGCTCGTCATCACGTTCGAGTTGCCGAGCGCGAAGCAGAATCCGAAGATGAAGTAGAAGCCGGCGAGCATCACGGGGGTGAGCCGCAGCGCGAACGCGAACAGCAGCACCGGACCGAGCGTCGCGATGCCGAACGGCACGAGAATCGGCTTCACCGCGCCGAAGCGGTCGTACAGCCAGCCGCCCAGCGGCGCGCACACGGCGCCGATTAGCGCGCCTGGCAGCACCAGCGAACCGGCGAGGAACGCGTTCGTGCCGAGACCCAGCTGCGCCACGTTGGTGATCACGTAGCCGAATCCGATCGACACGATCGGCATCACCAGATAGGCGACCAGATGCAGCAGCACGACCGGATCGCGCAGGATGCCGAGCCTGAGCAGTGGCGAGAACGCGCGCTTCGTCAGCCAGCAGAACGCGGCCAGCGCGGCGAGGCCGACGACCACGCTCACGGCGGCGACCACGGCCGCGCGGGTGGCCGAACGTCCGGCCACGGCGGCGCTCACCGCGACGCCCGCCTGGTTCAATCCGAGGACCATGCCGACGAGCGCCACGACGATCGTCACCACCTGGAACGGGTCGAGGTAGGCGGCCTCGGTGGGGGCCTTCTGTTCGATGCACAGCATGCCGAGCAGCAGCGCGAGCAGGATGAACGGCACGGCGATCACGAAAATCGCGCGCCACGGCAGGACGGTCGTCACCGCGCCGCCGACGGTCGGGCCGATGGCCGGCGCGACCGTGATGACGAGGGAACCGACGCCCATGAGACGCCCGATCTTGGAACGCGGCGACTGTTCGAGGATGATGTTCATCATCAGCGGCGTGGCCACACCCGAGCCGACGCCCTGGATGATGCGGGCGACGATGAGCAGCGGGAACGCGTGCGCGACGATCATGATGACCGAGCCGACGAGCGCCAGCAGCACGGCGGCCACGAAGATCGCCTTCAATCGGAACCGGCGTTTGAGGAACGACGACATCGGCATCGTCGCCGCCACGGTGAGCAGATAGATCGTGGTGATCCACTGCACGGTGGCCGTGTCCACGTGGAATTCGCGCATCAGCGCGGGGAACAGCACCGTCATCACCGTTTCGGTGAGGATGCCGATGAACGCGAGCGCGCCGGTCGCGATGATCGCGCCGATCAGCTTGCCGGGAATCCTCTCGTCCGGCATGACGCCGCGCGCCTGTCCGCTTGTTTCCTTCTTCTGTTCTGTCATTGGTTGCAAAATCCCGTATCATCGTCGCGATGCCCGATACATGGGCGGAATCGCGGATGGCCTGACTGTCCAGGATGCTGAAGCCGGCCCTGGCCGCACGGATCTGCGGAGAGCTCCCGGCGTGTGCAGTGTATCGCGTCACGCTGGACAACGCCGGGAACGGTGGGGAGGGAAGGGGATGGGAAGAGGGAGGAAGCCCCCCGATTGTTCGCGCGATTACTCGCGCACGAGGCGGATGTGCTCGACGTTCTTGCGCTTGGAGCGGCGGAACAGGGTGAAGCGGTTGCCGATGGTCTGCACGACCTCGGCGCCGAGCTGGCCGGCCAGGTTCTCGGCGGCCTCCTTGGCGGTCAGACCGGAGCCGTCCTGTACGCTGAACTTGACGAGCTCGCGGTTCTCCAGGGTCTCGCTCGCCTGCTTGACGAGCGCGTCGGTCACGTCGTTCTTGCCGATGTTGATGAGCGGCTTGATCGTGTTCGCCATGCCGCGCAGCTGCTTGGTCTGCTTCTTGGTCAGTGCCATAGTCGTTTCCTTCGTTTCCTTGATTGCTTGATGGTTGTCCTGATTCGCGTCTCTTCGACGCGGCTTCGCCGTCGCCGGGGTCGTGCGCCGTACCGGGGTATTGTACCGGCAGGGTCAGGCGAGCGCCTTGCGGATGCGGTTCATGCTGGCCGGCTTGGGCGTGCCGAGCTCCTGCGCCCACAGGCTCACGTAGAACTCCTCCAAGAGCCAGCGCGCGTCCGTGGCCTTGCGCATGAGCTCCTCATGCCTCGGGCCGGCGGGTTCGGCCTTCGCCTTGGCCATGGCCTTGTCGACGAGTTGTTTCGCCTCGTCGGCCTCCCACGCCCAGCGGACGTCGCGGTTCTTGTCCGACTTGGCCTTCGTCAGGCGCATGAGGTCGGCGTGCAGGTACCGTTCGATGTGCCGCAGCGAGGCCGGGGGAGCGGCGCCGATGAACCCGGGGTGGACGAGCGTGGCGATGTGCTCGCGGATCGACTGGAGCACGGAGAGCATCGGCAGGTCCGCCTTGCCGGACACCGCCTTGTCCACCTCCGCGTAGCGTTTGAGGATCGCGATCACGTCGCGCGCCACCTGGTAGACGGTGTCCTCGTACACTTCGCGCACGTCGAGCACCGCGTTGGCGAGCGCCTCGTCGTCGGGCAGACGGTCCACGTCGGGCAGCAGTCGTTTGACGGCGGCGAGCTGCAGGTCCTCGACGAGCGCTTTCGTCGACTTGTAGGGGGCGGCGGCGAGCATGAGCGCCTCCGTGCCGAGCCAACGCGACGAGACGCGTTCGTCGGGCAGTCGCAGCGCGTCGAGCGCGCCCCGCCACAGCATCGACGCGCGCGATTCGGTGGTCGCGCCCGCCTTGTGCAGCAGGTTCGCCTGTTCGACGAGTCTGCCTTGGCCGGCGGCCTGGTCGGCCTTGCGGCGCACGGCCTTGCGCGCGGAGACCTGCGCCTCCTGCGCGAACCTGACCTGCAGGGCCTTGAGGTCCTTGCTGGTGCCGAGCGTCTTGACCGCGTTCCTGCCGCGCCTGCGGGCACGTCGGCCGTCGCCGCCGTGCCCGCCGCGTCCGTCGTCCAGCGGCTGCTCGACCGCGAACGTCATCTTCAGGTACGGGGAGAGCCGTTCGACGAGCTCCGGTCCCAGCACTTCGGGGTGGATCTGCGCGCCGACCGTCTCGATCGCGGCGCGCGTGAACACGTGCGCGAGATCCGGCCATGCGGCGCCGCCCGCCGCCCCCGCACCGCCGCCGGCCGCGCCGTCCGCGGCGTCGCCACCGGCGTCCTCCGGCGGCAGGTTCGGCTTGCGCTGCGAGCCGGAGCCGGGCAGGTCCGGGTAGTGGTCGTCGATCCACGCGCGGATCCTGCGCGTCGCGTCGGGCGCGGGTACGAACTGGACGCGCAGCTTCTTCGGCAGCGCCTTGATCATCGCGAGGATGAGCTCGTCGAGCAGGCCGGGCACGTTCCACGTGAACTGTTCCGGTGTGACGCGCGAGAGCGCCTTCAACGGCACATGCACGGTGACGCCGTCCGCCGTGTCGGACGGGTCGTACACGTAGCTCAATCGCAGGTCGATCGGCTGGCCGTCGGTGCCGAGCGTATGCCAGTGGTCCGGATAGTCGTCGAGGCTCACCGATTCGGCGGACTGGAGGCGCTCCACCTTGCTCGGGTCGAAGTCGAGCAGCGTCGGATGCGCGTCATGCTCGCCCTTCCACCATTTGGCGAGGGCGGCGACGCTCGTCACGTCGTGCGGGATGACCGCGTTGTAGAAGTCGAACAGGTCCTCGTCGGACACGGTCTCGGCGATCTGACGCGTGCGGTTCGCGTCGTCCGCCGCCTCCTCCAGCTGTTTGAGGTTCTTCGCTACGAAGTCGTCGTAGCTGAACCGCTGCTGGACGTCGCCCTCCACGAGGCCTTGACGCAGCAGGAAGTCGCGCGCCTCCAACGGGTTGATGCGTCCCCACTGCACGGTGCGGTCCTGCACGATTGGCAGACCGTAGAGGAGCACGCGCGCGGTCGCCACGGCCGAGCCGCGCGAACCGGACCAGTGCGGCTCCGCGTACGTGGTGCGCGTGAGCGTGCCGGCCAGCGGCTCCGCCCACGCCGGGTCGATGACCGCCGAATACCGGGCCCATAGGCGCGACGTCTCCACCAGTTCGGTGGACATCACCCAGCTGGGCGTCGACTTGGCGACGGCGGAGGCGGGGAACAGGGCGAAATGCGTGCCGCGCGCGCCCAGATAGTCGTTCTTCGACATCTTCTGCGCGCGCTTCAGGGCCCTTGCCCTCGCCGCGCCCTTCAGGTGCGCGTAGTCGGAGGCCTTCGGCTCGCGTACCACCTGCATGCCCATCATCGACAGGAGTCCGGCGAGCATCGACTTGTGGATGCCCTCCGCGTCCCACGAGCAGCACAGCGAATGCGCGGCCTGCTGGTTGATCGGCAGCTGCCGGATCTCGAGGCCGGCGCGCGAGGCGGGCTGCGGCTCGCCCACCTTGAACTTCATCTCGCGGCACATCTGCGTCAACTGGGCGACCAGGTCCTTCCACTGGCGCATCCTCAGCCAGCTGAAATACTCGGTCTTGCAGATGCGGCGCAGCGCGTTGTTGCTCGGATTGCCGTCCGCCTGGAACACGCGGTCCCAGATGTTGAGGGCCGTCAGGAAGTCGGAGGTCGGGTCCGCGTACCGGTTGTGGATGCGGTCGGCCTCCTCGCGCTTCTCGTCCGGGCGTTCGCGCGGGTCCTGCAGGCTCAGGAACGCGACGACGACGAGCACCGCGGCCAGCGTGTTCGGCGACGTGGTGCGCGCCGCCTCGATCACCATGCGTCCGAGTCTCACGTCGATCGGGATGCGCGCCAATTGGCGGCCGATGTGCGTGAGGGTCACCTCGCCGCGCCTCCTCGCCACCGCCTTCAGCTCGGTGAGCTCGTTGAAGCCGTCGGAGACGGCCTTCACGTCCGGCGGGTCGATGAAGCCGAAGCCGGTCACGTCCTCGGCGGTGCGGGCCACGCCCACCGACAGCATGTGCAGCACCACCGCGCCGAGCGAGGTCCTCAGGATCTCCGGCTCGGTGAAGCGCGGGCGCGTCTCGAAATCCTCGCGCGAATAGAGACGGATCGCGATGCCGTCCGCCACACGGCCGCACCGGCCGCTCCTCTGGTTGGCGCTCGCCTGGCTGATCGGCTCGATCGGCAGGCGCTGCACCTTCGCCGTCTTCGAATAGCGGGAGATGCGCGCCGTGCCCGGGTCGACCACGTAGCGGATGCCCGGCACGGTCAGCGACGTCTCCGCCACGTTCGTCGCGATGACGATGCGCTGGTGCGTGTGCGCCTCGAACACCTTGTGCTGGTCCGCGGCGGAGAGGCGCGCGAACAGCGGCATGATCTCGATGGCGTCCGCGCGGCGCATGTCCTCGGCGCGCGGACCGTAATGGTGCCGCAGCGCCGCCTCGAACTCGTGGATGTCGCGCTCGCCGGACGCGAACACGAGGATGTCGCGCGGGCCCCGCTCGTGCGAGGAGTGGATGACGAGCTCGGCGCAGGCGCGCGCCACGGCCGTCGGCATGTCGGTGATGCCGTCGTCCTCATACGACGAGTTCGCGTTGCGCGCCGGCCCGCGGCCACCGCGCGCCGGCCCGTCGTCCTCGCCGGCGATCGCGTTCGCCAGCTCCTCGTAGTCGGCGTCGCCGGGGCGCGCGCCGGTCGCGAAGCCCGGCACCTCGCGCATCAGCGCGGGCGCCGTGCCGAGCGGTTCGTAGACGACCTGCACCGGGTAGGTGCGTCCCGACACCTCGATGACCGGCACCTTCTCGTGCAGGGCGTGTTCGAAATGCTCCTGGAACTTCTCCGAATCGATGGTCGCCGACGTGATGACGAGCTTCAGGTCGCGGCGCTTGGGCAGCAGGGCCGTCAGGTACCCGAGCAGGAAGTCGATGTTGAGGCTGCGCTCGTGCGCCTCGTCGATGACGATCGTGTCGTAGCGGCTCAGCTGCGGGTCGCGTTGGATCTGCGCGAGCAGGATGCCGTCGGTCACGACCCTCAGGCGCGTCTTCGGCGAGCTTTCGTCGGTGAAGCGCACCTGATAGCCGATCTCGTCGCCGAGCCGCACGCCCATCTCGGAGGCGATGCGCTCGGCGACCGTGCGCGCGGCGATGCGGCGCGGCTGCGTGTGCACGATCTGCCTGCCGTGCGTGCCGCGCCCCAGTTCCAGCAGGATCTTCGGCAGCTGCGTGGTCTTGCCCGAACCGGTCTGTCCGGAGACGATCACCACCTGGCTGTGACGGACGGCGTCGGCGATCTCGTCGCGCGCCGCCGAGACCGGCAATTCCGCTGGATATTCGAAACGCATGCTGCTGGGCTGACTTCCTACTGGTCGTTACTTTCGCAAAACCTCAATGATACGGAATCCCTTGGAGCTCGCGTATTTGCCCACCGCATAACCCTCGCCGAGCGCGTCCGCCAGCCACGGGATCAGCGAATCCGAGCCGAGATTCCTCTGCACGACCAGATACGCAGCGCCCGTCCCCGGCTTCAGACGCGGCAGCCACGCCATCAGCAGCGTATGCAGCGCCTCCTTGCCGATGCGGATCGGCGGATTCGACCAGATCGCGTCGAACAGGAGATCGTCCGGCATTGCCTCGCACACGTCGAGCGGCTGGTCGGCGAGCGGCGCGCCCTGCGCGTCCGTCGCCGTCACATGCACGTTCGCGGCGCCGTTGCGACGTGCGTTCGACGCGGTCAGCTCCAGCGCGCGCTCGTTGACGTCCACCGCCCACACGCGCGCCTCGGGCGATTCGGCGGCCAACGCCAGCGAGACCGGGCCCCAACCGCAGCCGAGATCGAGCAGATCGCCCGTCTCGGGAGGTTCGGGCGCCTGCCTGAGCAGCACCGACGTGCCGAGATCGACGCGCGAACCGGAGAACACGCCGTTCGACGTCTCCACGTCCGCCTCGTGGCCGCGCAGGGTGACGTGCATCGTGCGACGCACGTCCTTCGACGTCGGTTCCGCCGCGAAATACTGTTCCGCCATGATGTCCTCAAACTCCTTACCGCCCCGACGCCCGCGTCGCGCGTCGCCCGGACCGTCCGTCCCATGGTGCGCATGCCGGCGCATGTCACCTCAATGATGATAATAAGGACCATAACGCAATCGAGGAACCTTCCGACAGACCAGAGGTGACATTGAGCAGCAGCACCGCAACCCGTGAACCATCGCACGCCAGCAGCACCGGCGAGGAGGCCGTCGCGACGGACGGCGGGGGAGTGCTCGCCGAAGCGTCCGAGGTGCTGCTCGACGAAGGGAACGGCGCCGGCTGGGCGGAACGCCACGACGAGGAGTGGGCGGAACGCGAGTCGCGCAACCAGCTGAAGCACGTCGCCGGCCTCGGCGAGCTTAAGGACGTCACCGAGGTCGAATACCGCAAGGTGCGCCTCGAACGCGTCGTGCTCGTCGGCGTATGGTCGAGCGCGAAGACCACGCAGGCGAAGGCCGAGGAGTCGCTGCGCGAGCTCGCCGCGCTCGCCGAGACCGCGGGCGCCGAGGTGTGCGACGGCCTGCTCCAGCATCGTCTCAAGCCGGACGCCGCCACCTACGTGGGTTCCGGCAAGGCGCGCGAGATCGCCGACATCGTCGCGCGCGAGGAGGCGGACACGATCGTCGTCGATGACGACCTGCCGCCGAGCCAGCGCCGCGGACTTGAGGACGCCGCCAAGGTGAAGGTCGTCGACCGCACCGCCGTGATCCTCGACATCTTCGCCCAGCATGCCACCAGCCGCGAAGGCAAGGCGCAGGTGGAGCTCGCCCAGCTCGAATACATGCTGCCGCGCCTGCGCGGTTGGGGCGGGTCCCTGTCGCGTCAGGCGGGCGGCCGCGCGGCCGGCGCGGACGGCGGCATCGGATCGCGAGGCCCGGGCGAGACGAAGATCGAGATGGACCGACGCGTCATCCGCACGCGCATCGCCCGCCTCAAGCGTCAGATCCGCGAGATGGCGCCCGCCCGCGAGGTCAAGCGCGGCTCGCGCCGGCGCTACGGGCTGCCCACCATCGCCGTCGTCGGCTACACGAACGCGGGCAAGTCGTCGCTGACGAACCGGCTCACCGGATCGACGGAGCTCGTCGAGAACGCGCTGTTCGCCACGCTCGACACGGCCGTGCGCCGCGCGAAGGCGCGCGACGGCCGTCTCTATGCCTACGTCGACACCGTCGGATTCGTGCGTCGTCTGCCCACGCAGCTCGTCGAGGCGTTCAAATCCACGCTGGAGGAGGTCGCCGAGGCCGACGTGATCCTGCACGTCGTCGACGGCTCGCACCCGGACCCGTTCTCGCAGATCGACGCGGTCAACGAGGTGCTGTCCGGCATCGACGGCGCCGAATCCATCCCGCGCATCATCGCGTTCAACAAGGCCGACATGTGCGACGAGACCACGCTGGAACGGCTCGCCGCGCTCGAACCGGACGCGCACATCGTCTCCGCGTTCGACGGCCGCGGCGTCGACGCGTTGCGCGACGCCGTCGAATCGCTGCTGCCCGTGCCCAACGTGCACGTGGACGCGCTCCTGCCGTACACGGCCGGCGCCCTGCTGTCCCAAGTGCGCGAATACGGCCATGTCGAAAGCGTCGAATGGCGCGACGACGGCGTGAAGGTCGTCGCCGACGTCGACGCGCATCTCGCCGCGCGCATCGTCGCCGTCGCCGTCGACTGACGTCGGCGCGGCGGCGTGCGGTGTCGCGCGGCCGCCGTCCAATATCTTCGTGGCTCGCGATGTGACTTTGCCCACATGTGTCGCGCGATGCGCGTGTGAGCGATAACAACGTTGCCGTTGCAAGGATTCCGTCAACCAACGTTCGACGCGTCGTCACGTTATGCGAGTACATTGGTAGCCGTTGGTTGAATGATGCCCGGCAACGGGCATTGACTCTAAGAGAGGTTCATTAACATGGCTGAATTGGTCAACAAGCCCACGAAGCTCGCTGTCATCGGCGCCGGCGCCGTCGGCTCCACCCTCGCGTTCGCCGCCGCCCAGCGCGGCATCGCCCGCGAGATCGTCCTCGAGGACATCGCCAAGGAGCGCGTCGAGGCCGAGGTGCTCGACATGCAGCACGGCTCCAGCTTCTACCCGACCGTCTCCATCGACGGCTCCGACGATCCGGAGATCTGCCGCGACGCCGACATGGTCGTCATCACCGCCGGCCCCCGCCAGAAGCCGGGCCAGTCCCGCCTCGAGCTCGTCGGCGCCACCGTCAAGATCCTCCAGGCCATCATCCCGAACCTGGTCAAGGTCGCCCCGAACGCCATCTACATGCTCATCACCAACCCGGTCGACATCGCCACCCACGTCGCCCAGAAGATCTCCGGCCTGCCCGAGAACCAGGTCTTCGGCTCCGGCACCAACCTCGACTCCGCCCGCCTGCGCTTCCTCATCGCCCAGCAGACCGGCGTCAACGTCAAGAACGTCCACGCCTACATCGCCGGCGAGCACGGCGACTCCGAAGTCCCGCTGTGGACCTCCGCCACCATCGGCGGCGTCCCGATGCTCGACTGGACCCCGCTGCCGGGCCACGAGCCGCTCGACGCCGACACCCGCGAGCAGATCCACCAGGACGTCAAGAACGCCGCCTACAAGATCATCAACGGCAAGGGCGCGACCAACTACGCCATCGGCATGTCCGGCGTCGACATCATCGAGGCCGTCCTCAAGGACTCCAACCGCATCCTGCCGGTGTCCTCCATGCTCAAGGACTTCCACGGCATCTCCGACGTGTGCATGTCCGTCCCGACCCTCATCAACCGCGCCGGCGTCAACACCGCCATCAACACCCCGGTCTCCGACAAGGAGCTCGCGGCCCTCAAGCGCTCCGCCGAGACGCTGAAGGAAACCGCCGCCCAGTTCGGCTTCTGATGAAAACGGCGATGCGCGGAGCGTCTTCGGCGTTGCGGTAGGCTCGACGTACCTTCGTACGCCTTCGCCTCCCGCGCCTTGAAGCCGCACGCGCGCATCACCATTTTCATAGGGTTGATGCCCAACGGCTTTTTTCGTGAAACAACCCCTGTACGGGTGCCTTGTGTGGGCCCGTACAGGGGTTGTTCTTTTCCGGCTCCCGCTGGCGGGAGCTGTCGGACGGAGTCCGACTGAGGGTGGTTCGACCTACTCGTGGAGGGATTCGTCGGAGGGGGAGTCGTAGCCTTCCGGTTCGAGCTGGAACGTGGTGTGGGGGATTGAGACCGGGAAATGCTCGCGCAGGCAATCCTGCAGCTGCTCGAGGATCACCGCCGCCTGCTCCATCGTGAGCCCCCGATCCACCACCACATGCGCCATCAGGAACGGCATGCCCGTCGACACCGTGCTCGCATGCAGGTCATGCACCGCCACCACATGCGGCACCTGCTCCAGATGCTCGCGCACCTCGTCCAGATCCAGCCCCTCCGGCGTCTCCTCCAGCAGCACATGCACCGCCTTGTGCAGCAGCGACACCGCGCGCGGGATCATCATCAGCGCGATCACGCCGCCCGCCACCGCGTCGAAGCCCATCCAGCCCGTCGACATCATCACCAAGGCGGACAGCACCACCGCCACCGAACCCAACGCGTCGTTCATCACCTCGAGGAACGCCGCCTTCATGTTCATGTTGTCGCCGCGCTGCGAAGCCAGGATGAAGATCGACGCCACATTGGCCGACAAGCCTAGGATGCCCACGAACAACAGCAGATTCACGTCGTCGATGCCATGACCGGCACCGCCGAACAGGCGCATGCCCGCCTCCACCAGCGCGTATACGCCCACGATGAGCAGCACCACCGCGCCAGCCGCCGCCGTCAGCACCTCGAGCCTCGCCCAGCCCCACGTGCGCGTGCTGCTCGGCCTGCGGCCCATCAGCACCGCCGTCACCGTCGAGGCGATCAACACCGACATGTCCGTCAGCATATGGCCGGCGTCCACCAGCAGCGCGAGGGAGCCGGTCAGCACCGCGGCCACCACCTCCACGACGAACACCGAAGCCGTCACCGCCAGCGTGGCCGTAAGCCTGCGGCGATGGGCCGCCGCCTCCCGGCCGGATGGCGACGGCGTTGCGGCCGAACCATGCGCATGATCGTGAACCATGACGACACCTCGCTTCCATCGGCCCCACGCAGGTGAGACCGTTTCTCACTACCATTCCCGGTAGCGTCCGAAAACACGAGGACCCCGGCGTTGCGGCCGGGGTCCATGACGATGACGACTATAGCACGCGCGCCGCTACAGGCGGCGCAGCACCGTGACCACGCGTCCCATGATCGTCGCGTGCGTGCCGTCGATCGGCGGATAGGCGGGATTGTGCGGCATCAGCCACAGGTGCCCGTTCTCGCTGCGGTACGTCTTCACCGTGGCCTCGCCGTCCAGCAGCGCGGCCACGATGTCGCCGTTCACCGCGTCCTGCTGCTCGCGCACCACCACGAAGTCGCCGTCGCAGATCGCCGCGTCGATCATCGAATCGCCATGGACCTCGAGCATGAAGAGATTGCCGCCGGGGCCCGTCAACCGTTCGGGCAGACGCATCACGTCCTCGACATGCTGTTCGGCGGTGATCGGCACGCCCGCGGCGATGCGGCCCACCAGCGGCACGTCGCGCGACTCCCGTACCGACGCGGACGACGACGCCGGGAACGGCACCACCACGGTGGAGCCCTCCGCCATCGGCGAGGAGGCGGGGGAGGAGGGGGCGTCGTCGATGTGTTCCGGAGGGGTGCCGAAGGCCGACGCCCCCGCCGTGGGCCGGAGGATCTCGATGGCGCGCCCCTTGTTGGCGTTGAGGCGGATGAACCCCTTCGCTTCGAGCGTCTGCAGCTGGTGCTTCACCGACGAGGGGCTCTTCAGACCGGCCGCCCGGCCGATGTCGCGGAAGGAGGGGGAGAAGCCGCGCTCGCTCTGGTACGTCCTGATCGCGTCGAGGATCATCCGCTGACGTTCCGTCAGCTCCCTCTCGTCCGGTTCGCCGGCGTTTCCCGGCCTGAACGGTACGGTGCCCATGCGCGCTCCTTTCCTGTGAATGATGCAAGCATAGCGCCGAAACGGGCAATCGGCAAAACATATGTTCGACACGGCGGGTTGCGATGTTCGAACATATGTGCCACAATCAAAACAACTGTTCGATGGAACGTCTGTTCGAAAGGATGTGGTCGTCATGGCGAAGACGATGGAACGGGCGGTCGTGGTGGTGTTGGCGGCCGTCGCGATATGGATCGGCGTGGGCGTGCTGTTCTCCCCGGCGCAGGCGAGAAGCGCCACGGGCGCGATGGAGGTGACGAGCTATACGGTCCAGCCGGGGCAGACGTTGTGGACCTATGCCGAGATGATCACCCCGGAGGGCGGCGACGTGTCCGAATCGGTGGACGAGCTGATGCGTCTGAACGACATGAGCGGCACCGAGGTGCGCGCGGGCCAGCGCATCGTGGTGCCCAGGGACGCGGCGAGGTGACGGGCTCCGGGGCGTGTCGAAACCCCGCCGCGGCGGGGCGCGGGGTGGGTCACGGTATGGTGGATGGCATGCATTGCCCGTATTGTCACCATGCCGAGACGAAGGTCATCGAGACCCGCGTCAGCGAAGACGGCTATTCGATTCGTCGTAGGCGCATGTGCCTGCATTGCAACAAGCGTTTCACCACACTGGAGACCACCACCTTGCTGGTCGAGAAGCGGTCCGGAAGCCTGGAGCCGTTCAACAGGGACAAGGTCATCTCCGGCGTGCGCAAGGCCTGCCAGGGGCGTCCGGTCAAGGAGGACGACCTGAGGAAGCTCGGCCAGCGCGTCGAGGAGGATCTGCGATCCACCGGACAGGCCCAGGTCACCTCCGACGAGGTCGGCAAGGCCATCCTCAAGCCGTTGCGGGAGCTCGACCAGGTCGCCTACCTGCGGTTCGCCAGCGTCTACCAGAACTTCGAGGACCTGTCCGACTTCCAGCGCGCCATCGACGCGCTCAAGGACTGAACGGACCATACCGATTCTCGGCATCTTCGGCAAGGCCCCGGTGTCCCGTTCCTGTTTCGGAACGGGACACCGGGGCCTTGCCGTGTCCGTCCCGGGCCGCCGGCGGATGGCGACGAGGGACGGACACGCGGCGCGACGGGCGCGACGCGTCAGGAGATCACGCGCATGCGGATGGTCCCCTCGATGGAGCGCAGGGCCTCCAGGGCGGTCTTGGAGGGACGCTGGGACACGTCGGTCACCACGTAGCCCAGTTCGCCCTCGGTGCCGAGCGACTGCGCGGCGATGTTGATGTTCTCCTCGCCGAGCACGCGGTTCACGTGGGCGAGCACGCCCGGCAGGTTGGCGTGCAGGTGGGCGATGCGGGCCACTCCGCGGTTCGCGCCCAGATTGATCTGCGGCAGGTTCACCGACAGCGAGGTCGAGCCCTTCTCCCAGTAGTCCTCGAGTCGCTGCGAGACGAAGTGGCCGATGGCCTCCTGAGCCTCCAGCGTCGAGCCGCCGATGTGCGGCGTGAGGATCATGTTGTCCTCGTCGGCCAGGGCCGTCTCGAACGGGTCGCCGGTCTTCTTCGGCTCCACGGGGAACACGTCCACGGCCGCGCCGGACAGGTGGCCGGAGTCCAGATGCTGCTTCAATGCGCCGAGGTCGGCGACGAAGCCGCGCGAGGCGTTGATGAAGATCGCGTCCTGCTTCATGTGGGCGAACTGGTCCTCGCCGAAGAAGCCGGTGTTCGACTTGCGGCCGTCCACGTGGATCGTCACCGCGTCCGACTGTTCGAGCAGCTCGTTGAGCGTCGCGCAACGGTGGGCGTTGCCGAGCGCCAGCTTCTCCTCCAGATCGTAGAAGACGACGCGCATGCCCAGGGCCTCGGCGAGCACGCTCAGCTGGGAGCCGATGTTGCCGTAGCCGATGATGCCCAGGGTCTTGCCACGCACCTCATGCGAGCCGGTGGCCGTCTTGTCCCATACACCGTGCTTGAGATGGTGCGTGTGGGCGGGGATGCGGCGCATCAGGCAGATGATGTCGCACAGCACCAGCTCCACCACGGATCGCGTGTTCGAATACGGGGCGTTGAACACGGCGATGCCCTGCTCCCCGGCGAAATCGAGATCCACCTGGTTGGTGCCGATGCAGAAGCAGCCGACGGCGGACAGCGTCGGGCGCGCCTCGAGCACGCGGCGCGTCACGCTCGTCTTGGAACGCACGCCGACCACGTCGACGCCGTCCAGCGCGTCGATGAGCTCGTCCTCGTTCAGCGCCCCCTTCATCGTCTCCACTTCGAACCCGTGGTCGCGCAGCGACTTGGCCGCATCCGGGTGAATGTTCTCCAACAACAGTGCTTTAGGCATATTCCCCACCTTAGAGTTCCAGGTCCTTTTCGTCCAATGAGGTCCGCACGATGGCCAGACGCTGCGTCGGACGGGTCATCGCCACGTACAGGTCGGCGGCCGCCACCAGGCGGCTCGGCGCCTCCTGGTCGATGAGCCCGGGCTCGACGAGCACGACCGCATCGTATTCGAGGCCCTTCACCGTCTCGGTGCCGCACACGTCCACCTGACGGTCCCAGGTCTCCTGTTCGGCGAGCCTGCGCGCCTCGTCGTCGCCGAGGACGGCCTTCAGCTGCGGCGCGAGCGCCCGGCGCAGCTCGAAGCGCAGCGCGTCGGGGGCGATCACGGCCACACGGCCCGAACCGTCCTGGGCGACGAAGCGCTTCGCGAGCTCGGCCGCCTGCCGGGCCGCCGCCCCGACCAGCTCGTCGCGCGTGCCCACCGTGGTGCGGGACACGGAGTCCGCGATCCGCCGCACCGCGTGCACGGTGGAGATGTAGAGCCCCTGCGCCTCGGCGAACCGTCCGGCCAGGTCGGACACCTCCTGCGGGTTGCGGTAGTCGATGGTCAGCTCGTTGAGGTCCCAGCGGCCGCGGCCGAACAGACGGTTCATCGTCTTCGGCCACGAGCGGGTGCCGCCGAGCGCGCTGGTCTGCGCCACGTCGCCCACGATCGTGAACGAGCGGGACGGGCAGCGGCGCATGAGCATACGCCAGTCCATGGCGGTGAGCTCCTGCGCCTCGTCGACGACGATGTGTCCGTAGGTCCATTCGCGGTCGCGGCCGGCGCGCTGGGCCGTCGCCTCGCCGTCCGGGCCGTTGATCTGGTCGACGAGCATCTGCGAGGTGACCAGACCGGTGCCGATGCCGTTCTGCGCGAGCGTGTCCTGCGCGAACCGCAGCTGTTCGGCCTGCGCGGCCTCCTCGCGTCGCCGCTTCGAGGCGATCTTCGGATCCTCGCCGAGCAGCTCCAGCGCCTCGTCGAGCAGCGGCACGTCGGAGCGGGTGATGGCCGAGCCCTTCGGGCGGGTCAGTTCTGCGACGTCCTCCTCGCCGAGCCAGGGGGCGAAGCGGCGCAGCTTCGCCGGCTTGGAGAACATGTCGTCGATGAGCCATGCGGCGTTCATCGGCAGCCAGGCGAGGTTCAGGGCCACGCGGACCTTGTCGTTCATGCGCAGCAGCGAGACCGCGCGGTTGAGCTCGTCCTGGTCGGGCGTGTAGTCGAGCTGCTCCTCGTAGCGCGTGCGCATCGCGGAGATCATCGACTTGACGAAGGTCTCGCGCGCCTTGTTGTGCGGCTGGCGGGTGCGCTTGGCGTCGCCGATCGCCTGTTCGACGTCCACGGCGAGCATCGGCACGCTCATGCCGTTGATCTGCACGACCGGCAGGTCGGCGGGCACGCGTTCGCGCGCGGCGACGGCGTTGCGCACCGCGTTGGCCATGCGGTGGTCGCCCTTGAGTTGGGCGGCGCGCGGCGAGTCCGTGGCGGTCGCCTCGACGCCGGGGATGAGGTCGGCGATGGTGCGCGAGACCACGCCGGTCTCGCCGAGGGACGGCAGCACCTGGTCGATGTAGTGCAGGAACGTCGTGCTGGGACCGACCACGAGCACGCCGGAACGCTCCAGCGTGCGGCGGTGGGTGTACAGCAGGTAGGCGGCGCGATGCAGCGCGACCGCCGTCTTGCCGGTGCCGGGGCCGCCCTGCACGACCACTGCGCGGTCCATCGCGGAACGGATGATGTGGTCCTGCTCGGCCTGGATGGTGGCGACGATGTCGGTCATCTTGCCGGTGCGGCGCGAGCTCAGCGAGGCGAGCAGCGCGCCCTCGCCGGTCAGCGTGCCCGATTTGGACGCCTCGCCGACCTGGTCGGAATGGACGTCGAGCACCTCGTCCTCCAAGGCGACCACGTCGCGGAAGCTCAGGGTGATGTGGCGCCGCATCACGATGTCGCCATGATGGGAGGGGGTCGCCTCGTAGAAGGGCCGTGCGGCCTCGGCCCTCCAGTCGGTGAGCATCGGCACATGCCGTTCGTCGGACAGACCGATGCGCCCGATGTAGCGGCGCGACCCGGAGACGTCGTCGAGACGGCCGAACACGAGACGGTCCTCCACGGCGCGCAGCTGGGTGAGCCGGTCCTCGTACATGGTGGCGAACGAGTCGCGTTCGGTCCGTTGGGTGGGCGAGCCATGCGAGCCCGCGGCGCGCACGGTGTCGAGACGTTGCCTGGCCTCCGCGCGCAACGCGTCCAGACGGTCGTATGCGCGGCTGACCGCGCGCTGTTCCTCCTCGATCTGCGAGGCGTAACTCGACATGTGTTCCGTTTCCCCTGTTCTGGTCTCCTGAAAACTTGAGTGTTCCAATCTACTCCTCACCCCCAACGAGCGCGGGGCGCGGTCCGTTCTCCACGGGTGAATTCCCGGTGAATTCCGTCCGCGTGGCGTCCGGGGCGGCGAAAAAGCGCGGATTGTGTGCGCGTGTGGGGAACGATGGGGAAAAGTGGGGTAGAGTGGGGAGGCAGTGTGGTCGGAGTGTGTCTGGATGTCGCGCGAAGGAGGTGGGGCGGATGGCCGGCGAGACCGTGAACGGGATGCAGGCGGAGGGGTTCGGCCCCGCCCAGGGGGGAGCGAACCTCGCCGGCTATCCGGGATACGCCGGCTATCAGGCGTACCCGGGATACCCCGTCATGGGGGCGCCCGTAGCGTCCGGAAACGAGCCCGGCGTCGCCGGAGGCGGCATGGCGGGCGTGCCGGCCCCCGCGCCGCAGGCGATCCAGCCGCAGGCGGCGCTCCCGCCGCTCATGCTCGGCACCTACACCCCGAAGATCGACGCGAAGGGACGCATGGCGCTGCCCGCCAAGATGCGCGCGCAGCTCGGCACCGGGCTGGTCATGGCGCGCGGGCAGGAACGTTGCGTGTACCTGCTGCCCGCCATGGAGTTCCGGCGCATCGCGATGCAGATCCAACGCACCTCGATGGGCGACAAGGCGGCGCGCGACTACCTGCGCGTCTTCCTGTCCGGCGCCGTCGACCAGGATCCCGACAAGCAGGGGCGCGTGCTCGTGCCGCAGATGCTGCGCGACTACGCGAACCTCGGCAGCGACATCGTCGTGATCGGCGTGGGCACCCGCGCGGAGATCTGGAACCGCGAGGCGTGGGAGACCTACCTCGCCGACAAGGAACAGGGATACGCCGACATCGCCGACGACGTCCTGCCGGAGGTGGGACTGTGAGGACCGTGACCGCCGGCGACGCCGTCCCCGGCACGGACGACGAACGAACCAGAACCAACGGAACCATCGGAACGCAGACCGCGACGACGGTGAACCACGAACATTCCAAGGAGCACGACATGAGCGACACGAGCGCCGCGACGAGGGACCCGGCCACGATCCACCAGCCGGTCCTGCTCGACGACTGCGTGCGTCTGGTCACCTCGGGGCTCGACCGCGCGGACCATCCGGTGATCGTCGACTGCACGCTGGGACTCGCCGGACACGCCACCGCCTTCCTCAAGGCGGCGCCGCACGCCCGCCTCGTCGGCATCGACCGCGACGCCGAGGCGCTCGCGCTCGCCACCGAACGCATGGGACGCGAGGGCCTCGCCGACCGCTTCGTCCCCGTGCACGCGGCCTTCGACGAATTCACCGAGGCGCTCGACGCGCACGGCATCGGCCGCGTCGACGCCGTCTTCATGGACCTGGGCCTGTCGAGCCTGCAGATCGACGAGACCGACCGCGGCTTCTCCTATTCCCACGACGCGCCGCTCGACATGCGCATGGACGTGAGCCAGCCGCTCACCGCGGCCCGCGTGCTCGCCGAATACGACGAGCGCGCCCTGACGCGCATCTTCCGCACCTACGGCGAGGAGAAGTTCTCCCGTCCGATCGCCCGCGAGATCGTCAGACGGCGGCAGGAGGAGGGGCCGCTGGCCACCTCCGCCCAGCTCAACGCGCTCGTCGACGAGGTGATCCCGAAGGCGCACCGTCCCGCCGGCAACCCCGCCAAGCGCGTGTTCCAGGCGCTGCGCATCGAGGTGAACGGCGAACTCGACAAGCTCGCGCGCACCCTGCCGCAGATCGCCTTGCGCCTCGCCCCCCACGGGCGCATCGTCGTCGAGTCCTACCACTCGCTGGAGGACAAGACCGTCAAGACCTTCATGGCCCAGGGACTCACCGCCGACGTGCCGCCCGACATGCCGGTCGTCCCGCCGGAGGCGCGCCCGTTCTTCAGGGAGCTGACGCGCGGCGCCGTCAAGGCGGACGCCGAGGAGATCGCGGCGAACCCGCGGTCCGCGTCCGTGCGTCTGCGCGCCGTCGAACTGTCCAGGCCGCTTCCCGCCCGCGCCGTCGAACGGTTCGGACGGGACGCGCTGCCGCGCGACGCGCACGCCGGCCGCGCGGCGGACGACCGCCGCAGGCACGGAAGGAGGAACTGACATGGCGACCCCAGCACGCACGACACGTTCCGTCGCGTCGCGTCGCCCCGAACCCGCCTCCCGGCCGGCGTCCCGCCCCGAGCTGCGCGTCGTCGACGGCGGCGCCGACGACCGCGCCGGCCTCGTCGAGGGGCTCGGACGATTCATGACGTGGGTGAGGACCCGTTCCGCCCCGACCGTGCACATCGTCGTGGCGGTGACGTTCCTCGCCGGCACGCTCATCGGCGCGCTCATGCTGCGCACGCAGATGGTGAGCAACGCCTTCGAGGTCTCCCAGCTCGAGACCTCGATCAGCCGCCTCACCCAGGACGTGCAGGACGACCAGGCGAAGCTCGACCAGCTCGAGGCGTCCCTGCCCCAGAAGGCCAGCGACATGGGCATGGTCCCGCAGTCCGGATCCGTGACCATCGATTTGAACGGCTACCAGGAGCCACAGGAAGGCGGCCAGTGATGATGAAGCGCATCAGGGCGTTCGCCCGCGCCCACGGGATGGACGGCTTCATGGTGAAGAGCCTCGCCGTCGGGATCGCGCTCGCCGTGATCGGCACCGTGTGCCTCGGCAGGCTCGCCTGCGTGCAGCTGCTCGAAGGCCGGGCCACCGCCCAGGCGGCCACCAACGCGCGCACCTCCAAGGTCGTCACCAGCGCCAACCGCGGCAAGATCCTCGACGCGAACGGCACCGTGCTCGCCCAGAGCGTCGAACGCTACAACATCATCGGCGTGCCGGACGCGGCCACCGGGTTCACCCCCGTGTCCTGCGGCTCCAAGCAGGCCGAATCCCTCGGCTACTGCCATGAGATCGACGGCAAGCCGGTGGGAGCGACCGGCGCGGCCGCCGTCGCCCGCCTGCTCGCCCCCATCCTCAAGATGGACGCGATGGAGCTCGGCGCCATGCTCAACGGCACCGGCCAGTACGTCGTCATCAAGAAGGACGTCACCCCGCAGGTCAAACGCCAGATCGACAAGCTCGGCCTGTACGGCATCGTCTACGGCGAGCTCAGCAGCGAGCGCGTCTACGCGGAGAGCACGCTGCTCGGCTCGCTGCTCGGCGGCATGAACGACGACGGGCACGGCGCGGCCGGTCTGGAGCAGACGCTCGACAAGACGCTGAGCGGCACCGACGGCTACACGGTCTACCAGCGCGGCAACGGCGGCGAGGTCATCCCCGGCACCGTCACCGAGTCGAAGGAGGCCGTCGACGGCAAGGACGTGACGCTGACCATCGACTCCGACGTGGACTGGTACGTGAAGAAGGTCCTCACCGAGGGCGTCCAGTCCAGCCACGCGCAGTGGGGCATCGCCGTCGTCATGGACACGCGGACCGGCGGCATCGTCGCCCTCGAGGACTCCGACCAGGTCAAGGCCGGCTCCGACGAGGCGAAGCTCTCGGTCTCGCGCGCGGTCAGCCAGACCTTCGAGCCCGGCTCGATCGGCAAGGTGCCGGCGCTCGCCGCGATCCTGCAGAACGGGGCGCACAAGATCACCGACAAGTTCTCCGTGCCCTACGAGTACACGAAGAGCAACGGGCAGAAGTTCCACGACGCCGTCGAGCACGCCACGAAGCACTGGACGCTCGCCGGCATCCTGCAGAACTCCTCGAACGTCGGCATGGTCATGGCCTCCGAGAACGTGACCTCGCAGCAGCGCTACGACATGCTCACCAAGTTCGGCATCGGACAGCCCACCGGCCTGAACCTGCCCGGCGAGTCGCAGGGCGTGCTCGGCACGCCCGAATCGTGGGATGGCCGCACGAAGGACACGATCCTGTTCGGCCAGGGCTACACGGTCAACGCGCTGCAGCTGACGCGCGCCGTGTCGGTCATCGCGAACGGCGGCGTCATGCGCCAGCCGTCGATCATCAAGTCCGTGACCGACGCCGACGGGCACGTGACCGACGAGTCCCACGGCGAGGCGACGCGCGTCATCGACGAGAGCGTGTCGGACGAGATCAAGAACGCGATGGAGTCTGTCGCCGAGGAGTACAAGACCACGGCGGGCGTGGACGGCTACCGCGTGGCGGCGAAGACCGGCACCGCCGAGGTCGTCGGCTCCACCGGCCAGCTCACCTCGATCATCGCCGACTTCTCCGGCATCATCCCCGCCGACGATCCGCGCTATGTCGTGACCGTGGTCATGCTCGACCCGGACGGCATGTATGGTGGTACCACATCCGGCAAGCTGTTCGCGCAGATCGGTGAATTCCTCATGCAGAAGTACGAGGTGCCGACCTCGTCGCCGCGCACGGATGCTATTCCGGTTGAGTGGTAACACGGGCGAAAGGGAGAATATGAGCGCAGTGAGCGAGTCCATCATGCAGCGCATGACACTCGGGCATCTCGTCGAGCACTACGGCTGGGATCTGGTGCCGCCGTTCGCCAAGTCCGTCACCGTCACCTCGCTCGCCGACGACATCGACTCGGTCGCCCCCGGCGCGCTCCTGTGGTCGGACCACGACCTCGACGTGGACGCGCTGCGCCGCGCGCGCCGCAAGGGCGCCTACGCGGCGATCGTCCCCGAAAGCACGCGGGGCAACCTGCCCGAGGACCCCGACATGCCGATCCTGTACGCGTCACCCACCGACGAGGAGCTCGGCGCGCTGGCCGCGCAGATGGCCGGCAACCCGTCCAACACGCTCGCCGTGTTCGCCGTGAGCGGCGGCACGCCGACCGAAAGCGTCGCCGTGGTGGACAAGCTCGCGAAGTTCCTGCACATGCTCGGCAATCCGGTGGGCGTGATCAGCGTCGGCGGTTCGTATTCGCTGGAACGCGGCCTCGACCTCGACTATCCGCTCGGCGTGCTCGACCTGCAGCGCACGCTCGCCGTATGCGCCGAGGACGGCGCGGCGGCCGTGGTCATCGCCCTGGACGATCTGACCGTCTCCACGCACGCGCTCGAATCGGTCAGCGTCGACGTGTTCGGCTCGGCGACGCCCGCGCCGGCGAACGCCGACCGCGCGGTGATCGAACGCATGCAGGACGAATACGGCTTCCGCGCCGACGAGCAGATGCGCGTGACCAGCCGCACCGAGGAATCGGACACGCTGGCCCGGATCGCGACCACCACGGACACGGACGAGGAACGGCGGCGCCTGTCCCTCGCCATCGCCATGGTGCTCGCCGCGGGAGTGCGGCGCAACAACATCAGGAACGCGCTGCGGGTGGCCGGCGACCTCTCATGAGGCGCGCCGCCGTGACGCGCGCCCGCCCACGACGCGGACGGCCGTGCGGCGGACGGAACGACCGAAGAACGACAACGAACGACAAACGAGGAGCTCAGGTTTGACGGACAGCACAATGATGCCGATGACCATCGGCCAGATCGCGGAGGCGACGGACGGACGCATCGTCCCGCCGGCGGCGGGACAGGTGCCGGAAGGCGCGGTCGCGCGCCACACGGTCAGCGATTCCAGGCAGGTCGGCGAGGGCGGCGTGTTCGTCGCCATCAAGGGCGAACGCGTCGACGGACACGACTATGTGGCGCGTGTGGGAGCCCAGGGCGCCGTCGCGGCGATCGTCGACCACGAGGTCGCCGGCGCCGACGTCACCCAGATCGTCGTCGACGACACGGTCGCGGCGCTCGGCGCGCTTGCGAAGCGCAACATCGAACTGCGCCGCGCCACCGGCGAGCCGTTCACGCTCATCGGACTGACCGGATCGGTCGGCAAGACCACCACCAAGGACCTGCTCAAGGCGCTGCTCGCCACGATGGGCGAGACGGTCGCCCCGGTCGGCTCGTTCAACAACGACATCGGACTGCCGCTCACCGCGCTGACGGTGGGGGAGTCCACCCGCTACTTCGTCGCCGAGATGGGCGCCAACCACGTCGGCGAGATCGCCGGGCTCACCCGCATCGCCCCGCCGGACATCGCCATCGTGCTCAAGGTCGGCGTCGCGCATCTGGGCGAGTTCGGCTCCGTCGAACGCATCGCGCAGGCGAAGTCCGAGATCGTGCGCGGCCTCGCGCCCGGCGGCACGGCCGTTCTCAACGCCGACGACGCGCACGTCGCCGCCATGGCCGCCATCGCGCCCGGCGACGTCCTGTGGTTCGGCGTCGACCCGGCCAACGCCGGCAAGGACGCGCTCACCGCGCGCGACGTGGCCTGCGACGCGACCGACCGCGCGTCCTTCACGCTCGCCGCCGACGACGGTGCCGACGCGCACGTGACGATGGGCATCCCCGGCGCGCACAACGTGATGAACGCGCTCGCCGCCGCCACCGTGGCCCGCCGCCTCGGCATGGGACTCGACGACATCGCCCGCACGCTCGGCGAACAGAAGCGCATCAGCCCGCACCGCATGGCCGTCTCCACGGTGCGCGAAGGTGACGCCGAATTCACGCTCATCGACGACTCGTTCAACGCGAACCCGGATTCGATGAAGGCCGGCATCGACGGACTCGCCCGCTGGGGCGCCGGAAGCGGCCCCGAACCGTATCGCGTGGCCGTGCTCGGCGCGATGCTCGAACTCGGCGGCGACGAACGCGGTCTGCACCGCGGCATCGGCGAATACGCCGCCCACGCCGGCATCGACCGGGTCATCGCCGTCGGCTCGCCGGACGACCCGGAGTTCGACGCGCTCGCCGCTTCGATCGCGCAGGGCGCGACGGAGGCGGGCATGGACGCCGACGCCGTCGCGCAGGTGCACGACACCGACGCGGCCGACGCGCTCGTGCGCGAGGCGGCCCGCGGACATGCCGGCACCGTCGTGCTGCTCAAGGGATCGCACGCCTCCGGGCTGAGCGCGCTCGCCGCGCGCTGGACCCCGGACGCATGACGCCGCCGCACACCGCCGCCAACCGGGAACATGCCGGGGACGAGACCCCGGCGAGGGAACAGACAGGGAAAAGGAACAGCAAGTGATCGCGCTCATCATTGGAATCCTCGTGTCGTTGCTCGTCACGATCGTCGGCACGCCGATGCTCATCCGCCTCGTGCACAAGCTGCACTACGGCCAGTACATCCGCCAGGACGGCCCGCAGTCGCATCTGGTCAAGCGCGGCACGCCGACGCTCGGTGGCGTCGTCATCAACCTCGCCATCCTGCTCGGCTGGGGCGCCTCCGCGCTCTACCGCTACCTGCGCAACGGCGACGTGCCCTCGTGGTCGGCCGTGCTCGTGCTCTTCGCGATGCTCTCGATGGGCCTGCTCGGCTTCATCGACGATTTCGCCAAGGTGCGCAAGAAGCAGAACGAGGGCCTGACCGTGCGCGGCAAGTTCATCGGCCAGTTCATCTTCGCCACCGTCTACGCGGTGCTCGCGCTGCTCATCCCCACCAAGAACGGGTTCCCCAGCGCGCAGGCCGGCATGAGCTTCATCGAGAAGCCGTTCCTGAGCTTCGACTTCGCTGGACGCGCCGTCGCCATCGTCATCTTCGTGATCTGGGTGAACTTCCTCATGGCCGCGTGGACGAACGCGGTGAACCTCACCGACGGCCTCGACGGCCTCGCCGCCGGATCCTCGATGATCGCGTTCACCGGCTACGGCGTCATCGCGTTCTGGGAGAGCTACCACCTCAAGGGCGCCGGCCACTACGGCTTCGCCTACGGCGTCTCCGACCCGCTCGACCTGACCATCATCGCGATCTGCGCGGCCGTCGCCTGCATCGGCTTCCTGTGGTACAACACCAACCCGGCCGAGATCTTCATGGGCGACACCGGCTCGCTTGCGCTCGGCGGCCTGTTCGCCGCGCTCTCCATCGCCACGCACACCGAGTTCCTCGCCGTCATCATCGGCGGCCTGTACGTCATCGAGGCGATGAGCGACGTCATCCAGGTCGGCTACTTCAAGGCCACGCACAAGCGCGTGTTCAAGATGGCCCCCATCCACCACCACTTCGAACTGTGCGGATGGCAGGAGTCGAAGGTCGTCGTGCGCTTCTGGATGATCGAGCTCATGTTCGTGCTCATCGGCCTCGTCGTCTTCTACGGCGATTGGGTGACCCGCTCCGGCCTGCTGTTCAGCTGAGTCCGGCCGGGCCGGCGGCCGGACCGGCGTTCGGCGTAACAATCGATTGGAATAATGCCGCTGGAGCCGCGGCGTGACCCGTCACGGCATCGCGGACATCATGCGGACATCCTAAGGGGGATCAAGACATGGACATCACAGGAAAGACGGTCGTCATCGCGGGACTCGGCGTGTCGGGCACGTCGCTGGCGGAGGTGCTGCGGGAGCGCGGCGCGCACGTGATCGGCGTCGACGAGCGCAAGCCGGAGGCCGACCTCCACTCCTTCGACCAGATCGACTGGGACACGGTCGACTACGTCATGTCGTCGCCCGTGTTCAACCCCCGCACGCCGTTCGTGCTCGAGGCGCAGCGCCGCGGCATCCCGGTGATGAGCGAGGTCGAGTTCGCGTGGCGTCTGCGCGTCGACTCCGCGCGCACCGGCGAGCCCGCCGGCTGGATCGGCATCACCGGCACCAATGGCAAGACCTCCACCACCGAGATGACCTCCGCCATGCTCACCGCCTGCGGGCTCGACGCGCCATGCGCCGGCAACATCGCCTCCGGCAACATGGCGATGTCGCTGTCGCGCTGCGCCACCAACCCCGCGCACGACGTGCTGTGCGTCGAGCTGAGCTCGTTCCAGCTGCACTTCACCGATTCGCTCGCGCTCGACTGCGCCGCCATCACCAACATCGCCGACGACCATCTCGACTGGCACGGCGGCCGCGAGAACTACGCCGCCGACAAGGCCAAGGTGTTCCACGGCGTCAAGCGCGCGCTCGTCTACAACGCGGACGACGTGCTCGTCACCGCCAAGGCCGGGGCCGCCGAGCCCGCGGACGGGTGCCTCAAGGTCGGATTCACGCTGCATGAGCCCGAGGCCGGTCAGATCGGCGTCGCCGACGGCTGGATCGTCGACAGGAGCGGCGTCGCGGGCGGCGAGCCCGGCGAGGCGACGCGCATCGCGCCCATCGCCGAGTTCACGCATCTGACCGAGCCCGACGGCACCATCTACCCGCACCTGCTCGCCGACGCGCTCACCGCGCTCGCCCTCGTGCTCGGCTACGGCGCCGACAAGGACAAGGCGCTCGAAGCGCTGAAGGCCTTCCACCCGGGCGGCCACCGCATCGAGACCGTCGCCGCCACCGCCGCCGACGCGGAAGGCCGCACGATCCGCTTCGTCGACGATTCGAAGGCCACGAACGCGCACGCCGCCAACGCCTCGCTCACCAGCTTCGCCGACGGCACCGTCGTGTGGATCGCCGGCGGCCTCGCCAAGGGCAGCCGGTTCGAGCACCTCGTCGCCGACCGCAAGGCCACGATCAAGGCCGCCGTCATCATCGGCAAGGACCAGCGTCCGATGCTCGACGCGTTCGCCGCCTCCTCGCCCGACACCCCGCTCACCGTCATCGACCCCGAACCGAACGGCACGGTGATGGACCGCGCGGTCGAGGCCGCCGGCGCGTACGCCGCGCCCGGCGACGTGGTGCTCATGGCGCCCGCCTGCGCCTCCATGGACCAGTTCGTCTCCTACGCCGACCGCGGCAACCGCTTCGCCGAAGCCGCGCGCCGCTGGGTGAAGGCGCATGGCGAAGACTGATCGCGACCATCCCGGCATCCGTAGCCTGCTCAACCCGCTGTGGTGCTACCACGGCTTCCGCATGGCCGTACTCGGCCTGAGCGTCTTCGGCGTGATCATGGTGTTCTCGTCGTCCGCCGTCTCGTCGGCGTCGGCCGGCCGGTCGCCGTTCACCGATTCGCTCAGCCAGGTCGGCGTGTGCGTCGTGGGTCTGGTGCTCGGCATGCTCGTCGGCGCGTGCCCGACGCGGCTCTACCGGAAGGCCGGATTCCCGCTCGTCGTGGTCGCGGCCTTCGTCCAGGCGCTCACCTTCACGCCGCTCGGCGTCGGCCAGTACGGCAACAACGGCTGGATCGCCCTGCCCGGCACGTCGCTCACCTTCCAGCCCGCCGAGTTCACGAAGTTCGCCCTGTGCGTGTGGATGCCGTCCGCGCTGATCGCCGCGCGCCGGATCCTCGGCGACCGGACCGGATGGAAGGACGTGTTCTCCGCGTACCGGGCGGTGCTCATCGTGTACGGCGCCTGCCTGGTGCTGGTGCTCGGCGGCAAGGACCTCGGCACCGCGATGGTCGTCATGCTCATCGGCTTCGTCGCCCTGCTCGTCTCCGGATTCCCGGGGAGGAAACTGGCGGCGATCGCCGGAATCGGCATGGCCGCCGTGGTCGCGATGGTCGCGTCCAGCCCCAACCGCCGCGAACGCGTGCTCGCCGCATACACGCAATGCTCCGCCGCCGACGCGCAGGACATCTGCTACCAGTCGACGCACGCGCGCTACGCGATCGCCTCCGGCGGGTTCCTCGGCGTCGGCCTCGGCAACTCGCGCGAGAAATGGAACTATCTGCCGGCCGCGCACAACGACTTCATCTTCGCGATCATCGGCGAGGAGACCGGCTTCGTCGGCTGCGCGATGGTGATCCTCATCTTCGCGATCCTCGGCTGGTGCCTGCTGTTCAGCGCCATGCAGGCCAAGGACCGCTACAGCGCGATCGCCCTCATGTGCGTGGCCACCTGGTTCGTCGGGCAGGCGTTCGTCAACATCGGCGTGGTCGTCGGCATCTTCCCCGTGTTCGGCGTGCCGATGCCGTTCGTCTCGTCCGGAGGCTCGTCGATGCTCATGTGCCTGATGACGGCCGGATTCGCCAGCGGGCTCATGCGCCAGCAGCCGCAGGTCAAGGCGGACACGTCCAGACTGTAGATGGCCGCGCGCCTGACTATGCTCGATACCCATGAAGCATATCGTCCTCGCCGGCGGCGGCACCGCCGGACACGTCAACCCGCTGCTCTCCGTCGCCGACGCGATCCGGGGAATCGACCCCGACGCGAAGGTGACGGTCATCGGCACGGCCGTCGGACTGGAGAAGGATCTCGTCCCGGCCGCCGGATTCGAACTCGACGCCATCGACAAGGTCCCGTTCCCGCGCCGCCCCAACCTCTACATGCTGCGGTTCCCCGCGAAATGGAGGGCGGAGACGCGCAAGGTGCGCGGCATCCTCGAGGCGCGCGAGACCGACGTGGTCGCCGGCTTCGGCGGCTACGCCTCGGCACCCGTCTACGCGACCGCGCACCGCATGGGCCTGCCCATCGTCATCCACGAGCAGAACGCGCGCGCCGGCATGGCCAACAAGCTGGGCGCCCGCTGGGCCGACTTCATCGGCACCGTGTACGAGGGCACCGGCCTGAAGCCGGGCAAGGGGACCGAGATCGAACGCGTCGGCCTGCCGCTCAGGCCCGCCATCGCCTCGCTCGTCGGCGAGCTGGTGAAGGACCGCGCCGGGGCGCGCCGCCGTGCCGCGGCCGAGCTCGGCGTCGACCCGGACCGTCCGCTCGTGCTCGTCACCGGCGGCTCGCTCGGCGCGGTCAGCCTCAACCGCGCCGTCGCCGCGGCCGCGGGCGACATCCTCGCCCATGCGCAGGTCATCCACCTGACCGGTCGAGGCAAGGCCGACGAGGTGCGCGGGCTCGTCGACGTGAACGCCGGCGAGGGCCATCTCGCCGGACTGCGCTTCAACGACGGCGACGCCGCGGGACAGGGCGACTACCATGTCGCCGAATACCTGGAACGCATCGACCTGGCGTTCGCGTGCGCCGACCTCGTGATCTGCCGTTCCGGCGCGGGCACGGTCGCCGAGCTCACCGCGCTCGGTCTGCCCGCCGTCTACGTGCCGCTGCCCATCGGCAACGGCGAACAGCGGTTCAACGCGCAACCGGTCGTCGAAGCCCAGGGCGGCGTCATGGTCGCCGACGCCGACATGACGCCCGACTGGGTGCGCGGTCACATCCCCGCCCTGCTCGCCGATTCCGAACGGCTCAGGGCCATGGGCGCGAAGGCCTGGGAGTACGGCATCCGCGACGCGGCCGACACGATGGCGCGCCGCATCCTCGCCCTGGCCGGCACCGGCCGCGAATAGGCCGATACGCGAGTGGACCGATACGACATATCCGACCATAATGGAACAGGCCCGTGCCGCGGACAGACGCGGATGGGCCGCAGATCATTCCCACAAGGAGCACGTTTCGTGAGCGCAGACACCTCATCGTCCATCATCCTCGACCCCGCACGCGCGGCCTTCCGTCCGGAAGAGACCACCGACACGCTGGGGGCCACGCATTTCATCGGCATCGGCGGCGCCGGCATGTCCGTCCTGGCCGAAATGCTCCACGAACGCGGCGTGGCCGTGTCCGGCTCCGACCGTGAGCGCAGCGCCAAGACCGACCGCCTCGAATCGCTCGGCATCACCGTCGCGTTCGGACAGAAGGCCGAGAACGTGGCCGACGCCGACACCATCGTCTATTCGAGCGCCATCAAGCCGGACAACCCGGAGATCGTCGCCGCGCACGAAGCCGGCAAGCGCATCGTCCACCGCAGCGACATCCTCGCCCTGCTCATGCACGGCAAGCGCGCCGTCACCGTGGCCGGCGCCCACGGCAAGACCACCACCAGCTCGATGCTCGCGCACGTCCTCGAACACTGCGGCGAGGAACCGAGCTACGCGATCGGCGGCTCCATCCAGGGGCCCGACGGCACCACCATCGACGGCGGCCACGTCGGCGCGGGCGCGCCGCTCGTCGCCGAAGCCGACGAATCCGACGGCAGCTTCGAGAAATACCGTCCCGAGATCGCGATCATCACCAACTGCGAGGCCGATCATCTCGACCACTACGGCGACGAGGCGCACTACCGCGCCGCGTTCGTCGAACACGCGGGGCACGCGACCGGTCACATCGTCATCTGCGCCGACGACGCCGACGCGCTCGCCGTGCTGCGCGCGCTCGATCCGTCGGTCGCGGCGCACGCCATCGCCTACGGCACCGCCGATCCGGCCGAAGCCGGCGACCTCAACGGTGCCGCCTACGTGCACATCGAATCGGAGAACGAGACCGCCGGGACCGGCGCCGAACACTTCACTCTCCATCTGCCGGAAGCGGTGACCGGCGGCGAGCCGGTCGACCAGCCGGTCACGCTCGCCGTGCCCGGACTGCACAACGCGCGCAACGCGGCCGCCGCGATCTCCGCCGCCGTGCTGCTCGGCGTGGCGCCGTCCGCCGCGGCCGCCGCGATCGCGTCGTTCCGCGGCGCCGCACGCCGGTTCCAGGTCCGCGGCACCGTCAAGCAGGTCACCGTCGTCGACGACTACGCGCATCACCCCACCGAGATCGCCGCGCTGCTCGACGCCGCGCGCCGCCGCTACCCGAAGTCGACGATCCGCGTGCTGTTCCAGCCGCACCTGTTCAGCCGCACGAAGTTCTTCGCGCGCGAGTTCGCCGAGGCGCTCGCCAAGGCCGATGACGTGATCGTCACCGGCGTGTTCCCGGCGCGTGAGAAGCAGGAGGACTTCCCGGGTGTGGGACCGCTCACCATCGTGCGTGAATCGCAGGGGATGACGGGCGTCGAATTCCGCGCCGTCGACGACATGAACCTCGCCGCCCGCATGATGGCCATGCGCGCGCACCACGGCGACGTCGTGTTCACCGTGGGCGCGGGCGACATCACCGAAATGGACGAGGTGATCCTGCACGCGCTCGAAGCCCACCGCGAAAGCTGCGAGTGATGGCGGGACGCGTCGTCAGGTCGGACGGCGGTGCGTCCGGGCGGGAAACCGGCGGATACGACGATTCCGGCAGGTTCGCGGACTCCGGCGGATACGGCGGTTCCGGCAAACCCCGTGAGACGCGTTCGTCCGCAGTGTCCGGCAGATCGGTCGTGCGCCGCCGCTCCGGCGGGGCGGCGGGCCTCGACGCGCCGCACACGGCCGGAATCGGATCGGAGACGGAACGCCGCCCCCGCCGGGCCGTCGGCGAGGCCGGCTCGCGAGAACCGGTGTCACGTTCCGAACCGGGACAGTTCGTCGACGCGCGCCGGCTCGCCAGCGAGGACCTCGTCGCCCGGACGTTGCAGGAGAACTCCGGCACGCTCGGCCTCGCCACGCGACCCAAGGTCGTGGACTTCAAGGCGCGCGCCAAGGAGCGCAGGCGCGTGGGCGCGCGCATCATCGCGTTGCGCGTGGGCGTCGCGGTGCTCGTGACCGCCCTGGTCGTCGGATTGGGATGGCTGCTGTTCCTGTCCCCGGTGCTGCGGCTCGAAGCCTCGCAGGTGACCGTCTCCGGCGCCAACGAATGGGTGAGCGAACGTCAGGTGCGGCAAATCGTGGACGGACAGACCGGCAAATCGCTGCTGCTCGTCGACACGAACGCGATGACCGACGAGATGACCGCCATCGCCGGCGTGAGCCGGGCGGAGGCGGTAAAGAAGTTCCCGCACGGGCTCGCCGTGACCATCAAGGCGCAGCGGCCCGCGGCCATGCTCAGGGAGAAAGGCTCGGACGCGCTGACCGCCGTCGACGCGAAGGCCCGCATCCTGAACTCGGTGTCCGCCAACGCCTCCGTGGAGGGCGTGCCGGTGATCGACGTCGGCGACGTGGACGCCGGGCTCAAGAGCCGGGCCGTCAAGGAGACGCTCACGATACTGGATTCGCTTCCCGAATCGCTGCGCAAGCAGATCACCAAGGTGACCGCCGGCACGCAGGATTCCGTGACCACCGAACTGAACGGCGGCGAACATGTGATCGTGTGGGGCAACTCCTCGGATCTGAAGCTCAAGAAGGCCGTGGTCGACAAGATCCTGTCCGACTCGAACGTGATCGGAGACAAGACCGAGATCGACGTGTCCGCGCCGTTGCGGCCGGTGCTGCGCTGACAGCATAAGCGCCGGACCCGTTTGCGATAGGCGGCGACCGGGTGTATTCTGAAAAGTCCGGCCGCAAGACCGGAGCTTGATAATTCAAGAATGGGGTCGATCGGTTTCGACGGTGACCTGTTCGTCGCAGGGAAGCGTGCCGAGAACGCCGGGTCCGCTCGTGGATGCCCCCGGCAAAAGAATAAGTGCTAAATCTAACCGCACTGAGTTCGCTCTCGCTGCCTGAGCTTCGCGCCAGGATTAACCAGTGAGCAGCCGCTCCGTTCACTCCTCCTCGTCCTTGGGGGGATGCTGAGCGTCGTTTAGAGGACTTGCTGATGTGATTGAGTCACAGGGTCGCATCGGGACTTTCACTGCGAATATGCCCGCCAACGGTTGTCCGCGACATAGTTGGGAGCAGAAAAACCGCCGCATGGCCAGCGGACTACGCACGTAGAAGACTGAGGGTACGGTCACCGGACCGGGGTTCAATTCCCCGCGACTCCACCACACGAAAGCGCCGCTCCGAAAGGGGCGGCGCTTTTTCGTTGCAATACCAACGTTTTCCCCTGATTTTCCAAGTGTTCCGAGGCGGGGAGGGAAAGACGTGAAAAGGTCTGAAACGTCCGTCTGACACCTATCATGTGTGGTAGTTGGTGTGGTAGAAAACCGCGCCGCCGGACGCGACGATGGAGGAGCGATGCCGAAACGATTCGGGGCCATCCGATTCAAACCCAACAAGACCAACCCCAAATACATCGAGGCCAGCTACATCACGCCCGCATGGGCGTTCAGCGAATGGCCCGGCCTCAAGGAACGCCAATACGCGAACTTCGACCCGGACGACGAGGACGGCGCACGCGCATGGCTCCGCAAGGCGCGCGTCAGCATCGAGGCCGGATCATGGCAGCCCGAAAGCGAGACCAGACGCGACCAAGGCCGCAAATCCATCACCCTCGCCACCTACTTCGACCAGTGGATCACGACCCGCCGCACCAAACAGGGCACACCATTGGAGGCCGGCACCCTCTACCGGATCCGCAAGGACGCCGAAAACCACATCCTCCCGTACTTCGGCCGCATGCGCCTGACGGACATTACCACCAGCGACATCGACCGCTGGTGGGCAGGCCTCGACCACACCCAGACCGCCATGTGCATCAACGCGCTCAAAACCCTCAAAGCCATCCTCAACAGCGCCGCCGCACCCGGACGCGACGGCGAAACCCCGCTCATCGCCGAAAACCCCTGCCGCATCACCACGCCCCGCCACCGCCGCGACCACGAGACCATCCCCGCCACCATCGACCAGGTCAAGACCATCCACGACGCCATGCCCGAACGCTACGCGCCCGCCGTCTACCTGAGCCTCTTCTGCAACGGCCTGCGCATCGGCGAGGTATGCGCGCTCCGCCGCCGCGACATCGACCTCAAGAACCTCACCCTCCACATCCGCGCCAGCCGCAAGACCATGGACAAGACCGCCCTCACCGGCAAACCCAAGACCGCCAACAGCGTGCGCGACGAAGCCATCCCACCCCAATTCGCCCCACTCCTCAACGACCTCCTCGACCAAATCCCCGACGACCCCGACGCCTTCGTCTTCCCCGCCATCCGCCACCCCGACCAGCCCCTCCACCCCAACACCCTCCGCAAATGGTTCAAAACCGCCCGCGAAACCGCCGGACGCCCCGACCTGCGCTTCCACGACCTACGCCACACCGCCCTCACCCTCCTCGCCGAACACGGCGCCACCCTCAAGGAACTCATGGCCGCCGCAGGCCACAGCGACCCCGAAACCGCCATGCGCTACCAACACGCCACACAAACCCGCACCCGCGCCCTCGCCCGACAGATCGGCCAACTCATCCCAACCACCGACACCACCCCGACCGACACCGACGACACCGACGACACCGACGACGAGATCACCCGGCTCAAACGACGACTCGCCGCGCTCGCCGCCGAAAACCAACGCCTCACCCAACAGCTCAACCGACAATGACGAAACCTCCCCGGCGCTCGCCGATGCGGGCACCGGGGAGGTTTCGTCTATTCCTTGGGGTGCTTGCGCGGCCGTCCGCCGCCGACCCCGCGGCCGGGGCGGTTCCGGTTCCACTCGTCGATCGTCTCGGGCAGCCATCCGCGCGTGCGGCCTACCAGCGCGTCCGGCTCGGGCAGCCTGTAGCCGGCGGCGCTCGCGTTCTTCACGCCGATGCGTTCGGCGACCTCGGCGATGCTGAGATACCGTCTAGTCGTCATCGTGACTCCGCTTCTGTGCGGCCAGTGCGATGATGACGCCGCACAGGCCGAATACTCCGGCGGGGAGGGCATGCCCCGTCGCTCCGAGCGCGAGCGAGACGATGCCGCATGACAGGGGGATTATGTATTTCGTGTTCATGGCGTTCATGGATTATTCTGGAATGGGCCGAGGCCCCGGATAGGTGAGGAATCCGGGACCGGCCTTTTACTTTTTGTCGTTCTTCCTTGAATCGAAGTAGGCGGCGATGCCGATGGTTATCGTGCCGATTCCGATGAGGAAGTTGCCGATTGCGTTGATTGCATTCCAGAAGCTATCCATGTTCACCTCCTTTCCCGTGTTCCGTTGACGATTCTATTATAGAACATCTATATAAGATATGCAAGCCGAGACAGCAACGACACGCCGAAGGCCGCCGCGCCCTGCCGCCTACCCTGTCCACGGTTTCGCGAGAATCGGAGATATGACGTTTGCGACATCCCGTGATGTCGCGTAAGCTGTTCAGATTACGCCGAACGCAATCGAAAGGAGGCGGCCATGACCATGACCGATGCCGGCGTGAAGCCCATCCCGGTGTACACGCCGCCCGCCGACGGAAAGCCCCGCAATGCGGTGGATGCGAAATGGATGAAGCTGCACCGCGCGATGCTGAACCGCCGTACACGCGCCATGAAGAAAGCCGAACAGGTTGAGAATAGCGATCGTCACTAGCCGCCTGTGCGACTCCGACGACCAGCTCGCCCTGCGACGTTTCGTCTGCTGCGAGCCGGGCGCGCCCGAGTACGCGATGGACGTGCAGAGGTATATCCGCGGCCTCCATCTCGCGGACGAACCCGGCATGTACCGCATGGTCCTCCAGTATGGCGACGAGACCCACGTGGGGCCGATTGTCGGATTCTGCGAATTCGGCTACGACCCCGCAGCCCCGGAATCCAGCGGCTACGCCATCTCATTCATCGCCACCGCCCTGAGCGAGCGAGGACGGCATCTGGGCTGTTACCTGCTGGACGGCGCACTGCGCTGGATGGCAAACGACGCCGCCCGTCACGGACGCGAACCATACGTGCTCACACAAATCGACCCACACAACACAGCCAGCATCCACCTGTTCACCGACGCCGGCTTCGAGGACGAGGGCATCGACGAGAACGACGCCGAATACCACATCTGGTCGAAAACATTCAAACCGTCCGCCACCGACAGGCTCTATCTCTATTCACCCGTCATGCTTGACGAGAACGAAACGCGATAATCCGGACATGACCGCCCCGGCGCTCGCAGATGCGGGCGCCGGGGCCGTTTTCGCTTATTCTTTGGGATGTTTGCGCGGCCGTCCGCCGCCGACGCCGCGGCCGGGGCGGTTCCGGTTCCATTCGTCGATCGTCTCGGGCAGCCATCCGCGCGTGCGGCCGATGGTCGCGTCCGGTTCGGGCAGCTTGTAGGCGGAGACCGCGGCGGTACTGATGCCGAGTCGTCTCGCCACGTCGGTGACGCCGAGGTATTCAGTGGTCATCGCGGCCTCCGTTGTCAAATCCGAGATGAAGACAGTCGAGGCCGGCCGCGACCGCGAACAGCGCGGTGATCCACGGCTGTATGCCGCCCACGGCGCAGGCGGCCGCGATGATGGCGAACGCGAGTCCGCCGATGCCCTGTGTCTTGCGTTTCATGGTGGTTTGCGGGATGATTGTGGGGCCGAAGCCCCGGATTCTAGGCCTATCCGGGACTTCGGTCTGTCACTTCTTGGGCTTGTCGCGTTCGTCGCGCCATTTGATGATGTCGAACGCCAGTTTGGCGGCTTCGACGATCACGGCCCCGATGGCCGCGACGGCGAGAATGAAGTCGTTGCTCATCCCGCTTCCTCCTTTCGCTCTTGAGTTGTGGCGTCGGTCTTCCGTGCCGACATAACTATATTAACATAGATAATAAAGATATGCAAGTCGGGACAACGACGACACGCCGTCGTCTCCACGCCGAAGAGTTGAATGGACGGCAAAGGAGGAATGATGGCCGAGAAAATCGTCGGAACCGGCATAACACCGACTACGGTCGCCAACAGCATCCTCCGTCGCGCCTTCCGCGATGATGTTCAGGTGACCCCCATGAAGCTCCAGAAGCTCCTCTTCTACGTCACCTGCCTGTACCAGAGAAACACGGGCAAGAGACTGCTCACCGAGTCCTTCCAGCCATGGCGCTACGGCCCCGTATGCCGTAGCGTATACGACGAATTCAAAGGCTTCGGAGGCAAGCCGATCACGCGATACGCACAAGATGCGCTAGGCAACGCCACCGCGGTGGACGAGTCCAGCAGCGAACCGTTCCGCAAGGCGCTGAACCTCGTATGGCTGACATTGGGAGGGAGAAGCGCCGTAGAGCTTTCCCGCATGACCCACCGCAACGGTTCCGCATGGTCGCAAGCCATAGCCGCCGAGAAACCATTCATCAGCAACACCGCAATGGCCGAAGACCACACATTCGACGAAGAGCTGGGAATCTGAAACATGAATCAGAACGAAGACATTCCCCTCGACGCATCCGTCGATCTGCCTCCGGAGGGATATGAATCCACCGACGCAGACGACAACATCAAAACGGAACCCATCAACCCCAAAGACAAGCACAACTGGGAAGTCGAGAACTTCAAGAACAGCACGGCCTTCATCATCGTCGCCTTCTGCCTCCTCATGGTCGCGATCTTCACCGGCGTGCAATTCACATGGACAGGCTCCAGATACGGGCATGAAACCATCTCCAGCGCAATCGACGTATTCAAGCTGATCGCCACTACCGCACTCGGCTTCCTATTCGGCCGCAATTCGAAATAGGAACCACCCCGGCGCTCGCCGATGAGCAGCCGGGAGCGGTCTCGTCGTTCGCCTTGGTCAGGCGTCCTGCAGGGCACTGACGCGTTGGGGACTGACGCCGGTGACGGTGGCGACGTCGCGCACGGTCAATCCTTCGCCGCGCAGGGTGGCGACGGTGCTGCGGGCGAGGCGTGACGCCTCCTCCTGCGCCTTGCGGGCGGCCTCGCGCTTGGCGAACAGGTCGTCGACCATGCGCTGCGTGGCCTCGTCGAGCTGCGGGTCGATGGCGACGTCGCCGACCTTGACGCCGAGCATGTCGGCGGCGTCGCGCACCATGGCCTCGACCTGGTCGAGGCGGCGCGCCTGGGTGAACAGGCCGGGGATCTCGGGGACTTCGACGGCCCACCAGCCGTTCACGCGCCGGCAGATGGCGGTGGTATTGACGGGTTCGCTCATTTCTGTTCCTTCGGATGCAGTGCAGGATGCCTTTGCTATGATTGCCGCTTTTGGCCCAGGCGTCTTCGAGGTCGTTGTCCTTGATGGGCTTGTAGGCTCGCTTCGTGAGCTTTTCCACTCCACATGTGTAGTTCATAACTATGCACTTTTCAAGTCAAGTGATATTGACTAAACCGTGTCCGTGAGTCATCTATCTAGGTCTAAGGAGGCCATCCATCGGCCTCATCAACTCAGAGTTAAGTAAAGAAAAAAGTGTTTCTTTTGGTTCCACGGCCCACTTCCACTTCCTATTGAACAGCCGCAGTCATGCGTGACTACGCGCACGATGTCAGTCAGGGGGTGACTACTACAACGCCGTATGCAAGGCCTACGCGGACGCGTACGGATGCGTTCGAAGACTACGCGACCGATGACGTCTACGACCCCGACCATATGTTCTACCGCATGGTCTGCGGCTTCAACGGCAACGACTACAACGGTCTGAACTACACGCAGCTCAGGAACGGGCAATCCTGCGCCGGATTGGCGGTGGATGACCTGTGGCTGAGCCTCAAAAACATGGACGACACGATGCGGTGGGCCAAGGCAAATGCCACTGCAGCATGGAGGCCAGCTGAGACGACGACCAAACCATTACCACCCGGCAATCCACTTGGAAAAACATGCACACGGGCCCGATCCGTCACCGGCAAGACACGATTCCCCGAAACCTGGGACGAGAAGAAGATACGCTGGGCGGTAAAGGAAACCGTCACCGCACCACGCGAAGCAATCGTAGGGCCCCGATCCAACAAGAAATTCCACGTCCGCAACATCGAAGGCGTCGACGTGGTCGTGGAACTCGTATGGAAGATCGACAAATGGAGGGTGATCACCTCCTACCCCGCCAGACAAGGAGCATGGTCATGACACTGGACGACAGAGCCGCACAACTGGCCCGGCAACTCCGCCTACTGGTCGCCCCTGTCATGACCGACAGACAACTGCTCATCGCGGATGTGACCATCGACGCCGGCGAAGGCTACGAAGCCCTCAAATGGCTGTTCGACGCCACCGAAGACGAAAACCTCACGATTCCCCACGACCTCGTCGAGCAGATCAGAGACTGCATACAACCAGAGGACATGGAGGAGTACGCGCCCCTCATCGCCAGCCAGCTCCAACATAGCTGACACCCACAATCTGACGCCCACAATCCCATTACCGGCAGGCCCTATCTCCATTCCCCCGATTATCCTCGGTGGGGAAGAACCATGATTATCTTGTCATGATCGTCTCCGCTCCGGTTCTGACAGGGATTGATAGCCTTGAATTGGACAAGGGCATCGTGTCGGGACTGATGGAGGGAATGAATGAAGCCGTTCAGCGAGTTACGCGAGGAAGCCTCACGGGCCGCGCAGGCCGAAGGCCTTAGCTTGGAGGAACCCGCCGGCGTGCATGACGGCGAGCTCATCTTCTACACCGTCCCGGCCGACTACGAACCGGGCATGGTATTGGGACTGCCCCAAGCATTCTTCGTGGACATGGAAACCGGCAGGGTCCGATACTGCACGACGGACGAAAGCGAAATGCTTTGCGACCGCGGATTCCTCGACAGGTTGGGCCCCGTCCCCGAATAATCCAAGCACCGATTCATCGGTCCGGCGTCATCCTCGGATGAAGGCGAGTTCCTCGCGCAATGCGGGACGGTTCGGATACCTGCGGATGATGAGATCGGCGACGAGCCGTGCCGAGGCGTCGTCGAACACGTCGGCGTAGCGGCGCAGCTGTTTCGCGATCTGCCGGTAGACGGCACGGGTGGCGCTCAACCGCACCATGCCCGCTCGCGGCGCGCGCACCGCGCCCGACGGCCGGGACGGATCCGCGGCATCGGCATGGAGCAGCCGCATGACGTCGTCCTCGGACAACGCGCCCTGCGGCATCGCCTCCAGAATCGTCTCGCGCGCCTTGTCCGGGTGCCCGATCGCCATCGTCTTCAGCAACGGCAGCGGGGGATAGGCGATGGTCACGCAGTAGGTGAGCGCGTCGTCGGTCAGACGTTCGTCCACGATGAGCTTCTCATATGCGGGATTGCGCCAGCTGCTGCGCCTGGCGACCCTGTACCCGTCGTCGACCGTCGTCATCTCGGGCCGCGACGTGATGCGTTCGGCGATGTCGCGGGCGCAACGGCGGGCGAGACGCCGGGCCTCGTCATGCCATCGCGCGTCACCGGCATCGTCCGCGCCGCCGGGACGTTCCGTGGACAGCAGCCGTCGCAGACGGTTCACGTATGCGGCGTCCCTTTTGTCATTGCCTGTGATGATGTAGTCGCGGTACAGGTCGGCGAGCCGTGCCGCGTCGTCCGTACCTTCCGCGCAACATTCCAGCAACGTGCGCCAGCCGTGTGGCAGCAGCCCCGGCAGCAGCCCATTGCGCGTGATGAACGCATCGGCCTGGAATCGGTCCGTCACCGTGGCGAGGAACGCTTCGACCGTCTCACGCGCCTCGCGGAACCGGCGGTCGTCGAGCAACGTGACGACGCGCATCAGCGTGAGTGGAGCCATATCGGGATGCTCACGCCAAAGCGTGGCGCATCCCTCGTCGTCTCCGGCGAGGCGGCGTATATCGTAGGCGACCATGAGCATGTAGCGGCGCAGCACGCGGCGTGAAGCGACCAACGCCTCATGCGGCAGGTCGGCGTCATGGTGCTCGCCGAACCGTTCGAGCGCGGTATCGACGACGTCGTACGCCCACATCGTCTTGTCGCCGTGACGGGCGAACGCGGTGGCGGACGCCAGCAGCATGGCCGCGTTGACGGGGTCATAGAACTGGAGTTCAGGCTCGTATGCGGCCTTCGCGATCTCGCCCAGCGCGATGCTCGCCGTCGCCGAGTCGGCGTAGCGGGCGACGTTCTCCATGTAACAGCGGATCTCGCTGGACAGCAGGTCGTTCTCGTTGCATAGCTCGTGCCGCTCATCCTCGACGGAGTTCGTGAACGCGGCCAGCGCCGAGGCGCTGATGGCCAGGTTCAGGCAGGCGTGTTCCCAATCCGTGGAATGGAGCGCGTTGTCGACGACCGTGTGGAAACCGGAGAGGGCTTCGGCGAGCGTCGGATCATCGGGCCGTGGCATATCGTCATCCCCGTGGGGATGGTCGAGGGGGTCGTCGAGGGCGTCTGGCGGCAGAAGCCCGCCGTCCATGTCGTCGAGGGGGATGCCGTCGCCCTGATGATGGATGCCGTGCCGCCGGTGGTAGGCGTCCATGGGACCGAGCATCATTCGACCCGCCTCACGGGTGGGAATCAGCGGTCCGGACGAGCCCTCGCGCGTCAGATGATCCGCGTATTCGATGCATGTGTTCGACCAGAAGAACAGCACGTTGCGGCCGTCGGAATCGCGTTTCTCCTCGTCGATGCGCTTCAGCACGCCGTCGAGCACATAGGACGGCACCCGGCGGCGGCGTCCGCCGGACGATTCGGACGTATCGGACGCGTCGGGCGCCGCATCACCGTGTCCGTCGGCCCAGCGCCGGCGCAGCTCGTAGAGCGTCGCGCCCACATGCTTGCAGTATGGGGTCAGGTGATACGGGCAGGTGCATGCGGCCGACATGACGTCGCCGGCATCGTCGATGCGGACATCGACATCGTAGGGACCGTCTTCGCTGCCGGCGACCTGCGCGTGGAACAACGAGGGCGCGATGCTCTCGATCCGTTCCACGCGGCCATCCTGCCAATAGTCATAGGCGCGTTCGAGTATCCATGGCGCGTCGTCGAACATGGACTCGAACTCGTATAGCGCGGGTTTCGCGGGAAGACTCATACCTCGAGTGTAGCCGCGAAACCCGTATGCCGGGGTCCGGTCACGGAACCGGTCAGGCTTCCTCGTGCCAGTGCGGGTTCTGGCCGAACGTGTAGCCCTCCGGATTGTCCATCGCGGCGATGTCGCGCATGTCCTGCTCGTCGAGCGTGAATCCGGTCAGGTCGAGGTTCGCGCGCTGGCGTTCGCGGTGCATCGACTTCGGGATCGCCACGTCGCCCAGCTGGATATGCCAGCGCAGGATCGCGGCGACGGGGGAGACACCGTGCTTGGCGGCGATGCGCGTGATCGTCGGATCCTTGAGCATCTGGTTGGCGCGTCCCAGCGGGCTCCACGCCTCGGTGATGATGCCGTGCGCGTCGTCGTAGGCGCGCTGCTCGTTCTGCTGGAAGAACGGGTGCAGCTCCACCTGGTTGACCGCGGGCGTCACGCCGGTGGCGCGGATGAGCAGGTCGATGTGGCCGGGCAGGAAGTTGCTCACGCCGATATGCCTGACGATACCCTGCTGCTGCGCGTCGACCAGCGCCTGCCACGCCTCCACGAACTGGCCCTGCGACGGGTTCGGCCAGTGGATGAGATACAGGTCGATGTAGTCGAGGCCCATGCGCGCCACCGACTCCTCGATGGTCGCGCGCGCCTGGTCGTACTGGTGGTGGCGGCCGGGCAGCTTCGAGGCGACGATGATGTCCTCGCGGGGCACGTCGGATTCGCGGATCGCCTTGCCGACCACGCCCTCGTTCTCGTAGTTGAACGCCGAATCGATGAGACGGTAGCCGACCTCGAGCGCCGACTTGATCGCCTCCACGCCGGCGAAGCCGTTCACCTTGTACGTGCCGAAGCCGATGGCCGGCAGTTCCAGCCCGTCATGCGCGCGGCGCACGGGGATGGCGGGAGGGTCGAGCAGTGTTGCCATGATGGTTCCCTTCATTGGACATATGGTCATATGGTGCGGGCGGATCCGCCGCATCCCCACCAACTCTACGCGCGTTCCGCCCGTCCCCGATCCCGGATTCGCGACACGCCGAAACCATGTGACGTGGGTCTCGAGAGGAACCGGACATTCGGATGAGCGGCGGCGGATAATGGCGATATGGATGTCGAAATGCATGGGAATGACGTGCTGAAGGTCGGTGTCGCTCAGTTCACGGTGGCGAAAGAACCGGCCGCGAACCTTGAGACCATCGAGGGGTATGCGCGGCAGGGTGCGGAGAACGGCGCGCGGGTGCTGCTTCTGCCGGAAGGACTGATTGCGCGCGACGACGGGGATCCCTCGTATACGGCGCGCATGGCGCAGCCGTTGGACGGTCCGTTCGTCACAGGATTGCGTCATATCGGCGAGCGGTATGGCATCACGCTGATGGGCACCGTGCATGTGCCGGCGGACGCCCTGGACGCGGCGGGTGCGACCGCCCGACGGGTGTCCAACGTGTTCGTCGTCATCAGGGATGGCGAAATCGCTGCGACCTACCGCAAACTCCATCTGTACGACGCGTTCGCGGAACGCGAATCCGATACGGTCGAGCCGGGCGATGCGCTCCCGCCGATCGTGGACATCGACGGATGGCGCATCGGCGTGATGACCTGCTACGACCTGCGGTTCCCCGAGACGGCGCGCTCGCTGGCCGTGCGCGGTGCCGACGCGATCGCGGTCTCGGCCGCATGGGTGCGCGGCCCGCGCAAGGAACGCCATTGGGAGATCATGGCCGCCGCACGCGCGTTGGAGAACACCTGCTATGTGCTCGCCTGCAGTGCGACGGGAGCGAGGACCATCGGATTGAGCCGCATCATCGACCCGCTCGGCGAGGTCGTCGCGGCGGCGGGCCCGCAACCGGCGCTCATCACCGCCGGACTGCGTCGTGACGCGCTCGCCGCCGCCCGCCGGACGCTCCCGGTCCTCGCCAACCGCCGTTTCGCCGATCCCGCGCTGGCTTAGGCTCGCGGTTCCGCGACCGGCATCCGACCATTCAGAATCTTCCATCCGATGGCATGTCGAGCATTGCGGCGCGCGGATCGTCGCCGGCACGCCCGTGGAACCAGTCGGCGATGCTGGTCTCGCTCACCGGTTCGAGATTCCACGCGTCGAGGCCCACGTTGAGCGCTTCCGGGCGGGCGCCTTCGGGCGAGAGCTGGTGCGTGTGGCCGTAGAGCAGACGACGGCCGTCGAACGGCAGCGCCTTGTCGTGGAACCGCACGGCGTCGTCCGGCCAACCGTAGGCGAGATCCTCGCGGTACGGGAAATGCGACAGGTTCACGGTCTGGACCGCGTCCGGCCGTGCGGCGTCGAGACCGATGAGACCGACCGTGCCGTTCGGTTCGATCGAGGCGAACAGGTTGCGGGCGGGACGATCGTCCAGCCACCAGTCGTCATGGTTGCCAATCACCGCGTGCAGATGCCGGCAGCGCAGCCGCCTCAGACAGTCCTTGAGATGATTGACGGATGTGCGGAATCCGATGTCGCCGAGAATCCACAGCTCATCATCCTCGCCGACCAGCCGGTTGATGTTCGCGACGACGGTCTCGTCATGCGCGTCCGTGTCGGCCGCGGTGCGGAAGCTGAGCCGCGAATCGTCGAGCACGACGCCCTTCGCCCAATCCTCGGCGGCTTTGCGCCCCTGGTCGGCGAGCAGCGCCGCATAGCGTTCGCGACCGGGGTCGAATGTCGTGAATCCGCGCAGCACGCTCACTAGCGGATGCCCGAAATGCGTGTCGGTGGTGAAATACCTCATATACGTGTTCCTTCCTCGGAATGGATTATGGTACCGATACCGGTCATGGGGCGTCCCGGCGGGGAATGCCGGCTTTGAGCAGTTTCATCGTCAACGGCGTCCTCCGCATGACGTCGTCGTAGTTGAAATGGACGATTTCGCGTGCGCCTGCACGCTTCAAGGCCTCATCCCGGCGGCGTTCGTTCGCTACGATCTCCTGGATGCTTCGATTATCGGTCATGTCGGGATCGATGTATTTGCGGGTGCCGTCATATTCGCCGACGACCGTCGCGCCATCCGTCAGCGTCCACACGAAATCGGCGCGGTACTCCGCTCCGGTCTGCGGGTCCCTCACCGGCACCTGAAGACGCGGCGTGAGGAACCGTTCCTCGATCATCGTGCCACGGGCCAATGATTCCCCGCCGTTCTCGCTTTTCGCGTTCACGTGACGCAGCAGACGCAGGGCCGAGCGTGGATCGGCGTGCATCCGGCCGATCGCGTCGAGCACGTCCTCGGCGGTGATTCCCTTGGCGAACGCCGAGTCGAAGAACGGCAATGAGAAACGGAATTCATGTGAGCCGGCGCAATCGAGCAACGTCATGGCGGGCGGCAACAGGAACAATCCCGTTTCCTCGTGTTCGATCCGCGCCGCCGCCGTCTTCGGCACATAGACGCGTTTCAGATGACGGTCGGGACGGTGCGTGCCATGATTCGATGTGGCGATCGTCACGGAACCGTCGTGCAGACACCATTGATGTTCGAATCCGTAGGCCACTGCGGCGACGAGTCCTCCGAATACCCATGTGCGATGGGCTTGTGCGAGCGTGCGGGCGATGTGCATCGTGCGTTCCGGAGGATTCAGCCCGTTCCAATAAACGGTCTCGGCGTACAGCGACGGAATTCCCGGATAGACGCATGTGAAATCTCCGGCTTTCGCGCGCCTGCGCAACGCCGCCTGCTCGGCCGTATTGCGGGAATACGCGCATCTGCCTGCACGCTGGGCGTCCGCCATCAGCTTCGTCACCGTTCTATGCGTTCTCATGGTTCGACCGTAGCCGATTCGCACTCCGCGGAGGGTGCCGAGCGCCCCTTGTGGTCGGAGCCCCCCTCTTTCGGCGTGCCCGTTACAGGAATCGGCGGAATCAAGCCGATTCGCGCACAAGGTGCCCGATGTGGATAACGGTGATGGCGCCGGGCTGCGGGAGGTTTCCATCTTGCGTCGGTTCCGTGCCATGGGTGGCGGAACGGTGACGCTAGGAGGGGATTGAGCATCGGTTGCGTGCCATCCTTGGCATGGAAACGACGGTGGAGGGTTCTTTAGCGTCGTTTCCGCGCCACACTTGGCACAGTTCCGACGCTGAGAGCTCTCCCGGCGTCGTTTCCGGCCAGCGGATGGTGTGCATGCGACGCCGTTGGTATGGAAACGACGCGGAGGGGAAGCGACGCGGAAGGGGAAGGGCGCACCTACGATGAGCGGGCGGCGAACGGAGGGCGCATGACGGCAGGGGGTCGGCTATCATTGTGGGGTTTGGGCATGTGAGGCCATATAGACGGCACAGAAGAACAAGCAGGAGCACAGGAACCATGTCATTCGAGCATCCGAACAGGAACAACGAGACCATCCAGGACGTCGAGCTGGACATCATGAGCCGTCCGCCGGAGCATAACACCACGAATCTCGACCTGGACCGCATGAACCTGATGCTCGACGTGCTGGGGCACCCGGAGGAGTCGTTCCGCGTGATCCATGTGACCGGCACCAACGGCAAGGGGTCCACCGCACGCATGGCCGAGGCCATCTGCCGCGCCTATGGCATGCGCACCGGCCTGTACACGTCGCCGCATCTGGAGAAGATCAACGAGCGCATCGCCATCGACGGCCAGCAGCTCTCCGACGACGACTTCATCGACGCGTGGGACCAGATCAAGGACCTCGTCGCGCTCGTCGACCGCAAGATGGAGGAGCAGGGCAAGCCGCGCATGAGCTTCTTCGAGGTGCTCACCGCCATGGCCATCTGGAAGTTCGCCGACGCGCCCGTGGACGTGGCCATCGTCGAGGTCGGCATGGGCGGAGCCTGGGATGCGACCAATGTGCTCGACGCGGACGCGGCGATCATCGGACCGGTCGACATGGACCACATGAAGTGGCTGGGCGACACCGTGGAGGAGATCGCCACCGAGAAGGCCGGCATCATCAAGCCCGGCTGCACCGCCGTCATCGGCCCCCAGCCGCATGAGGAGGAGGTCATGCCGATCATCGAGGCGGCCGCCGAACGCAACCATGCGAAGCTCGTGCGCGACGGCTACGAGATGGAGGTCGTCAACCGCATGCCCGCCGTCGGCGGGCAGGTCGCCACCCTGTCCACGCCGCTCGGCACGTACACCGAGGTCCCGATCGCCAAGTTCGGCGAACATCAGGCGCACAACGCGCTCTCCGCGCTCGCCGCCTGCGAGGCCGTGATTCCCGTCTCCGGCGCGTTGGACGGCGACATCGTCGCCGAGGCGCTCTCCAGCGTGAAAATCCCGGGCCGTATCGAGCAGATCCGCACCTCGCCGACGATCATCGTGGACGGCGGCCACAACGTGAACGCCGCCGAATCCCTGCGCGCCGCCATCGAGGAGAACTACCACTTCGAGCAGCTGGTCGGCGTGGTCGCCATGATGGAGGACAAGCAGGTCGAGGAGTATCTCGGCGTGCTCGAACCGGTCCTGAGCCAGGTGGTCGTCACCGAGAACTCGTGGCGCGACCGCGTCATGTCCGCCGACGACCTGGAGAAGATCGCCGTCGAGGTGTTCGGCCGCGACCGCGTCGTCAAGGAGCCGGAACTGCCGGACGCGATCCAGACCGCCGTCAACATGGTCGACGAGGCCGACGAGCTCGGCGTCGGCTACGGCCACGGCGTGCTCATCTGCGGCAGCTTCGTCACCGCCGGCGACGCCCGTGAGATGCTCGAAGAGCATGCGAGCCCGATCATGAGGAAGGCGATGAGCATCCACCAGCCCGTCGTCGAGCCGGACGACGGCGACGCCGGCAAGACCGGCTCCGACTCCGACGAGGACGACGGCGACGACGTGCTCGGCGGTCTGTTCGGCGGCGAGGAGCGGTCCTCCGCCGACACGAACGCGAACGCCGACACCGCCACGAACGCCGCCGACAAGGCCGAGTAAAGGACGACCAAGGGGTGTATCTCAAGGAACTGACGCTGCGCGGCTTCAAATCGTTCGCCTCGGCGACCACGTTGCGCTTCGAGCCCGGCATCACCGCCGTGGTCGGACCGAACGGCTCCGGCAAATCGAACATCGTCGACGCGCTCACCTGGGTGATGGGCGAGCAGGGCGCGCGCAACCTGCGCGGCACGTCGATGGAGGACGTGATCTTCGCGGGCACGTCCTCCCGTCCGGCGCTCGGCCGCGCGCAGGTGAGCCTCACCATCGACAACACCGACCACGCGCTCGACATCGACTACACGGAAGTCACGATCTCGCGCACGATCTTCCGCAACGGCGGCTCCGAATACGCGATCAACGGCTCGCCATGCCGTCTGCTCGACATCCAGGAGCTGTTGAGCGACACCGGCCTCGGCCAGCAGATGCACGTGATCGTCGGCCAGGGGCGTCTCGACCAGATCCTGAGGGCCGACCCGGCCGGGCACCGCGCGTTCATCGAGGAGGCGGCCGGCGTCCTCAAACACCGCAAACGCAAGGAGCGCGCGCTGCGCAAACTCGCCAACACGGACGCGAACCTGCGCCGGCTCGACGACCTGCTCGGCGAGATCCACCGCCAGCTCGGGCCGCTCGGCCGCCAGGCCCGCGTCTCCCGCCGCGCCGACGCGATCAAGGTCACGCTGCGCGACGCCCAGTCACGTCTCTACGCCGAGGACGCGGTCAAGGCGATGCGACGACGCGACCGGGCGCACGAGGAGCTGACGGCCGTCCGCGGCGACCTCAACGCCATGCGCCGCGAACTCGCACAGGTCAAAGTGCGCATCGAACAGGTGGAGGCGCAGGCCGGCGAAGCCGACCCCGCCATCGAACGGCTCGACCGGTCCTGGCATGAGCTCACGCAGCTCAAGGAACGCTTCGGTTCGCTCGCCGCGCTCGCCGACGAACGTGGCCGTGCGCTGTCCGCGGCCGTCGCGCCGGAACGCGGCGAGGATCCCGACATCCTCGACCATCGCGCCGCGGAACTCGACCGTCAGGCCGCCGAAGCGCGGGACGCGGAACAGGATGCGCGGCTCGCGCTCGAACAGGCAACCGAGACGCGCGCCGCCGACGAGCGGCGACTCGCCGGCATGCGACGTACGATCGCCGAAGTCGACCGCGCCTCACGAGAACGCGACGCGCGCGCCGCACGGATGCGCGAGCTCATCGCGCGCGAGGAGGCCGCCGTCGAACTGGGGGAGGGACGAGGCAAGGACCTCGCGGCGCAACGCGAATCCCTGCTCGCCCAGCAATATGACGCGCGCACGCGGCTCGCTCGCCTGCGCGAGCAGACCGGAACCGGCGGCGACGACGGGAACGTCGCGTTGGACGAGGCGCGTGCCGCGCTCGACGAACGTCGCGGCGCCCTCGACGCGCTGCTCGCCGAACAGCGTGACCTCCAGTCCGCGATCATCTCGCTCGACGCCAAATCCGAGGCGCTGAAGGATACGCTCGAGTCACGTGGCGACGCCGGTTCGCTCGAATCCGATCCGGACGTGACCGTGCTCGGGCGTCTCGCCGACCTCATCCACGTCGCCGACGGATGGGAGGAGGCGGTCGCCCATGCGCTCGACGGGTATGCGGGCGCGCTCATCGTCCCCGACGACACGGCCATGCTCGCCGCGTTGCGCGCCGCCCGCGAACGCCGCATCGGCAAAGCCGCGGTCATCAACGCGGGATGCGACATCCCGGATACTGCGGGAGCATCGGCCGATGCCACAGAAGGCGACACCGAGGAAGGCGACGCGGTCGCCGGTACGCCCACGCTCGCCTCGCTCGTCGCCGCGAACCCCCATGCCGCGGATCCGGCGCTCGCCGCCCGCGTCGTCGCCGCGGTGCGCGCCCTGCTCGCCGACACGGCCACGGCCGACCGGCTCGAGGACGCGCAACGCATCGTCGCCGCAGGCGAGGCGACCCGCGCCGTGACGCGCGCCGGCGACGTGCTGGTCGCCGGCGTCGCCGCGGCGGGCGGCGCGGGCTCCGCGCAAAGCGACCTGTCGCTGGCCGCCCGCCGCGATAAGGCGCTGCGCCGCGCGAAGGAACTCGCCGCACGGCTCGAACAGCTGGAGCCCAAGGTATCGCAGGCGCGCACCGCACTCGCGCAGGCGTCGGCGAACGTCGACGCCGAGACCCGACGACGCACCGAACAGCGGCTCAAAGCCGAACAGGCGCAACGTGAGACGCGCGATGTCCGATCGCGTCTCGACGGCGTCACGCGTGAGATCGCACGACTCGACGAACGGCTCGCCGCCGCGCGCGAGGAGCAGGAGGGCCACCGCACCCGTCTCGCCGACCTCGCTGCCGCGCTCGACGCGGAAACGGCGGACGACGCGGGACGGCAGGACGCCGACGGGCTCGCCGAACGCGCGCGGGAGCTCGAGACGGCGCTCGCCACGGCCCGCGACCGGGAGGTCGCCGCGAAGATCGCATGGACGGAGACGAAACGCAAGGCCGAATCGCTGCAACGTCAGACGATGCTCCTGCACACGCAGGCGCAGGCGGCGCGCGAACGCCGCGAACGGCTCGACAGGCTCGCCGCGGAACGTCGCGAACGCGCCGCGCACGCCCGGACGCTCGCGCGGAAGGCCGGCGCGGCGGCGTCGAAGGCGGAGCAGGCGATCGCGAAGGTCGTCGCCGAGCGCGACGCGCTTCGGGCCGCGGCGGCGGGACGCAACGAGGAGCTGCGCGAACTGCGTGAACGCCGCAACGGGCTCGAACCAAAGGTCGGCGGACTGGCGGAACGCGAGCATGCGCTCGACGTGGACCGCGAGCGCTACGCGGGCGAATACGCGCAGATCGAACGCAAGACGGGCGACGAACTCGGCATGACGGTCGAGGAGCTCGTCATGGGGTACGGTCCGGACCGGCCGGTGCCGGTGCTCGACGAGCACGGCCGTCCGATTCCCGTCGAGACCGCCGATACCGACGCGACCGATACCACCGATGCGACCGAGACCGATGCGACCGCCGCCGATACCGCCGCCGACGGCGCTCCCGCCGCCATCCGCACCACGCCGTACGTGCGCGAGGAGCAGGAGCGGCGTCTCGACAAGGCGAAGCGCGACCTCGCCAAACTCGGCAAGGTGAACCCGCTCGCCACCGAGGAGTATGAGGCGTTGGAGGAGCGCAATAAGTACCTCAACGGGCAGCGCGACGACGTGGCCCGTTCGCGCGACGACCTCATGCGGCTCATCCACGACCTCGACGCGACGATGGTCGACGTGTTCCTCACCGCGTTCGACGACACCGCCAAGGCGTTCGAACAGGTCTTCGCGACTCTGTTCCCCGGCGGCACCGGTCGTCTGCGGCTCGAACACCCCGACGACCCGCTTTCGACCGGCGTGATCGTCGAGGCGAGCCCCGCCGGCAAACGCGTCAAACAGCTGAGCCTCCTGTCCGGCGGCGAACGTTCGCTGACCGCGCTGGCCCTGCTGTTCGCGATCTTCACCGCGCGTCCCAGCCCGTTCTATGTGATGGACGAGGTCGAGGCCGCGCTGGACGACGTGAACCTCACACGTCTGCTCGACGCGTTGGACGATCTGCGCGAGCACGCCCAGCTCATCGTCATCACCCACCAGCAGCGTACGATGTCGATCGCGGACGCGCTCTACGGCGTGACGATGCGTGCCGACGGCGTCACCGCCGTGGTGAGCCAGAAGCTCGACGGCGGCCTCGCCATCGCCGACTGAGCGAAGACACGAAGACACGAAGACGCGGAAGCCCCCTTCCACCCGCTACGGGATGGAAGGGGGCTTCGTCATGCCGCCGGAAGAGCCGATCGGCTCACGCCTTGCGTGACTCGCGCAACGCCTTGGCGCGGACGATTGTATCGTCCACGAGCACGGCCTGCGCGTCCACGAGCGGCAGCTGGGGCATTGGGAACGCCTCGTTCAGCACGCTCAGCTCGGTGCAGCCGAGGATCAGCGCGTCGGCGCGCACCGGTCCGGACGGGTCGAGCATGTCGCGCAGCACCGACTCGTAGCGTTCCAGGTTCAATCCGCCGTCGCCCTTCACGTCGTCGTAGATGAGCGACGTGATGCGGTCCTGCAGCGCGTCGTCCGGTTCGACGAACTCGTAGCCCGCCTCCTCGACGGCCTGACGGTACACGCCCGCGGCGCGCGAGCCGAGCGTGCCGAGGAAGCCGACGCGCTCGCACGTGCCCGAAGGCGCATGCGGGTACAGTTCGGCGAGGCGCGCGACCGCCCCGCGCGGCATGTGCAGGATCGGCACAGGGGTGAGCGCCTGGAAATGGTCGTAGAAATAGTGCGCCGTGTTGCAGGTGAGCACGATGAAGCTCGCGCCCATCGCGGTCGCCTTCTCGATGTCGTCGGCGATCACCGGGAACGGGTCGTCGCCAGACTGGCCGGTGATGAACGCGGTGCGGTCCGGCACGGCGGCGTCGTTGAACACGACGTAGTCGAGGTACTCCTGGTCGCAATGCGCGTGCGTGCCCTCGTTGACGAGACGCACGTAGCTTTCCGTGGCCAGCGATCCCATGCCTCCCAGCACGGCGAAGAACGGTCTTCTCACTTCAATGCGCCCTTCTGTCGGAAGTACTTGGCGTAGCTCTTCTTGTAGATCGAGAACATGTGGCGGATCATCAGCCAGCGCAGCGGGTTCATGTCCTTCGAGTACTCGAGCGTGGTGCCCCAGTCGCCGGCCTTCATCATCGCCATGCCGCGCGCCTTGTCCTCGCCTTCGGCGACGTAGTCGGTGAAGATCGAACGCGGGATCTCCAGCCACAGCTTCGAGCCGCGGCCGAACACGGTGTTCCCGTCGAACGGCGTGTCCTCGACGAGGTCGTCGACGAAGTACTTCGCCAGGTTGAAGCCGTTGAGCGTGACGAAGTAGCTGGAGCGGCCCTGGCGCAGGTTGATCTCGAACAGCTTGTACTCGCCGTCGCGCTCGTCGTACTTCATGTCGAAGTTCGCGACGCCCTCGTAGCCGATGCTCTCCAGGAACGCCTTGATGCGGTCGAACACGCCTTGGTTGAAGTCGGGGATGATGGCCGCGTAGTTGCCGGCGGCCACGGGGGAGGGGTCCTCGAGCAGCGGGTGGCCGAGGAACATCATGCGCACGCGGTGGTGGTGGTCCACGTAGGCGTTGAGCACGCGCATGCGCGAGTCGTCGCCGGGGATGAAGTCCTGGATGATCATCTCGGACTTGTAGCCGGCGTCGTAGGCGCGGCGGATCATCACGTCCAGCTCCTCGGGGCGCTCGAAGATGTACGCCTTACGGCGGCCCTCGAAGTCGATGTCGAGCCATTCGACCGAGTTGGCGGGCTTCATGGCCACCGGGTAGGAGAACGGCAGGTCCTTGTACGCGCCGAGCCTCACGTCCTCGGCGGTCACGGTCTTCGTCTTCGGATGCGGCAGGTCGTACTTTTCGCACAGCTTGTAGAACGTGGCCTTGTAGGCGAGCTCGCGCGACAGGCGGATGTCGAGCGTGTTGTAGACGAAGTACTTCCTCAGGTCGTCGCCGCACTGGCTCAGCAGGTTCGCGTACACGTCGCCGCAGGGGATGAGCAGCAGCGCGCGGTCCGGGTCCTCGGCCTTCATGCGCCGGCCGAGGTCGAGCATGAAGTCGCGGAACGTCACGAAGTTGTCGAAGTCGGGCACGATGTGCACGTTGACGATCTTGCTGAACTTGGTGGGGCTCAGCTGGAAGTACGCGTACGCGTCGGAGACGATGCCGTACTCCTCGTGGAACGCGCGGGCCATGCCGTACACGTTGATGTCGCTGCCAAGCAGAATCGGTTGGAATCGGGTCATGGTTGCTCACCTTACTCCCTGCGCATGCCGTTCGAGCGCGCGCCGCACGACGTTCGCGTCGCCCGGCCACGCCACCGGCCTGCCGTCGATGATGTTGCGCGTCTCGTGGCCCTTGCCGATGACGAGCACGATGTTAAGCCTCCCGTGCTCGCGCGCGTCGGCGCGGGCCTCGTCGATGGCCGTCCCGATCGCCTGCTCGCGGTCGACGATCACCTTCGCCGTCGCGTCCGGGTCGGTCACGTGGGAGGCCATCTCCTCGGCGATCGCGCGCGGGTCCTCGAAGTTCGGATCGTCGGTGGTGAGGATGAACGACTTGGCGCGTCCCAGCGCGCCCTTGACGATGCCCTCGCGGCGGTCGATGGCCTTGCCGCCGGTCGATCCGGCGACGAGCGTGATGCGCGGGTCCCGTTCGCCGTACACGCGCAGCACCTCATCGACGACCGACTTGGTGGAGATGTAGTTGTGCGCGTAGTCCACGTACACGTGCAGGTTCTCGCCTTCGGTGAAGCGTTCCATGCGTCCCGGCACCTGCACGCGTTCGACGGCGCGCATCGCCGGGTCGTCGAACGGCACGCCGGCCTTCATCGCCAGCGTCATCGCGGTGCCCGCGTTGAGGAAGTTGAATTCGCCAAGCATGTCGAGCTCGAGCGCGACGGTCGTGCCGCCGCACGTCACGCGGATGCCGGTCTTGCGCGACGGGTCCACGGCGATCGTCACGTCGGCGGGCGTCGTGTGTCCGGTCGCCGGGTCGTCGAGCGCGAACGTCGTGACCGTCACGCCGGCGCGTCGCGCGTCCTCGCGCAGCAGGTCGGCGTGGTCGCAGTCGGCGCCGAGCACGAGCGTGCGCGAGTTCGCGATGATGCGGCGCTTGCAGTAGAGGTAGTCCTCGAACGTGGGGTGTTCGATCGGGCTGATGTGGTCGGGGGAGATGTTGAGGAAGGCGCCGACGTCGAAGGTGAGTCCGTAGACGCGGTTCACCTTGTACGCCTGGGAGCTGACTTCCATCACCATGTACTCCATGCCGGCGTCGGCGGCCTCGCGCATCATGCGGAACGCGTCGAGCGATTCGGGCGTCGTGAGCTTGGACGGCGTCCACGTATGCCCGTCGAGGCAGCAGGTGAGCGAGCTCATCATCGCCGCGTGGCCGTGCGAGTACTCGTTGAGGATCGCGTGCGTGAAGTAGTCGGTGGTGGTCTTGCCCTTGGTGCCGGTGATGCCGATCAGGGTGAGCTCGTCCTGCGGACGGCCGTAGAACTCGGCCGAGAGCAGGCTCATCGCCTTGTGCACGTCCTCGACGATGAGGCCCGGTGCCTTCGTGCGGTCCGTGTAGGGGGTCTCGGCCACGTAGGCGCCGAGACCGCGCCCGTCGATGCCGTCAAGGAATTCGGGTTTGAACCGTCCCTTGACGAACAGCAGCGTGCCGTCCGTCACCTCGCGGGTGTCGTAGGTGATGGACGGGATCGGATCGTCGGCGCCGGGCAGCGTCGAGGCGTCCATCGTCCAACGGTCCCCGGCGACGATCTCACGAAGCAGATGATGGTTATCCAGCAGCTTGGCCGCGGCGGCGAGGCTCAACGGCGAAGTCGTGGTGGGCATATGGCTCTCTCCCTAGTATCGTGTGGCGACGCGGGGTCTCCCCGGCGTCACCGCACGATACTACTCCACCGCCGCCCGCCGTGCGATGGCCTTGGGGGACGGGCACGGCGGGCGCGGGACGGCCGTGCCGCCGGCGTATCACCGCGACACCAGCAGCCGTTCGACCACCCGGTCGTCGCCCTCGTACGGCACGTGCCTGTTGCGGTCCTTGATCCAGCGTTCGTCGCCCTTGCCGATGACGAGCACCACGTCCGTGCGCTCCGGGTGCGCGCGGGCCTCGTCCAGCGCGTCGGCGATGGCGGCGACGCGGTCGATGATCGTGGTCGTGGCGACGTGCGGGTTCGTCACGTGGGAGCGCATGTCGCGGCAGATGTCCTCGTAGGGTTCGGTGTCGGTGTCCTCCGCGGTGAACACGAATCGGGCGATGCGGTCCTGCGCCGCCTCGACGATCTCCCGGCGGCGGTCGAGCGCCTTGTCTCCCGCGGCTCCGGCCACCAGCGTGATGATGGGATTGCGGCCGGCGTAGCGCGCGTCGACGAAGTCGAGCAGCGCCGTGACGGACACGTGGTTGTGCGCGTAGTCGACGATGACGTCGGTGCCGCTCGCCTCGTCGCGGAAGCGTTCCATGCGGCCGGACACGCGCGTGGCCTCCATCGCGTGCAGCGCGCCGGCCTCGTCGGCCGTCACGCCGGCGGCGTGGGCGATGGCCACGGCGGCCAGCGCGTTCTCGTAGTTGAAATCGCCGGCGAGCGCCAGCCGGTATCCGCCGAGGTCGCGTCCATCGAGACGCATCGCGTAGGCGTCGTGGCCGCCGTCCGTCGGCCACGCGACGGCCGCGGCGGGCGCGTCGTTCCCGGCGGGCGCGGCGTCCAGCAGCGCGAAATCCGTCACGGGCACGCCGGCGGCGGCCGCGTCCTCGCGCAGCAGGTCGGCGTGGTCGGTCCGCGCGTTGAGCACCAGCGCGCGGCTGTTGTCCACGATGAGGCGCTTGCAGCGCAGATAGTCCTCGAGCGAGGGGTGCTCGATGTCGCTGATGTGGTCGGGGGAGATGTTGAGGAACGCGCCGACGTCGAAGGTGAGTCCGTAGACGCGGTTCACCTTGTACGCCTGCGAGCTGACCTCCATGACGAGGTACCTCATGCCGTTGTCGGCCGCCTCGCGCATCATGCGGAACGCGTCGAGCGACTCCGGCGTCGTCAGATCCGATTCGACGTAGGTGCGGCCGTCGAGGCAGTTGTCCACCGAGGAGAACAGGGCGCAGCGGCCGCCGGAACGCGCGTTGAGCACGGCCTGCGTGAAATAGGCGGTGGTGGTCTTGCCCTTGGTGCCGGTGATGCCGATCAGGGTGAGCTCGTCCTGCGGGCGGCCGTAGAATTCCGCGGCGAGCAGGCTCAGCGCCTTGCGCGCGTCGTCGACGATCAGGCCGGGCGCGGCGGTGCGGGCGGACATGTCGGTCTCGGCCACGTAGGCGGCGAGCCCCTTGGCGTCGCAGCCGTCGAGGAATTCGGGGCGGAAGCGCCCCTTGCACACGAGCATCGCCCCGGGCGCGATCTCGCGGGTGTCGTAGGTGATCGAGGCGAACGGCTCGTCGGCGTGGGGCAGCGTCGCGGCCGTCCTCGACCAATGTCCGCCGTGGATCACCTCGCGCAGCAGATGGTGGCGTTCGAGCAGCGTCGCGGCGGAGTTCAGGGTCAGGGCCATCGGTGTCGCTTCCTTTCGCGGCGGGCCCCGGGCCCGCCCGTTCGTATCGGTCGTATGTCGTCGTGCGTCCGGTCGTGTGCGCGGTCGTGTACGGGCCGTCCCCGCGGGATTCCCGTCCGGACGGCTCCACTGTGGGCGACGAATCTCGACGTTCGCTGGGAGGTGTCTTGGATTCCCGTCGCAGGATGCCGACGATATCCCGTGGACGGCGATTACAATGGGCAACCGTGACCAGCGAGACGAAAGAGACGATGGCGGAGCGCCGCGCGCGCTTCGAGAAGCTCGCCATGCCCGCGCTCGACGCACTGTACCGGCGGGCGATGCGCCTGACCAACGATCCGGACGATGCGCAGGATCTCGTGCAGGACACCTTCGAGAAGGGATTCAAGGCGTTCGACTCGTTCACCCCGGGGACGAACTTCGAGGCGTGGATGACCACCATCGAACGCAACGCCTACTTCAACCAGTATGCGAAGGCGAAGCGCCGTCCGCAGCGGGCGAACGATACGAGCGGCGAATACGACGACTGGGACCTGTACGAGGCGTCCGAGCATTCCTCGGATGGGCTCAAATCCGCGGAGGACGAGTATCTGGACGCGTTCGCGCCCGAGGAGATCATGCAGGCGTTGGCGAAACTGTCCCCCGAGCGCCGGCAGGTGTTCATCGACACGGCGATCGACGGCAAATCGTACCGGCAGGTCGCCGAGGAGCAGGGCGTCGCCATCGGCACGGTGATGAGCCGGCTCAACCGCGCGCGCACCCAGCTCAAGCACGAGCTCGCCTCCTATGCGCGCGAGCGCGGGTACGGCTCGCAGCTGCCGGCGAAGCCGTCCTCCGCCTCCGGTTCACCCTCGGCGAAGTCGGGGCGCGGCCGTGCCGGTTCGGGTGTTTCCGGCGATAATGGAACCGACGGCAAGGGAAAGGGGACGCGATGAACGAGCGATCCGTGGAGCAGGTCAGCAGCGTCTCCATCACCCGCGTGAACGCGGACGGGACGGTCAGCCGCACCGAGGTGCATATCGCCGAGACGCGCGTCGTCGGCGCGGACTCCCCGGACGTCGCCGCGTCCGGCATGGGGGAGTGCTTCGACCCGTCGACCTGCTGCTCCGAGCGCGAGCAGGCGATGATCGCCGCGCTGCGCGCCTATCTGCGGCCCGAATCGGCGCCCGAATGTCTCAAGGCGCGGCTGAAGACGTGCCTCGACCACTGTTGCGGCGAGCAGTGAGCCGGTGCCTCGCGCGGGGTATGTGGGATTCCGTTCGCGATGTCTCTCCCTCAGTCGGCTTCGCCGACAGCTCCCTCGTCAGAGGGAGCCGAGGACTCGGACATCAGAGGGAGCCGGGGACATGAGAAAACCCGCCTGGGCGCGAGGCTCAGGCGGGTTTTCCGCGTCTTGAACAGACAAGAATCAGGCGTTGGGGCGCTTGCCGTGGTTGGCGGCCTTCTTACGACGATCCTTGCGCTTACGTCCGCGCATGCCCATGATGGACTCCTTTACTGGAAAGATAAATAAGCCTTCGGCATTATGCCACAGAGCGCGGACGCGCCGCAAACCGCGTTTCGGGCGATGCCCGTCAGGCGGTTCGCGGCGCGTGCCGTGGAAGGGGACGTCAGTCGATCTCGGCCTTGATGAACAGCTTCGTCACGCTGGACTCGCCCGGCTTGATCGCGATGAGGTCCTTGCCGGTGTTGAACGCGTTCGCGTAGGCGGTCTGCGGTTCGACGGCGGTGCCCGCCGGGTGCTTGAACGCCGGGAAGCCGGTGCCGGTGCACACCTGGAACGAGGTGACCGTCTCGTCGCCGCCCACGTGGACGGTCAGGCCGTCCGGACGGTGGAACGTGGCGGTCGCGGTGCCGTCGGCGGCGTGCTCGACGTCCGTCCACGCGTCGTCGTACGGCTGCTCGGTGAGCAGGCGCGGCTCGCGGAAGTCGTACTTCGTGCCGTCCACCGGCTCGGTGCCGGTCGGGATGAGGTTCTCGTCGACGGTGACGTGCGTGCGGGCGGGCACGGTGAGCGTGCACTGCGCGTTGTGGCCGTCGATCTCGTCGCCGTAGCCGTTGAAGCCGTTGTCGAGCCACGGGTGGATGGCGAGCGCCCACGGGGCGTCCACGTCGCCGTTGTTGGTGGCCTCGACGGTGATCTTCAGGCCGTCGTCGGTGAGCTCGTGCGTCGCGGTGACGGTCACGTCGAACGGGTAGCCGAGCAGGAACGGCACGCGCCACGACTGGGTGACGGAGCTCTCGGTGAGGGATTCGAGCTTCCAGAAGGAGCGGTAGCCGTAGCCGTGGATGGCGGTGTTCTTGTCGTGCTCGTCGATCGGCAGCTCGTACGTCTTGCCCTCGAAGGTGTAGACGCCGGCTTCGATGCGGTTCGGGAACGGCACGAGCAGCTGGCCGTGGCAGCAGGTGACCGGGTCGTCCGGGCCGAGCGGGACGATCACGTTCCTGCCCTTGTAGGTGACTTCGCGCATCGTCGCGCCCAGTTCGGTGATGACGGCCTTGTAGTCGCCGTGGGTGATCGTGTACTGCTGTCCCGTGCGCGGGGGAAGGTTCTTGGCCATATATCTCACTCCAGAGTGAATATAGAGGTTGTTGTAGTGTACGCGACAACTTGCGTTATCGCTAACACGTCCAGTCTAGCCCCATTTTCACGCCGCGCCGCGCATGTCGCCGGCGAATCGCGCGCGGCGCGGCCGGTCGCGGTGCCCCGCGGTGCGGTAGAGTGCATCCAGTAGGGAGGGCGGCGCCGGACGCGCCGATGCCCCGCGACAGTCGAGAAAGGTCCCTGATTCCCATGGCGAAACGCATCGTATTGGCCGATCCGCGCGGATTCTGCGCCGGCGTGGACCGGGCGATCCTCACCGTGCGCACGATCCTCAAGGGTTCGCACGGCGCGCCGGACGGCGATCTGCCGCCCGTGTACGTGCGCCGGCAGATCGTGCACAACAAGCATGTGGTCGAGGATCTCGCCTCGCAGGGCGCGGTGTTCGTCGAGGAGCTGGACGAGATCCCCGACGAGGCCGCCGCCGCTGGCGTGCCGGTCGTGTTCTCCGCGCACGGCGTGTCGCCCGCCGTCAAGGCGGAGGCGAAGGCGCGCGGGCTCAACGTGGTGGACGCCACCTGCCCGCTCGTCGCCAAGGTGCACCGCGAGGTGCTGCGGTTCGCGCGTTCCGGCTACGAGATCGTCTACATCGGTCACAAGGGCCACGACGAGGCGGTCGGCGTCGTGGGGGAGGCCCCGGAGCACGTGCATCTGATCGAGCACGAGCGCGACGTCGAGGGGCTGGACTTCACGCCGGATACGAAGCTCGTGCTCCTGAGCCAGACCACGCTGAGCGTCGACGAGACGGCCGGCACGATCGCCGCGCTAAAGGCCCGCTTCCCGTGGATCGAGATGCCGCCCAGCTCGGACATCTGCTATGCGACCTCCAACCGCCAGGCCGCCGTCAAGCTCGTCGCCGAACGCTCCGGATGCGTCGTGATCGTGGGGTCGGCGAACTCGTCGAACTCCGTGCGCCTCGTCGAGGTCGCACAGGAGGGGCTGGGGGAGCGCGGCCGCGCCCACCGGGTCGACGACGCCGGCGACCTCGACCCCACCTGGTTCGAGGGCGTCGAGGCGGTCGGCGTCTCCTCCGGCGCGTCCGTGCCCGAGGAGTACGTGGACGGCGTGATCGCCGCGTTGCGCGAACGCGGCTACACCGACGTCGAATCCGTGGAGACCACCAAGGAGACCATGCACTTCGTGCTGCCTGCGGAACTCCGCAGGCAGCCTTCGCGGTAAACCGCTCACTTCGCCTACGGAAAGCCCACCGGGCTTTCCGCTATGCGGCTCAGTCGTCGGAGCTTCGCCGCCGGTAACTTCGCAGGCGATGACCGCGCCGGCGGCGATGCACAGGACCGTCACATCGCGTTGGTAGGGTATTGGCAGTCGAAATCAACCCCGAGGAGATGGAATACCTTATGTGCGGAATCGCCGGATTCGTCAACGACGACCCGATCGACGTCAAGTGCCCGGTCATCAAGCGGATGACCGACATCATCGCCCACCGCGGACCCGATTCGGAAGGCAAGTACGTGGACGAGTACGTGGCGCTCGGCCACCGGCGCCTGAGCATCATCGACCTCGGCGGCGGCCAGCAGCCCATCTACAACGAGGACGGCAACCTCGTCATCACGTTCAACGGCGAGATCTACAACTACCAACCGCTGCGCGCCCAGCTCATCGAGGCCGGGCACACGTTCACCACCGAATCCGACACCGAAGTGCTGCTGCACGGCTACGAGGAGTGGGGCGTCGAGCTGCTGCAGAAGATCCGCGGCATGTTCACCTTCGTGATCTGGGACAAGACCAGGAAGGAGCTGTTCGGCGCGCGCGACCACTTCGGCATCAAGCCCTTCTACTACGCGAAGATGAACGGCACGTTCATGTACGCCTCCGAGATCAAGAGCCTGCTGCAGCACCCCGACTTCGTCAAGGAGCTCAACCGCGAGGCGCTGAAGCCGTACATGACCTTCCAGTACCCGCCGTTCGCCGAGACCTTCTTCAAGGGCGTGTTCAAGCTGCCCGAAGGCCACTACTTCACCTACCGCGACGGGAAGATGGACATCCACCGCTACTACGACGAGCGCTTCCGCGAGTCGGACGTGACTCTCGACCATCTCGTCGACACCATCGACGACACGGTCATGGGATCCGTCAAGGCCCACCAGATCGCCGACGTGGAGGTCGGCTCGTTCCTCTCCTCCGGCGTGGACTCCAGCTACGTGGCCGCCGTGGCCCGCCCGCAGCACACGTATTCGATCGGCTTCGGCAAGGGCACCTACAACGAGAGCCAGCAGGCCGGCGAACTCGCCGAGATCCTCAAGCTCAACAACACGGCCGAGGCCCTGACCGACGAGGAGGCGTTCAGCGCCTTCCCGCAGATCCAATGGCATCTCGACGAGCCCGACTCCAACCCGAGCTGCGTGCCGCTGTTCTTCCTCTCGAAGCTCGCCGCGCACGACGTCAAGGTCGTGCTTTCCGGCGAGGGCGCCGACGAGCTGTTCGGCGGCTACATCGACTACGGCGTGCACACGAAGTCGAAGGTCATCAAGGTCGTCACCCGCTGGCTCACCCACCTGCCCGCCGGAGCCCGCCACGCCATCGCCCGCTGGTGCAAGGGCAAGACCTTCCACGGCGCATGGCACCTGTACGCGAACCTCGCGCCCGCCGAGGAGAGCTTCATCGGCCAGGCCCGCGTGTTCGAGGAATCGGAGTCCGACCGCATCCTGAAGCCCGCGTACCGCAAGGCGCCCAGCGTGCAGAGCATCGTCGACAAGACCTACGCCCGCATCGAGGGCAAGGGGCTGAGCGAGCTCAAGAAGAAGCAGTACCTCGACATGCACCAGTGGATGCCCGGCGACATCCTCCTCAAGGCGGACAAGCTCACCATGGCCCATTCGCTCGAGCTGCGCGTGCCGCTGCTCGACAAGGTGCTCATGGGCGTCGCCGAGCAGGTGCCCACCAAGTGGCTCATCAACGACGAGAACACCAAGTACGCGTTCCGCCAGGCCGCCGGCCGCCACCTGCCCGAGGAGTGGAAGAGCCGCGAGAAGCTCGGCTTCCCCGTGCCGATCAAGAAGTGGCTGCGCGAGGAGAAGTACTACAAGCTGGTGCGCTCCGTGTTCGAGCGCGACTACGTGAACGAGTTCTTCGACCAGGACGCGATCCTCAAGATGCTCGACGACAACTACGCCGGCAAGACCGACGACCGCCGCCGCATCTGGACCATCTACACGTTCCTCACCTGGTACGACGTGTACTTCGTGCACGACGGCTCCAAGCCGGCCGTGCTCGACCTGGGCGACTGAGCGCCGTTCATCGGAAGGCTTGACCGCGACCGCGGTCAAGCCTTCCGGCTATCATCAGTGCGGTTTGTGTGCACACACAGGTTGGACCAATCCATGCTGTCCATACTGTCGGGAGGGCGGCGCGCGGGACAGGCCCCGCGCCGCGCGGTTACGCGACAAGAACAAACAGAATCAATCAAGAGAGGTTTCGATGGCGGTTCGCGGTGATATCCGTAATGTGGCGATTGTGGCTCACGTCGACCACGGCAAGACCACGCTGGTGAACGCGATGCTCCAGCAGTCCCACGTGTTCAACGAGCGCGAGGAAGTGCCGGATCGCGTGATGGACTCCAACGATCTGGAACGCGAGAAGGGTATCACCATCCTCGCGAAGAACACGGCCGTCGAGTACACCGGCCCGCTGGCTGCCAAGTACGGCCACCCGGAGGGCATCACCCTCAACATCATCGACACCCCCGGCCACGCCGATTTCGGCGGCGAGGTCGAGCGCGGCATCTCCATGGTCGACGGCGTCGTCCTGCTCGTCGACGCCTCCGAGGGCCCGCTGCCGCAGACCCGCTTCGTGCTGCGCAAGGCGCTCGAGGCGAAGCTGCCGGTCATCCTGTGCGTAAACAAGGTCGACCGTCCGGACGCCCGCATCGAGGAGGTCGTCGGCGAGACCTCCGACCTGCTGCTCGGCCTAGCCGACGACGTGCAGCACGAGGGCATCGATCTCGATCTCGACCAGCTGCTCGAGATGCCGGTCATCTACTGCGCCGCCAAGGCCGGCTACGCCTCCGCCAACCAGCCGGAGAACGGCGGGCTGCCGGACAACGACAACCTCGAGCCGCTGTTCGAGGCCATCATCTCCAACATCCCCGCCCCGGAGTACGAGGAGGGCGCACCGCTGCAGGCCCACGTCGCCAACATCGACTCCTCCGACTTCCTCGGCCGTCTCGGCCTCGTGCGCATCTACAACGGCACTCTGGAGAAGGGCAAGACCTACGGTCTGAGCCGCGTCGACGGCTCCATCGAGAACTTCCGCGTCGCCGAGCTGCTGCGCACGCAGGGCCTCGAGCGCCAGCCCGTCGAGTCCGCGGGCCCCGGCGACATCGTCGCCGTCGCCGGCGTCAACGACATCATGATCGGCGAGACCATCGTCGACCCGAACGACCCGAAGCCGCTGCCGCTCATCCACGTCGACGACCCGGCCATCTCCATGACCTTCGGCGTCAACGACTCCCCGCTGGCCGGCACCGAGGGCAAGGACCACAAGCTCACCGCCCGCATGATCAAGGACCGCCTCGACCGCGAGCTCATCGGCAACGTGTCCATCAAGGTGCTGCCCACCGACCGTCCGGACGCCTGGGAGGTGCAGGGCCGCGGCGAACTTGCGCTGGCCGTGCTCGCCGAGCAGATGCGCCGCGAAGGCTACGAGCTGACCGTCGGCCGCCCGCAGGTCGTCACCAAGAAGATCGACGGCGTGATCAACGAGCCGATGGAGAACACCACCATCGACGTGCCCGAGGAGTACATGGGCACCGTCACCCAGCTCATGGCCGACCGCAAGGGCCGCATGGACGGCATGACCAACCACGGCTCCGGCTGGGTGCGTCTGCAGTTCACCGTGCCGTCCCGCGGCCTCATCGGCTTCCGCACCGCGCTGCTCTCCGCCACCCGCGGCACCGGCATCTCCTCCTCCATCTCCGCCGGCTACGCGCCGTGGGCTGGCCAGATCACCATCCGCCAGAACGGCTCGATGGTCTCCGACCGCAAGGGCGTCGCCACCCCGTACGCCATGCAGCGTCTCCAGGCGCGCGGCAACTTCTTCGTCGAGCCGCAGTCCCCGGTGTACGAGGGCCAGGTCGTGGGCGTCAACAACAAGCCCGACGAGCTGGACGTGAACATCACGCTCGCCAAGCACATGACCAACATGCGCTCCTCCACCGCCGACGTGCTCGAGACCCTCACCCCGCCGATCAAGATGAGCCTCGAGGAGTCCCTCGACTTCGCGAACGAGGACGAGTGCGTCGAGGTCACCCCGGAGTCCATCCGCGTGCGCAAGATCATCCTCGGCCGCGAGGACTGGTACAAGTGGCGCGCCAAGCAGCGTCGCCAGAACGCCGCCCAGCAGGGCAAGTGACGAAGTGACGGAGCGCGCGAAGACCACGGCCGGCTCCGACGGGCGGCCGTGGTCGCACCGGTTCGGTCCTCTGGGCCGGACCGTCGTCACGTTGCTCGCGGGCGCGGGCGCCGCGTTCGTCGGCACGCTCGCGCACCGCATGGGCGCGGCCTCGAACGTCCCCTACGGGCTTCTGCTCGCGTTCCTCATCATCGCCCTGTCGACATACTGCGCCCGCGCGCGCCAGGGCGTGACCGGCCTCGCCCTGCATCTCATCGTCTCCTCGGCCGTCGCTTGGGGCCTCGCCCTCGTCCCCGGCCCGGGAAGCGACGCGCTCGTCGTCGCCGGATTCAGCACGCCGACCACGTTCTTCAGCCAGCACGCCGGCTACATCTGGCTGTACGGCGTGATTCTCGTGCAGGTCGCCATGCTGGTCCCGCCCGCATCATGGTTCCGCATCCCCGCCCCGAAGGGCGAGTGACGGTACAGTGGTGTCCTATGACACGCGAAACCCTGTTCTATCTCGGGCCGGAAGGCACGTTCACGCATCAGGCGGCCATGGAGGCCGCCGTGCAGCTCGCGGATGAGACGACGGGGGAGACGGGCTTCGACCTCGTCCCCCTGCCCGATGTCCCCGCCATCATGGAGGCCGTCCGCTCGGGCCGCGGCCTGGGCGTCATCGCCTGGGAGAACAACGTCGAAGGCTACGTCGTGCCGAACCTCGACGCGCTCATCGACGCGACCGACGTCGCCGGCCTCGCGCGCGTGCGCGTCGACGTCGCGTTCGACGCGTTCACGCGACGCGGCGACGATCCTCTCGCCGCGCGCGACGCCGGGGAAACCGCCGACGGTGCTGGTTCCGCCGCGATTCCCGTCTCCGCGCACCCGCACGGCCTCGCCCAGTGCAAGCGGTTCATCGCCGACCACCATCTCACGCCCACACCCGCGTCGTCGAACGCGGCCGCCTGCCGCGACCTTCAGCCGGGCGGCGTCGCGCTCGGGCCGCGCATCTGCGGCGAACTCTACGGACTCGACACGCTCGCCGCGCGCGTGCAGGACTTCGCAGGCGCGCACACCGACTTCCTCGTCCTCGGCAGGCGCGACGACGTGCGCGCGTCGAACGACCGCGCACGCGCGCGCGAAACCGACTTCGAGACGATCATCACGTTCATCCCGCTCGTCACCGGCCCCGGCGTCGTCGCCAACGTGCTCGACATCCTGCGCGACGCGGGACTCAACATGACCAGCTTCATGTCCCGCCCCATCAAAGGCGACGACGGCACGTACAGCTTCATCGACACGCTCGACGCCGCGCCGTGGGAGCCGCGCTTCCGCGACGTGCTCGCGACGCTCGCCGCGCACGGCATCTGGCTGAAGACGCTCGCCGTCTACCCGCGGCGCGAACGCTCCAACCCGCCCGTCGAGGCGTGGAGGCTGCCGCAGGGCGGCGTGCATCTCGACGCGACGCGCATCAGCGACGACTGGGAACAGGACGAGACCACGAGGAGGGAACTGCTGTGGTAGACACGACCGCCACGATCGACATGGCCGCCACGACCGCCGGACATCGCACGCCCGCATCCGCCGGGCCGATCGGCATCATCGGGCTCGGACTGATCGGCGGCTCGCTCGCCCGCAGGCTCGTCTCCCGCGGCATCGACGTCGTCGCATGGAACCACCGCCCCCACCCGTACGCCGAGGCCGAGAAGGCCGGCATCCGCTGCGCGCCGACGCTCGACGCGCTCGTCGCCGCGCGACCCTCGACGATCATCCTGTGCAACCCGTTGAAGGCGATGCCCGCCATCCTCGCCGTGCTCAAACCCCTGATCGACGGCACCCCCGGCCTCGATGTGACGCTCACCGACGTGGGCAGCGTCAAAGGCATGGTGCGCGACCAGGTGAAGGCCGCCAGGCTCGGCGACCGCTACGTGGGCGCGCATCCGATGGCCGGCAACGAGCTGTCCGGCTGGGCGGCCGCCGACCCGCACCTCTACGACGACGCCCTGTGGGCCATCACCGTCGACGAGACGACCGACTACCGGCGGTTCCTCGATGTCGCCCGGCTCATCACCGCCGGCGTCGGCGACCGCGTGATCGTCCTCGACGACGACACGCACGACAAGGCGGCCGCGCTTATCAGCCACATGCCGCACGTCGTCGCCACCGCGATGATCAACACGCTCGTCGCCAGCCCCGACCGCAACATCGCGGCCGCGCTCGCCGCGGGCAGCTGGCGCGACATGACGCGCGTCGCCCTGACCGACCCGGACCGCACGCGCGCCATGGTCGAGGAGGACGCCGAGAACGTCGAACGGCTGCTGCGCGACGTGGCCTCCCGGCTGCTCAAGGTCGCGAACCTGCTGCACGGCGAACAGGACGCCCGCGACATCGCCGTCGGCGCGCAGGCCCAGACCGACATGCTCGGCTTCTTCGCCGAAGGCCAGCCGTTCCGCGACTACAAGGCCGCCCAACGCGCCATTGCCGCGCGGCAGGCGGGGGAGCGGGAGCCATATGAGACGGTCGAGCTGCATATCGACCCGGCCGGCGACTGGCGCGGCGAACTGCTCGCCTCCGCCCGTCGCGGCGAGCACATCATCGCCTTCGACGGCCCCGACGCCGCTCGCGCCGAAATCCGCTCCGCCGTCTGACCGGAGTTTCCCTATGGCCTCGTCCGCGGCCGCTCCGGCACCGGTTTCAGCGTGGCGATCGTGTCCGCGTCGATCGTCACGTGCTGCTGCGGGCGCGAGCCGTTCGCGGCCGCGTCGCGCGACAGTTCGAGCGTGCGCCCGTCCCAGCCGAGCACGTGGCCCACGTAGTCGCGGAACTTGGTGCGTCCGTCGGCCGGGTCCACGCCCTCGATGACGCGCACGACGACGCGTGCGCCCGACGGTATCTGCCTCGGCAATGCCATGATTCGTCCTTTCCCCGAAATGATCCGTTGCATGGTCCGTTCCGGACGTCGATGTCCGGTATCTGCCACTGTACTCCCCGATTCCTCCGTTCAGTCCGTCGCCACGGCGTCGAGCACCGGCACCTTCAGCGCGCGTCGCGCCGGCGGCAATGCGGCCACGACGCCCACGAGGATCGACGCGGCGAGGAACACGCCCAATTGGCCCCATGGGACCGACAACCGTTCCAATCCGTTCGACGCGTACACCTCGCGGATCACCGCGCCCGCCGCGACGCCCGTCACGACGCCGAGCAGCGTGCCGAGCACGGCGATCAGCGACGCCTCGATCGCGAGCATGCCGCGCACCTGCCCGCGCGACGTGCCGATCGCGCGCAGCAGGCCGATCTCGCGCGTGCGTTCCGACACGCTCAGGGCGAGCGTGTTCACGATGCCGAACACGGCGATGACGATCGACAGGGCGAGCAGCGCGTACAGGATGATGAGGATCTGGTCGACCATCGTCGACATCGTCGACTTGAACTCGTCGCGGTCCTGCACGGTGATGACGTAGAACGGTTTGACCGCCTTGACGAGACGTTTCTTCACCGCGGCCGTGTCCGCGTGCGGAGCCGCGTTGATGAACAGCATGATCGTGAACATCGTGTTCTCGTTGTTGATCTGCTCCGCGCGCTCGTCATTCATCAGCACCATCGACCGGTAGACGGAGTTCTCGATGACCGCGCCGACCTTCATCTTCACATGCGTGGTCTCGGTGGTCGTGCGCACCAGCGTCGACGGGTCGACCGGCTGCGCCTGCCCGGCCATGAGCTTCGCCTGATAGTCGGCCTGCGCCTTCGCGGTCGCCTCCTCGTCGACGACGACGCGCCGGCCGTTGACCTGCACCGTGTCGCCGACCTTCCAGCCGTTGTCCTGCGCGACGGACAGCCCCACGACGAGTTCGCCGGACCTGAGCGCCCTGTCTGCGTCGCCGGAGTTCGCGACGGGCGCGAACACCTTCGAGAACAGGGACGGCTGTTCGGCGAACGTCATCGCCTGCGCCGCGTCGTCGCCGGAACCGTAGGTGACGCCCATGAGCATGCGGCTCTGCGACACGGAGGCGACGCCCTTGGTCTTCCTGATCGCCGTGACCGCCTCGTCGGGGATGCGACCGGAGGACGCGCTCATCGCGGTGAAATCGGATTTGAGCCCCGTGTCGACGATGCCGGCGACCGATGCCTTCGCCGACGAGGCGACCACGCCGAGGCAGCTGACGATCGCGACGCCGACGAACAGGGCGGCCGCCGTGTTCGCCGTGCGCCGTTTCTGCCGCGTCAGATTGCGCGCGGCGAGACGTCCCGTCACCGGGAACACGTGCGCGGGGACCCATCCGAGCACGACGCCGGCCGGGCCGACCAGCGCCGGCGCGAGCACGATCACGCCGACGACGATGAGCGCCGCGCCCGCGCCGAGCGGCCATCCGACGCCCAACCGCGACGCCAGATCGTTGAGGAACGCGATCGGCGTCGGCTCTCCTCCGTCGCCCGCCGCTGCGATGCGGTGGCAGAAGACCCAGCACAGGGAGCCGAACGCGATCATCGCGGCTCCGGCGACGCCGCGCGGCAGCACCGGCTTCTCCGGGTTCACGGTCTCGTTCATCGCCTGGATGGGCGGCGCGGTCGCCGCCCTGCGCGCCGGCAGCGCCGCGCCGACCAGCGTGACCGCGAGGCCGACGACGAGGCCAACGAGCATGTCCGTCGGGCCCGGATCGGCGGCGCCGGTCATCGGCGTGCCCGCCTGCGCGAGTCCGAACACGATGAGGCGCACCATGCCCCAGCCGAGCGCGATGCCCGCGCCCGAACCGATCAGGCCGAGCAGCAGCGCCTGCACGATCACCGTGGAGAACACCTGCGCGGGGGAGGCGCCCACCGAACGCAGCAGCGCGTAGCCGCGCATCGATTCGCGCACGATCATCGAGAACGTGTTCGCGATGATGAACGAGCCGACGAACAGGGCGATGATGCCGAAGATGAGGATCAGCGGCTGGATGAAGCCCAACTGGTCCTTGATGGACCGCGAGTATTCGTCGCGCAGCTGGTCGCCGGTGATCGCCGTGGCCTTCGCGTCCTTCGGCAGCGCGTCGTCGATGCGTTCGGCGAGCTCCCGCTGCTGCGCGTCGTCGAGGGGAGCGCCGCCGTCGGCGGAACCATACACGCCGATGACCTGGGTGACGCCGATTTCGCCGGTCTGCTCCTGCTGAAGGTCGCGTGCGACCGACGGGGCGAGGCCGATGATGATCGCGCCCGCCTGCGAGACGTCGGTATCGAAGACGCCGACCACCTTCACGTCCTCCGGGCCGGACGGGTAGACGAGCTTCGTCGTGTCGCCCACCGCGAGCCCCGCGGTCTCGGCGGCGAACGCGTGCAGGGCGATCTCGTGACGGTCCTTCGCCCAGCGCCCCTTGGTCAGATGCGTGGACCGCCATGTACCCTGTTCCAGGCCGATGCCCATCGTCGGCGAACCCATCGTGGAGACCGCGTTGCCGTCCTTGGCGACGAGCACGAGCGAACCGGACACGGAATACGTGACGCCCGCTGACTCGACGCCTTTCACCTTGGCGATGTCGTCGGCGAGCGACACGTCGATGTCGTTGTACGTCTTCAACGACGAGGACGAGTCCGAGCCTGTCCCCGTCGTCGCGGCGTCGTCCTTCTTCTCCTTGACGCCGCGCACGTACACGTCGGCGTCGGTGTTCGAGCCGAGCATCTGGTCGACCTGGTCGTTCATCATCGCGCGGAACGCGAACGAACCGACCACGAACGAGACGCCCAACGCGATCGCGATGATCGACATGACGAACCGCGACAGATGCGCCCGCGCGTCACGCAGCCCGATACGGATCATGCGGCCTCCTCGTCCCCCTCCGGTCCCCGCGCCTCGTCGCCTTCGGTGGCGAACTGCGCGAGGATCTCCTCGTACGTCGGGTGCCTGAGGTCGCGGGTGATGCGCCCGTCGGCGAGCACGAGCACGCGGTCCGCGTAGGAGGCGGCGCGCGGATCGTGCGTCACCATGACGATCGTCTGCCCGTACTCGCGCACCGAATCCTTGAGGAATCCGAGCACCTCGCGGCTGGACCGCGAGTCGAGGTTGCCGGTCGGCTCGTCCGCGAAGATCACGGAGGGGCGCGCCATGATCGCACGCGCGCAGGCGACGCGCTGCTGCTGGCCGCCGGACAGCTGGCTCGGCCGGTGCTTCAGGCGCGGGCGCAGGCCCACCACGTCGACGACCTTGTCGAACCATGCACGGTCGATGGGCCGTTTCGCGATCTGCAGCGGCAGGAGGATGTTCTCCTCCGCGGTGAGCGTGGGCACCAGGTTGAACGATTGGAAGATGAAGCCGATCTGGTCGCGGCGCAGCTTCGTCAATTGGCGCTGGCTCATCGACGAGACCTCGAGGCCTTCGACCAGCACACGGCCCGAGGTGGGCGTGTCGAGCCCGGCCATCATGTGCATGAGCGTGGACTTGCCTGAGCCGGACGGCCCCATGATCGCGGTCATCTCGCCGCGCGTGAACGCGACGTCCACATGGTCGAGGGCGGTGACGCGCGCGTCCGCGTCGCCGTATGTCTTCGTCAGGTCGATGGCCCGCGCCACGACCTCCCCGTCGTCGCGTCGTCCGACGTCGTTCCGATTCCCGTTCCGTCGTGCCGCATGTCGTGCCATCGCCGCCCCATTTCCCACTATCGCGAACGGTTATAGTCTATCGGAGAACGGCATGGAGGAAAGGATCGGCATGCGCTTCGACGACCGGTTGCGGGAGTTCCTCGCGTATCTCGGGGCGAACCGCGGGCTGAGCGCGAACACGCTCAAGGCGTACGGGACGGACGTGGGGGAGTGCCTGCATCTTCTGGAACTGCGCGGCGTCGAGGATCTGAACGAGGTGACGCTCGACGACCTGCGCGCGTGGATGGCGCACGAGTCGCGCTCGCACGCGCGCTCCAGCATGGCGCGCAAGACCGTCGCCGTACGCCGGTTCTTCGCGTGGGCGCACGGGCATGACGTGACCGCGACCGATCCGGCCGCCATGCTGATGACGCCGAAGATCCCCGGCACCCTGCCCGCCGTGCTCACCGAAGCGCAGGCGTCCCGGCTCATGGGCGAGGTCGAGGAGCGGGCGCACGGCGTGCCCCGCGGCGCAGGAGACGACGGCGGCGACGGGCGTGCGGCGGCCGGCGGCGTGACGCGGGACGGCGGCGCCGCCGATGACGGAGTCCTTGGCGAGGCAATGCGTCTGCGCGACGCGGCGATTCTCGAACTGCTGTACGCGACCGGCATCCGCGTGGCCGAACTCGTCGGACTCGACCTGACGGACGTGGATTTCGCGAACCGCACCGTCAGAGTCACCGGCAAGGGAAACAAGCAGCGGGTCGTGCCGTTCGGACTGCCCGCGTCGCGCGCGCTGGAATGGTGGATCGGACGCGGCCGGCCGCCCGTCCTTGCGGCGGCCGCGTCGCGCGACGCGCATGGCGCGCGCGGCGACGGACGGCGTTCCGTTCGCGACGGGCGAACGGAAACGGCACGTCGCGACACCGGGCGGGACGCGCGTGCGGACGCCGCGGCCGCGCTGTTCCTCGGCGCGCGCGGCGGGCGGCTCGACCAGCGCATCGTCCGCCGCGTCGTGCACGAGGCGTCGCGGCGCGCCGGCGTGCCCGACGTCTCGCCGCACGCGCTGCGCCACTCGGCCGCCACGCACCTGCTCGACGGGGGAGCGGACCTGCGCGAGGTGCAGGAGATGCTCGGCCACTCCTCGCTCAAGACGACGCAGCGCTACACGCACGTCTCGATCGAACAGCTGAAGTCGCGCTACGCGCAGGCGTTCCCGCGCGCGTGATCCGGGAGCGGCGCGGGCGCGGCCGACGATGTCCGGAATGTGGAACGGCGGCGACGATGACGTGATTCCCGGAGAACCGGGACGGAACCGGCAGGAAACGCCAAGGTCTTTCACCGAATATTCGCAATTCGGTAACACAACGTCTCCGTTCTGCGGCACAATGGGACGCGATCAGCAAGGGGGTTGGCTGGCCGTGAGGCCACCGGCCCCCTTCGCGTGACAGGGCGCGGAACCCCCGCGCCCGGATGAAACAGGAGAATCCATATGAAGAAGAAAGCCTTCGCGATCGCCGCGGCCGTGTGCGCCGTCGCGACCATGCTGGGCGGCTGCGGCTCTTCGAACAACGCCGGCAGCAGCACCGCTTCGAACAACATCATCACCTCGTACGCCTCCGAGCCGCAGAACCCGCTGATCCCGGGCAACACCAACGAGACCGGCGGCGGCAAGCCGGGCGACCTGCTGTTCGCCCGCCTCGTCTCCTTCGACGCCAAGGGCAACGCCTCCAACGAAGTGGCCGAGTCCATCACCCCGAACGACGACGCCACCCAGTACACGATCAAGCTCAAGGACGGCTGGAAGTTCACCGACGGCACCCCGGTGACCGCCGAGTCCTTCACCAAGTCCTGGAGCTACACCGCCAACGCGAAGAACGCGCAGAAGTGCTCCTCCTTCTTCTCCACCATCAAGGGCTTCAACGAGCTGCAGGACGCCAAGAACCTGAAGGGCGACGAGCAGCTCTCCGGCCTCAAGGTCGTCGACGACCACACCTTCACCGTCGACATGTCCCAGCCGGACGCCACCTTCCCGATCAAGGTCGGCTACCTGGCGTTCGCCCCGCTGCCGGAATCCTTCTACAAGGATCCGAAGGCCTTCGGCGAGGCCCCGGTCGGCAACGGCCCGTACAAGTTCTCCAAGTGGGATCACAACAAGGAGATCGACCTCGTCAAGAACCCCGACTACAAGGGCAATGACGTGGCCAAGAACGACGGCGTGACCTTCAAGATCTACACCGACGACAAGGCCGCCTACGCCGACATCCAGGCCGGCAACCTCGACGTGATGGAGTCCGTCCCGGCCTCCGCCACCAAGACCTTCCAGAAGGATCCGAAGGTCCAGGCCTACAACAAGGCCGGCTCCGTCTCCCAGACCTTCACCATCCCGTCCAACCTCGAGCACTTCCAGACCAACACCGAGGAGGGCCAGCTCCGTCGCCAGGCCATCTCCATGGCCATCAACCGCAAGCAGCTGACCGAGAAGGTCCTCGGCGGCGTCGCCACCCCGGCCAAGGACTTCACCTCCCCGCTCACCCCGGGCTACTCCAGCAGCCTCAAGGGCGAGGGCAACCTCGAGTTCAACCCGACCAAGGCCAAGGAGCTGTGGGCCAAGGCCGACGCCATCTCCAAGTACGACGGCCAGCTCACCTTCGCCTACAACGCCGACGGCGGCGCCAAGCCGATCTACGACGCCATCGTCAACCAGCTGAAGAACAACCTGGGCATCGACGCGGCCACCAACCCGATGCCGACCTTCCAGGAGTTCCGTGACGCGGTCACCAACCGCCAGATCAAGGGCGCCTTCCGCACCGGCTGGCAGCCGGACTACCCGTCCGCCGAGAACTACCTGTTCCAGCTGTACGCCTCCGCCGCCGCGGACGGCAACGGCTCCAACGACGGCGACTACAAGAACGCCGAGTTCGACAAGCTGATGGACGAGGCCTACGCCGCCAAGACCACCGACGCCGCCAACAAGATCTACCAGCAGTCGCAGGAGATCCTCCTCAACGACCTGCCGGCCATCCCGCTGTACTACTCCAACGCCGCCGGCGTTGCGAGCACCAGCGTCAAGGGCTTCGAGATGAACTGGCAGAACCTGCCGGTCTACGAGGAGCTGACCAAGTGAGCCTGACGCTCGCCTGATCCGATTCGTCTCTCGAATCGAGACCACAAGGGGACGGAACCCATCCGGGTTCCGTCCCCTTCGTCGTATCCCGTCCACCTGTGATTCATCATTGTGAAACATTCGTGTCGGCACATAGGGTAAACTAACGGGGTACTGAGCGACCGGCCAGGGCGGCTTCGACGCGCCCGAAAGGCGCATCCGAACGGCGTCACGCACCGGTCCGTGAAACAAGGAGAAACCGATGGGCAAATATCTTCTGCGCCGTATCCTGCAGATGATCCCCGTGGTTCTCGGTGCGACGCTTCTGGTCTATGCGCTCGTCTTCGCGCTGCCGGGTGATCCGGTCAAGGCGATGTTCGGCGACAAGCCCGTCAACGAAGCGGTCGCCGCCCAGATCCGCGCCGAATACAACCTCGACAAGCCATTCATCATCCAGTACCTGCTGTTCCTCAAGAACGCGTTCACGCTGGACTTCGGCAACACGTTCGCCGGGCAGCCGGTCATCGACGAGATCGGACGCGCGTTCCCCGTCACCATCAAGCTGGCGGTCATGGCGTTCGTCTTCGAAGCGGTCTTCGGCGTGGTGTTCGGCATCATCTCCGGACTGAAGAAGGGCAAGTGGTACGACTCGGTCATCCTGATCGTCTCCCTGCTGCTCATCTCCGTGCCGACGTTCGTCACCGGCTTCGCCGGCCAGTACTTCCTCGGCGTGCAGTGGAGCCTCATCCCCGTCACGGCCAGTGCCAACCCGACGTTCACCGAGCTGCTCTTCCCGGCGATGGTGCTGGGATCGGTCTCGATGGCGTACATCATCCGACTCACCCGTTCCGAGGTCTCGTCGAACATCGCCCTCGACTATGTGCGCACCGCGCGCGCCAAGGGCATGTCGAACAAGTCAGTGATGGTCCGCCACGTGCTGCGCAACTCGCTCATCCCCGTCGTCACCTACCTCGGCCAGGATCTCGGCGCGCTCATGGGCGGCGCCATGATCACCGAGCAGATCTTCAACATCCACGGCGTCGGCTTCCTCACCTACCAGAGCATCCTCAAGGGCGAAGGCAACCTCGTCGTCTCCATTGTCACGCTGCTGCTGCTCGTGTTCGTGATCTGCAACCTGATCGTTGACCTGCTGTACGCGGCGCTCGACCCGCGCATCCGCTACGAGTGACGAGGGAGGAAAGGACATCATGACCGACGAAACCAAACCCGCCGTCTACGAGACGCTGCCCGGCCAGGAGCGCTACGTCGCCCCGCTCGACGAGACCCCGCTGCAGGCCGTCGACAAGGTCGACGAATCCGCCCCCGCCACGAGCATGTGGGCCGACGCGTGGCGCACGCTGCGCAAGAACCCGCTGTTCATCATCTCCGGCGTGCTCATCGTGTGCATCGTCTTCGTGGCGCTCTTCCCGGGCATCATCACGAAGATCGACCCGAACTACTGCAACCTCGACAACTCGCTCGAGCCCGCCGAGGCCGGCCACCCGTTCGGCTACGACTTCCAGGGCTGCGACGTGTTCGCACGCACCGTCTACGGCACCCGCACCTCGCTGTCCGTGGGCCTGCTGACCACGATTATCGTCGTGGCCATCGGCACGCTCATCGGCGCGGTCGCCGGCTTCTGCGGCGGCTGGGTCGACGCGCTGCTGAGCCGCATCATCGACATCTTCTACTCGATCCCGTTCCTGCTGGGCGCCATCGTCGTCCTGCAGATGTTCCGCACCTCCACCTCCATCTGGAAGGTCGTGCTCGTGCTCGCCCTGTTCGGCTGGGTGTCCACCGCGCGTATCGCCCGCGGCTCGGTGATGGAGGCGAAGAACCTCGAGTTCAACACCGCGTCCACCGCGCTCGGCTCCACGCCGATGAGGAACCTGTTCCACCACATCATCCCGAATGCGCTCGCCCCGATCATCGTCATCGGCACCACGTCCCTCGGCTCCTACATCGTGTCCGAGGCGACGCTGAGCTTCCTCGGCGTGGGCCTGCCGACCACGACCGTCAGCTGGGGCGGCGACATCTCGCAGGCGCAGGTCAACCTGATGACCAACCCGATGGTCCTGTTCTACCCGTCCGTGGCGCTGGCCATCACCGTGCTGAGCTTCATCATGATGGGCGACGCCGTCAAGGACGCCCTCGATCCGAAGAGCCGCACGGCCTGAGTGTGAGGTAGGAAGACAAATGGAAAACACGAACGATGCCAAGATCGTCGAGATGCAGAAGGCCCACGGCCCGCTGCTCGAGGTGAAGAACCTCGCCATCGACTTCACCACCGACGACAAGCGCGCCGTGCACGCCGTGCGCAACGCGTCCTTCTCCGTCTACCCTGGCCAGTGGGTGGCCATCGTCGGCGAATCCGGCTCCGGCAAGTCCACATCCGCCATGGCCGTGCTCGGCCTGCTGCCCGGCACCGGCCACGTGGTCGGCGGCTCCATCAAGCTTGACGGCCAGGAGCTCACGGGCCTGAAGCCGAAGGACTTCGACAAGCTGCGCGGCGACAAGATGGGCCTCGTCCCGCAGGACCCGATGAGCAACCTCAATCCGGTGTACCGCATCGGCACGCAGGTCAAGGAGGCGCTCACCGCCAACAACATGGACGTGGCGCACGAGAAGCGCTCCGCCCTCGCCAAGGCCCTGGCCGGCGAGGAGGCGGACGTCGAGCTCAAGGGCAACGACGACGAGACGTTCGTCGGATCCGCCGAGCTGCCCGCCCTGCTCGACGCCGCCAAGGCCGCGCTGGCCGAGGCCGGCGTCGGCGAGGGGGCGGTCGCCAAGTCCATGGACTACTTCAAGGGCGAGTGGGTGCCCGGCTCCGAGACCCGTTGGCGCGTCGCCGACGACCTCATCAAGGCCGGCGTCGCCGACGACAAGGCATGGGCGATCGCCAAGGCCCACGTCACCGGCTCCACCGTGGACGACCGCATCGCGGGCCTGCTGAGCGAGGCCGGCCTGCCCGACGCGGCCACCCGCGCCCGCCAGTACCCGCACGAGTTCTCCGGCGGCATGCGCCAGCGCGCGCTCATCGCCATCGGCCTCGCCTGCCGACCCGACCTGCTCATCGCCGACGAGCCGACCTCCGCGCTCGACGTGACCGTGCAGAAGAAGATCCTCGACCATCTGCACATGCTCACCGACTCGCTCGGAACCGCCGTGCTGTTCATCACCCACGATCTGGGCCTCGCCGCCGAGCGCGCCCAGCACATCGTCGTGATGTACAAGGGCCAGGTCGTCGAATCCGGTCCGTCGCTCGAAGTGCTCCAGCACCCGCAGCACCCGTACACGAAGCGTCTTGTCGCGGCCGCCCCGTCGCTCGCCTCCCAGCGCATCATCTCCGCGCACGAGCGCGGCGAGGATGCGGACGCGTTGCTCGAGCACCACGTCGTCGGCGAGGAGAAGCTCGAGAAGAGCGAGAACGTCATCGTCGTCGACCATCTGACCAAGGAGTTCAAGCTCCCGCGCAAGAAGGAGATGTTCAAGGCCGTCGACGACGTGTCCTTCTCCGTCAAGCGCGGCTCCACGCTGGCCATCGTCGGCGAATCCGGCTCCGGCAAGTCCACCGTGGCGAACATGGTGTTGAAGCTCCTGACGCCCACCTCCGGCAAGGCGCTCTACGAGGGCAAGGACATCGCCTCCCTCACGGGCAAGGAGCTCCTCGAGTTCCGCCGCCACGTGCAGCCGGTGTTCCAGAACCCGTACGGCTCGCTCGACCCGATGTATTCGATCTACCGTTCCATCGAGGAGCCGCTGCGCATCCACGGCATCGGCGACAAGACGAGCCGCGCCAAGCGCGTGCGCGAGTTGCTCGACATGGTCGAACTGCCCGAGTCCGTGATGACCCGCTACCCGAACGAGCTGTCCGGCGGCCAGCGCCAGCGCATCGCCATCGCGCGAGCCATGGCCCTCAACCCGGACGTGATCGTGTGCGACGAGGCGGTCTCCGCCCTCGACGTGCTCGTGCAGGACCAGGTGCTGCACCTGCTCAACGACCTGCAGGCCGAGAAGGGCCTGAGCTACCTGTTCATCACCCACGATCTGGCCGTCGTCCGCCAGATCGCCGACGAGGTCGTGGTGATGCAGCATGGCCGCCTGGTCGAGCACGCCACCACCGACGAGGTGTTCAACCACCCGAAGATGCAGTACACCCGCGACCTGCTCGATGCCATCCCCGGCGGCAAGCTCCAGCTCGGCCTCGACTGAGCCTTAGTCCTTTCCCTCGGCCCCCTCTGACGAGGGGGCTCCCGGCGAAGCCGGGTGGGGGAGAGATTAGGCATGCATGACGAAAGGCCCCCTCTCACACGAGTGAGAGGGGGCCTTTCGTCATGCATGCCCGTATAGTGAGCCGCATGATCTCCATCACGACATCGAACATGAACGGCATCCGCGCGGCGAAACGCAAGGGCGTGGAGGAGTGGGCGCGACGCAACACGCCCGACGTGTGGTGCATGCAGGAGGTGCGCGCCCCGCAGGCCGAGCTCGACCCGATCCTCGACGGTCTCGCCGCCGACTACGCGGAGGCGGGCCGCGTCGAGGGCCCGGCCGCGCTGCACCGCGTCAACGAGGTGTGCCGCGTCAAGGGCCGCGCCGGCGTCGCCCTGCTCTCCGATCTGGAGGTGACCGCCGTGCGTCACGGTCTGCCCGGCCTCGACGAGGACGTCGATTCGGGCCGTTGGATCGAGGCGGACGTCGTCACCCCGCAAGGCTATTCGATCACCGTCGCATGCGTGTACGTGCACGCCGGCAACGCCGACGACGCGACGAAGATGGCGCAGAAGTTCCGCTTCCTCGACACGATGCTCACGCGCATGGGCGAACTGCGTGACGAGGCGGCGAAGGGCGGACGCCAGGCCGTGCTGTGCGGCGACTTCAACATCGCGCACACGCCGCTCGACATCAAGAACGCGAAGGGCAACGTGAAGCACGCGGGCTTCCTGCCCGAGGAGCGCGCCTACGTGGACCGGTGGCTTGACGAGTACGAGTTCGTCGACGTGATGCGCGACCTCGCCGGCGACATCCAGGGACCGTACACGTGGTGGAGCCAGCGCGGCCGCGCCTTCGACAACAACGTCGGCTGGCGTCTCGACTACCAGTTCGCCACGCCGGAGCTCGCCGAGACCGCGCGCGGATTCGTCATCGACAAGGCGCCCGCCTACGATCTGCGCTGGTCCGACCACGCGCCCCTCACCATCCGCTACGACGTGTGACCTACGGGCAGCCGAAGGTGTTAGGCTTAACAGGGTCGCAACCGTAAAGAACGTAGCAACGAAACGAGGAACCATGGGACTGTTCGGATTCGGCAAGAAGAAGGACAAGGCCGCGAAGGCCGCCGTCGAGACCGAGGACGAGGACGCGAAGGCCGCCGCGGCCGCGAACGCCGCCGCCAAGGCCGACAGCGAGACCGCCGAGGAGACGGCCGCCGCGGCCCTGCCGGAGGCGAGCAGCGAATACGCGGGACGCGGCGAGGAACGCGGCCCGTGGGACGTGGACGACGAGGACGTGCCCGACTACGACGACTACCTCGACCTCGGCGCCTACTACCTGCCGTTCATGCAGCACATCGAGCTGCGCATCAAGGCGAACCGCGCCACCCGCGCCATCCTCGGCTCCACCATCACCTACAAGAACTCCAGCCTGGAGATCGAGGCGTACGCCGCGCCGAAGACTCTCGGCCTGTGGGAGGATTGGCGCGACGACTTCCTCGCCGCCAACAAGAAGGCCTCCGCCGTCGAAGGCGTGTTCGGTACCGAGCTGCGCCTGCCCGTCGAGATCAAGGGCGGCAAGACCCTCACCACGCGCATCGTCGGCGTGGACGGCCCCCGCTGGATGCTGCGCGGCATCTTCTCCGGCGTGGCCGCCACCGATCCGGACGCCGAGGAGACCGAGGCGCTGAACCGCTTCTTCTCCGACATCGTCGTCGAGCGCGGCGACGAGCCGCTCGCCCCGCGCGACCTCATCCCCATGCACCCGCCGGTCAGCCCGTCCGAGCGCCGGGCCGCGAAGGCCGCCGCCGAAGGCGAGACCGAAGCGCAGGGCAAGGATCACCTGAAGGACGTCCCCACCCGTCCGGACGGCCCGCTGAGCCAGGACCAGCAGACGGAGGTCAAGACCACGCTCTCGCGCGGCCCGATGTTCTCCGAAGTCCGCTGACGTGGGCGCGAACGTGGCCGATCCGAATCAGAGGAAGCGCACCGGTCTCGGCGCACTCGCCGGGGCCGGTGACCGTGCCGGCGACGGCGCGGGGGAGGACTTCTCCGTCATCGAGGCGATTGGCGGCCCGCGCGGCGTCGTCGAATCGATGCTGCCCGGCGTCGTGTTCGTCGTCCTGTTCATCGCGACGAACGACCTGAACCTCACCATCGGCGTGTCCGCCGCGCTGGCCGTCATCCAGGTGCTCGCGCGTCTCATCCAACGCCAATCGGTGATGGGCGCGCTGAGCGGCCTCATCGCCGTGGGCATCTGCCTCGTCTGGGCGTGGAAGAGCCACGAGGCCCGCAACTACTACATGCTGGGCTTCCTCACGAACGGCGTGTACGCGGCGCTGCTCGCCGTCTCGCTCGCCGCGCGCGTGCCCGGCCTCGGCCTCGTCATCGAATTCATCCGCCAGATGCCCACCGAACGGTTCCGCGCATGGTTCCACGACTGGATGGACGACAAGGCGCTGAAACGCGCGTACATGATCATCACCGCCCTGTGGCTGGGCCTGTTCGCCCTGCGCCTCGCCGTGCAGGTGCCGCTCTACATGACCGATCATGTGGCAGCGCTCGGCGTGACCCGTCTCCTCATGGGCATCCCGTTCTGGGCGCTCGCCATCTGGGTGAGCTACCTCGTCATCGCGACGCCCCTGCACCGCCACAAGGCGGCCGCACGCGCCCGCGAGGCGACCGAATAGACCGAATAGGTATCGAAAAACCGAAGACACAGCCGAAGAAGACACACCGAAAAGGAACCCATGGAAGCCGAAGTCCGCATCGAACGCTACGCCGACCAGGGCCGCTGCGTCGCCCACATCGACGGACGCGTCGTGTTCGTCCGTTTCGCCCTGCCCGGCGAGCATGTCCGCATCGCGCTCGACGAGCCGCACGACCGCGACGACCGGTTCTGGACCGGCGAGGTCGTCGAGGTCATCGAACCGAGCGACGACCGCGTCCCGCCCGCATGGCCGCTCGCCGGCCCGCTCGCCATGGGCGGCGGCGTCGGCGGCGCCGACCTCGTGCACGTCTCCCTGCCCGGCCAGCTCACGTGGAAGGCGGTCACCGTCTCCGAACAGCTGAGCCGGCTCGGCCATATCGACGTGGCCGTGCCCATCGAACGTGAGGACGGCGACGAGGCGCTCGGCGGCTTCCACTGGCGCACGCGCATCGAGATGATCGCCGACGAGGATGGCCGTCCGTCGATGCGCCGCCGCGGCACGCACGTGCGCGTCCCCCTCGACACGATGCCCCTCGCCACGACGACCCTGCTCGACGTGGCCGCCGGGCGGCACGTGTGGGACGGCGGCTTCGAACCCGGCTCGCAGATCCGACTCGCCGTGCCCGAACCGCGCGGAGGCGTCGCCATCCGCGACAATCACGCGATCCTCGTCGACGGCGAACTGACCGCCGGTTCGCGTGTGCTCAACGAGCAGGTCACGGTCGCCGGCACCACGTTCACCTACGAGGTCGACGCGAACGGATTCTGGCAGGTGCACCGCGAGGCGCCCGTCGCGCTTGCGAACCATGTGATCGACCTGGCGCGCCGCGAACTCGACGGTCGCGACGACGCCGTCATCTGGGACCTCTACTCCGGCTCCGGACTGTTCACGCTGCCGCTGGCGACGCTCGTCACCCCGCGCACGCGCATGTTCAGCGTCGAAGGCGGCCGCGACGCGGTCAAAAGCCAGCAGCGCAACCTGCGCCGCATGGACCTCGCGGACGTGGATGCGCGTTGCGGCGACGTCGCGCGCACGCTCGCGCACGTGCCCGCGCATCTCGCGAAGCCCGACTTCATCGTGCTCGACCCGCCGCGCGCCGGCGCCCGCGCCAAGGTGTGTCGTCAGATGGCCGAGGCGGGCGCACGCTCCATCATCTACATCGCATGCGATCCGACGTCGCTCGCGCGCGACACGGGCACGCTGCGCGGCCTCGGCTACGAGCTCGCCGACGTGCGCGCCTACGACATCTACCCGATGACCCACCACGTCGAGACCGTGGCACTGTTCCGCCGCGGAGGGGACGCCGCGTGACGGGGGGTGCCGCCTTGCGGCATACGGTGATCCAGACGGTTCGTGCCGTCGTATGCTCGTTGTGCGCCGTGGCGCTGCTGGTGCCGGCCGCGTGCGCGCCTCGCGGCACCGCGGTCGGCGACACGCAGGGCCACACGCCGTCCATCGCGCACGTCGGCACGGTACGCGACGACGCGGTGATCGGCGTCGTCGGCTCCGCCACGGCCGCCGCCGATTCGGTGGTGTTGGACGCGTTCGCCGACGCCGGATTGGAGGCCGTGTACGTGTCGGTGAAGGATTCCGGGGATTCCTCTGGGTCTTCCAGTTCCTCCGCTGGGTCCGGTTCCGATGATTCCGCGGCGGCCGCCGCCCGCGCCCAGCAGGGCGTGCGCGACATGGTCTCGCGCGTCGTGAACCTCATCATCATCGCCGACATCGACGTCACGGCCGACGCGGACGGCTGGAACTCCGCGTTGCGCGACGCCCGCGACGCCGGCATCCCCGTCGCGTTGCTCTCGCCCGTGCATGCGCCCGCCGACGAGCGTCTCTACGCCGCCACGCTCACCATCAACGACCGCGCCGCCGACGCCATCCCGATCGACGATGCCGCCATGACCATCCTCAACGACGAACCCCACGCCCGCCGGATCACCGTCAGCACGGTTCGGTAGGGGTAGGGGAGTCGGACGGCCAGGCTGCGCATCACATGCGTGCCGCCCGACTGCCATTCCTCTTGGCTCTTGCCATTCCACGTCGGTTCCGTGCCATGCTTGGCGCGGAACCGGCGCCGGGCATCCTCCAAGCGTCGTTTCCGTGCCACCCATAGCGCACTCCCGACGCTAAGAGCTCTTCCAGCGTCGTTTCCGCGCCAAGTTTGGCAGGCCGCCAACGCTCATGCCCCGTCAGAGTCAGGGTTGTGCCATCCTTGGCGCGCTTCCGACGCCAGCGGCCTCCCGAGCGTCGTTTCCGTGCCAAGCACCGCTCCCAAGCGACACCAATGGCACATCGACGACGCAGACATCACATCGATATGATGGGTCCGACTTGTGTGCGCATCTCCGTGTTCTTTCGGGTGTGCCAGGGTGAGGGTGATGACGGTGTGATGTCGGTCGCAAGCCGATAGGAGGAGTGCGTTATGAGTGTCGCCGCGAGGATGTTCGATGCGGGCGTCGACCCTGATGTGATTCGCGCGTACGCCGCGCTCGGCATTGATTTGGATCAGGCCATGACGTTCGTCGAATTCGCCGAGGTGATCGGCACCGTCATGCAGGAGGAGCTGGAGCGTTACGACGACGGCTCCGACGATGAGGCGTACGTGCTGCGGGGAGCTCACATCGGCCATTTCAAAGACGCCGTGAAGAACGGCGTCATGCAGCACATGCTGGAACGTTGGTAGAGCTCCTGCATAAAGGAAAGAATGAAAACGGAATACGCCCCGAATACTTGGCTATGGAACTCAGGAACGTCCATAGAAGTCCTCGGTGCTGTACTCCTTCCACTTGAGATACATCTCCCGATAGTTCTTCTTGATGAACTTCTGAATGATGGAGATCTCTTTCGCGGTGAGTCTGCCTTGGCGTTCCAAAGTGGTGTCGCCGTTGGCTTTTACGAAGAACTTCGCTGAACCGGATTCGGTAAGTTTGGTGTCGCTGGCGTGTACATGCATGCATTCGATAACACAGAATGAAGTGAAGTACAGATAGTATCCGGCGACCATGAATTGGAAGTACTTAGGCATGTTCCTCCTCTAGGAATTCCCGGTTGTTCCGGTAATACTCCTGGACGATGCCTGCTTCCATGTCGTCCATACTGGTTTCGAGTATGTTGCCGCCACGATCGAGTACGATGGCCGAGTCGGGGCTGTTGAGGTTCAGGACTTTGACATGTCCGTCTTCGGCGTTGGTGAATGCATAGCCATTGACGATCATTCCCGCAGTGCTGGCGATTGCCGCGATATCAGGCATGGGATATCCTCACTTTCTTGATCGGCTTGAGAAAACGGGCGGCGTCGATGTAAAGATTCGTAAGGATAGGCCCCAAATCGATGTATTCTTCCTCGGGCAGGGCATTGTGCTTGTATTTCGCTTCTACGACCAGATATCCGTCATCATCCCATTGTTTGATATCCGTGTATCGTTCCAGTGAGTAGGGGGCCCGGAAGCGTATGCGGTGACCGCCATATTCGAACACGGTGAAGCCGTTCTCCGTACTGAGATACGCCGTATCGTTTCCCGGTTCCAGATTGCATGCAGGTGGTGCGCACATGGTCGATTTCCTCCTTCCGGTACCTGCCGCGAAAGCGGTTCCGTGTCGTTTTCGATTATAGGCGGCGTAGGCTTGTGCCGTTTTCTGCCTGGGACGTGAAGGGGGCTGCCACGGAAAAGCGTGCGCGTGGAACGCGTTGAACTGAGACCCATCAACCTCGAAGGAGCCTGCCATCGGGGTCGAATGCGATCCATTGGCCGTCCGGATCCATCGCGACCGCCGGATGGGGGAACAATTGGTCGAACAGATCCGCGCGCCGTGCGAGACACGTCGCGATGTCGTCCGCGACGGGCCTGGTTCCTGTGAGACGTATGCGCGTGTCGTCCACCTCGAATCGGCCTATGGCCAGCGAACTGCCATCGAGCAGGGGCCAATCGAACGAACCGTGGGTGCCGCGCGTCCACAGGATCGTCGACGGTTTCGTCAATGCATGCGTGTCCCGGCTGTATTCGTCGTTCGGGTTCTTCGCTGTGGCGAACAGGGTGATGCGCAATGTCGACGCGTCCACTCCTACGAGGATGTCCGGCGTGCGAGTCTCCGGTTGTTCGATACGGTTCCAGACGACGGCGACGAGCGCGGGAACGATGATGACGATGCCGATACGCGCCATCCATATGCCGACGCCCGATCCGGGGACGAACGCCACGGCGAGAAGGCAGACGAAGAACATCGCCATGCCCGCCATACCACCATGCGACTGCTCGCCGCCCCACACCGACCGCGCCGGTTCCCGGCCGCCGTCAATCCATTCCGATTCCATACGCCCATTATTGCGCGCGAGTCCGAAGGCGGAAGTCAGGCAGAGTCGCCGCCATGTCCATTCCACCGGAAGAAAGCGGTTTCGGTAATGTCACATGTGTGGGGATGGACGTGTCGGTTGCTTGCTGGAATCGTCTTGTTTCCGCGGGACGATGGAAGCAAGACGATTCCGATGCTTATTGCTTAGATGCCACTCAGCCTAAATCAGAAATCGAAATTATCCGGGTCGGCGCCGTTGCGGCGGCCGGTCTCCAGGGCGCTGACGGCGGCCATGTCGGCGGCGGTCAGGTTGAAGTCGAACACGTCGAAGTTCTGGCGGATGCGTTCGGCGTGCGTGGACTTCGGCAGGACGACCACGCCGCGCTGGATGTGCCAGCGGATGACGACCTGCGCCGGCGACTTGCCGTACTTCGCGCCGATTTCGGCCAGACGCGGGTCGACGAGCAGCGTGCCGCCGGTGCCGCCGAGCGGGCTCCACGCCTCGACCGCGATGCCGAGGCCGTGCGCGAAGTCGACGAGCTCTTGGTTCGCGAACTGCGGAGACGATTCGATCTGGTCGGCCGCGGGCGTCACGTCGCTGTCCTCCAGCAGCTCCTCGAGATGATGGCGCTGGAAGTTGCTCACGCCGATCGCCTTCGCGCGTCCGGAGGCGTAGATCTCCTGCATGTCGCTCCACGCCTGTCGCCAGCCGTCGGCCGGCCAGTGGATGAGATACAGGTCGACGTAGTCGACGCCGAGACGGTCGAGGCTCTCGGCGAACGCGTCCTTCGCGCGGTGCGCGCGGATGTCGTCGTTCCACAGCTTCGTCGTGAGGAAGATGTCCCCGCGCGGCACGCCGGAACGGCGGATGCCCTCGCCCACGGACTCCTCGTTGCCGTAGATCCTCGCCGTGTCGATGTGACGGTAGCCGGCCTCGAGCGCCGCGGTGACCGCGTTCACCGTCGTGTCGCCGTCCGGCGTCTGGAACACGCCCAATCCCACCTGCGGGATGACCGTGCCGTTGTTCAATGTGATCGTCGACTGGATAGCCATGACGCTCCCTTCTCGCGCAATGATGCCGCAATGGTGCCGCAATGATGCCGCAATGATGCCGCAATGATGCCGCAATGATGCTGACGCAACCATTCTACGGAGCGACGCACGGTAGGGTAGTGGGCATGAGTGCGAATTCAGCGATTGGCGTGGGCGACGACGTGGACGAGACCGGTCTCACGGCCGCGGAGGTACGCGAACGCGTCACGGCCGGGGCAGTCAACAGGGTGAAGGACTCCACGTCGCGTTCGGTGAAGGACATCGTGCGCGCCAACGTGTTCACGCTGTTCAACGGGATCATCCTCGCGGCGATGATTCTCGTGCTCGCCACCGGATCGTGGAAGGACGCGGTCTTCGGCTTCGTCATCATCATCAACACGGGCATCGGCATCGTCACCGAACTGCGCGCGAAACGCACGCTCGACAGGCTCTCCATCCTCGTCGCTTCCGACTATCTCGTGCGCCGTGACGGACGCGACGTGACCGTGCCGCATGACGGCATCGTCATGGACGACCTGCTCTGGGTGCGTTCCGGCGAACAGGTGCCCGCCGACGCCGAGATCGTCCGCGACTGGGGATTGGAGCTCGACGAGTCGATGCTCACCGGCGAATCGCGCACCGTCCGCAAGCATGAGGGCGACGACGTCTACTCCGGCTCCACCGCCGTCTCCGGAATGGCGCTCGCGCGCGTCACCGCCGTCGGCGCGCGGTCGTATGCGGCCACGCTCACCGCGAAGGCCAAGGTGTACAAGAAGACCGTCTCCGACCTCAACAGGGGCATCAACACGATCCTCAAGTTCATGACGTTCCTCGTCGTGCCGTTGTGCGTGCTGCTCATCATCTCCCAGATCCACACGGTCGGCGGATGGTCGGTCGCGTTCGCCACCGGACAGTGGCGGCAGGCGGTCGTCTCCGCCGTCGCCGGTGTCGTCGGCATGATCCCCGAAGGACTCGTGCTGCTCACCTCGCTCAACTTCGCCGTCGCCGCGATACGCCTCGCACGGCACGAGACGCTCGTGCAGGAGCTGGAATCCGTGGAGACGCTGGCGCGCGTCGACTGCCTGAACCTCGACAAGACCGGCACGATCACCGACGGCGGCATCGCGCTCGACCGGGTGGTCATGCTGCGGGGCGGCGATGGCGGCGATGCGACGTCCGGGGAGCAGGAGACGACGCAGGCGCTCTACGATCTCGCGAACGAGGAGCAGCCGAATGCGACCGGCCGCGCCGTGCTCGACGGGCTTGGGGCGCGTGGGTACGCGCCGGGCGAGGTCGTCGCACGTGTGCCGTTCTCGTCGTCGCGCAAGTGGAGCGCGGTGACGGTCGCGGGCGGTGCGACATGGTATCTGGGGGCGCCGGAGGTGCTGTTGGCGGCGTTGGACGGCGACCACGCGGCGCTGCTGGAACGGGTCGAGACGATCGCGAAGGAGGGCAGCCGCGTGCTGCTCGTCGCGCGGGCGCGTGCAGACGGCCAAGGCGCGGCGTCCGGGGACTTGCCGGGATCTCTCCCTCAGTCGGCTGGCGCCGACAGCTCCCTCGTCAGAGGGAGCCAAGATGCAATCGCGCTCGACCGGCGCGCGGTGCCGGTGGCGCTGGTGGTGTGCTCGGAGCGGGTGCGCGATGACGCGGCAGCGACGCTCGCCTGGTTCCGCGAACAGGGCGTGCGATGCCGCGTCATCTCCGGCGACAATCCCGTCACCGTCGGCGCGATCGCGCGTAAGGTGCGGCTCGCCGGCGACCGGGATCCACGCATCATGGACGCGCGTCTGCTGCCCGACGATCCGGCCGAACTCGGCCGCGTCCTCGAAAACGTGGACGTGGTCGGCCGCGTTCTGCCCGACCAGAAGAAGTTCATCGTCGACGCGCTGCATGCGCGCGGCTACACGGTCGCGATGACCGGCGACGGCGTCAACGACGCGCTCGCCCTGAAGGAGGCGGACCTCGGCATCGCGATGGGCAACGCCGCGCCTGCCACCAAGGCCGTCGCCCAGGTCGTGCTCGTCGACTCGAAGTTCTCCCACCTGCCCGACGTGGTCGCCCGCGGACGGCAGGTCATGGCCAACATGGAACGCGTCGCCGGCCTGTTCCTCGTCAAGACCGTGTACTCGGCGCTCATCTCGCTCGGCGTGGTGCTCACGCAGATCCCATACCCGTACCTGCCGCGCCACATCACCTACATCGGCGCGCTCACCATCGGCATGCCGGCCTTCATCCTCGCGCTCGCGCCGAACACGCGCCGCTACATCCCCGGCTTCCTGAAGCGCGTCGTCGGATTCGCGCTGCCCGGCGGCATCGCCACCGCCCTGTCCGTGCTCATCACCGCATGGACGCTGCCGCGCATCATGGGCTGGGACGTGGCCGGCTCGGCGGCGGACCTCGCCTCGTTGCGCGCCACCGAGGCGATCGTCCTGTTCGTCATGGGCGTGTTCGTGCTCGCCCGCGTCGCACGCCCCCTGAACGGCTGGCGCGGCGCGCTCGTCGCCGTGTTCGCCGCAGCCGGCGTCATCGGCATGCTCATCCCGTTCGTCGCGCGCTTCTTCGCGCTCGTCGTCCCCACCGGCGCGCTCGTCGCGCCCACGCTGATCGCGCTCGCCGGCGCGACCGCCGTGTTCGCCGTATGCCTCGCCGCGGTGCCGTGGGCGTCGCGCACGGCACTCGGCAGGCTGTTCGGACGCGCCGCCGGAGACCGGGCGGACGCGCGTCCCGTCGGTCGCGCGGACCGTCGCGACGGAAAGTGAGCGTTCCCTCCGCACGTGCGCGGCGGGCGGCGTATTGTCTCACGTTTCAAGCCGACACGCCAGAGGGAAAGTTACGTTCCCGTACCATTTCGAGTGGATAATCGGCGACATCAAGCCGGTCCAATGATTCGGAGGAAGCATGTCCCTACGTGACGACCAACTGGCGACGCTCCACGCCGCCGGCAAGGATTTCGACTACTACAAGATCGCCGACCTCGACGGCGTCGACCACCTGCCCTACTCGCTGAAGGTGCTCGTGGAGAACCTGGTGCGCAACATCGACGGCGCCAACATCACCGACGACCACGTCAAGGCGCTCCTCGACTGGGATCCGGACGCCGAACCCAGCCACGAGATCCAGTTCACCCCCTCCCGCGTCGTCATGCAGGACTTCACCGGCGTGCCGTGCATCGTCGACCTCGCCACCATGCGCGACGCCGTGAAGAACCTCGGCGGCGACCCGGAGGTCATCAACCCGCAGGTCCAGTCCGACATGGTCATCGACCATTCCGTGCAGATCGACAAGTACGCGCTGCCCAACGCCGTCGAACTCAACATGGACATCGAATACCAGCGCAACGGCGAACGCTACCAGTTCCTGCGCTGGGGCCAGCAGGCGTTCCGCAACTTCCGCGTCGTGCCGCCGGGAACCGGCATCATCCACCAGGTCAACATCGAATACCTCGCCAAGGTCGTCATGACCAAGGCGGGGGAGCGCGGCCGCGAGCTCGCCTACCTCGACTCGTGCGTCGGCACCGACTCGCACACCACCACCGAAAACGGCCTCGGCGTGCTCGGCTGGGGCGTCGGCGGCATCGAGGCCGAGGCCGCCATGCTCGGCCAGCCGATCTCCATGCTCGTGCCGCGCGTCGTCGGCTTCAAGCTCACCGGCTCCATCCCCGAGGGCGTGACCGCCACCGACGTGGTGCTCACCATCACCGACATGCTGCGCAAGCACGGCGTCGTCGGCAAGTTCGTCGAATTCTACGGAGAGGGCATCGCCTCAGTGCCGCTCGCCAACCGCGCCACCATCGGCAACATGAGCCCCGAATTCGGCTCCACCTGCGGCATCTTCCCCATCGACGACGTCACGCTCGACTACCTGCGCCTGACCGGCCGTTCCGACGAGCAGGTCGCGCTCGTCGAGGCCTACGCGAAGGCCAACAAGCTGTGGGGCGACGCCAAGGACCCCGACTACGTCGAGCCGAAGTACTCCGAATACATGGAGCTCGACCTCGGGACCGTCGTGCCGTCCATCGCCGGCCCGAAGCGCCCGCAGGACCGCATCGTCCTGTCCGAGGCGAAGGAGACGTTCGAGAGGACGCTGCCCGCCTACGAGACCGAGAAGACCATCAAGGAGCCGGTGCCCGTCTCCACCGACTTCCGCGGCGACTTCAAGCTCAGCAACGGCGACGTGGCCATCGCCTCGATCACCAGCTGCACGAACACCTCCAACCCGTCCGTCATGGTCGCCGCCGGCCTCATCGCCCGCAACGCGCACCTCAAGGGTCTGAAGCCGAAGCCGTGGGTGAAGACCTCGCTCGCGCCCGGCTCGCAGGTCGTCGCCGACTATCTGAAGGCCGCCGGCCTCCAGGACGACCTCGACGCGCTCGGCTACGAGCTCGTCGGCTTCGGCTGCGCCACCTGCATCGGCAACTCCGGCCCGCTGCTGCCCGAGATCAGCGAGGCCATCAACGCGAACGACATGACCGTCACCGCCATGCTGTCCGGCAACCGCAACTTCGAAGGCCGCATCAGCCCGGACGTCAAGATGAACTACCTCGCCTCGCCGCCGCTCGTCATCGCCTATGCGCTCGCCGGCACGATGGACTTCGACTTCGAGTCGCAGCCGCTCGGCCAGGACGCGGACGGCGACGACGTGTATCTGAAGGACATCTGGCCGACCAACGAGGAGGTCGCCGCCGTGGTCAACGGCACGGTCAGCCGCGAGATGTTCCTCAAGGACTACGCCTCCGTGTTCGAGGGCGACCATCGCTGGAAGGGCCTCGACGTGCCCGAGGGCGAACTGTTCCAATGGGACCCGAAGTCCACGTACGTGCGTCGCCAGACGTTCTTCGACGGCATGAGCGCCGAGCCCGCCCCCGTGTCCGACATCCACGGCGCGCGCGTGCTCGCCCTGCTCGGCGACTCCGTCACCACCGACCACATCTCCCCGGCTGGCGCGTTCAAGGCGTCCAGCCCCGCCGGCAAGTACCTGACCGAGCGTGGCGTGGAGCCGAAGAACTTCAACTCCTACGGTTCGCGCCGCGGCAACCACGAGATCATGGTGCGCGGCACGTTCGGCAACATCCGCCTGCGCAACCTTCTGCTCGCCTCCACGGGCAATGAGGTCACGCCCGGCGGCTACACCTACGACTTCACCACCGGCAAGCCGTCCACGATCTTCGACGCGTCCCTCAACTACAAGGCCGAGGGCACGCCGCTCGTCGTGCTCGCCGGCAAGGAGTACGGCACCGGTTCCTCGCGCGACTGGGCCGCGAAGGGCACGCTGATGCTCGGCGTGAAGGCCGTCATCACCGAAAGCTTCGAACGCATCCACCGTTCGAACCTCATCGGTATGGGCGTGCTGCCGCTCCAGTTCCCCGAAGGCGAGTCCTACGCGTCGCTCGGCCTCGACGGCACCGAGACCTACGACATCGCCGGCGTCGATGAGCTCAACTCCGGCGTCACGCCGAAGACCGTGCACGTGACCGCCACGAAGGCCGACGGTTCGACGGTCGGATTCGACGCGGTCGTGCGCATCGACACGCCCGGCGAGGCCGACTACTACCGCAACGGCGGCATCCTCCAGTACGTGCTGAGGAACCTCATGCGCAAGTAGTCGGTGCATGGCCGGCCGCAAGGCGGAACGAGAGAAGGGGTCTGGAACGGTTGTGTTCCAGACCCCTTCTCTCGTATCGCACTACCCGACTGACCGTTTCCCGGCGCGTGCCGCGCGTCAGCCGGCCTGCTGGCGGTACTTCTTCCAGATCTCCGACAGTTTCATGCCGTCCGACGTGCGCTTCCACACGTCCAGGCCGCCGCTCGCCTTGCCGCCTGCCGCCGCCTTCGCCGCAGCCGTGGGGGAGGCGTGCTCGGAACCGTCGTCGAGACGGAATTTGCCGGTCTCGGTCACGGTCGCATACCAGCGTTCGCCCTTGCGCGGACGCTCCCAGACGAGCCTCTCGCCGGGGATGAGCAGCCCGGCCTTGACGACCTGACGGATGGTCACCCGCCGCGATCCGTGCGACGGCTTGGCCGCCGTGGCCTGGGCGAGCGCGTCGTTGTCCTGGCTGGTCAGATCCGTGTGGTTCTCGTCGTAGCGGATCTGCCAGTAGTCGGCGATGAGGCGGATCGTCTCCTCCTGACGGTGTTTGAGCATCGCCGGCGTGCACTCGTTGAAGTCCTTCAGCCCGTCGGTCAGCGGGAACCTGCGCGAGTCGGCGCGCATGAGGATCCGGTCGCGGCGCTGCATGTACTCGCCCATGCGGTCGAGCTGGTCGGGAGCGCCCTGGGCGAGCGCCATGTTGCCGAGACGGTACATCCAGTAATCGTGGTCGTCCTGCGACCAGTTCGCGAACGACGCGGAGCGTTCGATGTCCAACGGCATGACCGCCAGCGCGCTCAGACGGCGCGGGCGCGTCAGGTGCGCGCCCGCGGCCTGCTCGTTCGCGCGGATGAGCAGCAGGCGAATCAGCTCGTCGTCGCCCTGCATCTCGCTGTGCAGCCGGATCAGCGCGCCGGTGCGGTCGTCGGCCCTGACGGCCAGACCGCGCACCAGATTCGTCGGATACCCCTTGTCGAGGTCGCGGATCGCGGCCGTCATGTGGCCGCGACGCGTGAACGAGTCCACGCGGTTCAACGTGTCGACGCCGGTGATGCGTTCCAGCGCGGCGAGCACTTCATTGAGGCGGTGCGCATCATGGCCGCCGAGCGTCTTCACCGTCGCGTTCGCTCGTGCCGCGCGGCCGGCGCGCGACGCGAACGGCGACACGTCGGGGGAGCCGAGATGGCGATACGAGTGGACGAGCGTCCACATGGCGACGGCCTTCCACTCATGATTGCGGTAGTCGTTCAACGCCTCGAGCCGTGATTTCACCTCGTCGGGCAGCACGGTGTCGGGCGCGTGGGCGATGACCTGCCATGCAGCCGCATAGGGGGCGAGCGTCCCGTCGATGAACGCGGGCACGTCGCCCGCGTCGATGCGCGGCTGCAGCACGTCGGCGAGGAACTCCTCGATGAGCTTGTCGGTGGAATGCTTGTGCGTGAGGACCATGTGCAGCGTCGCGAAGAACTCCTCGGTGGACTGCGGGTCGTCGCCGAGCGGGTCCATGATGTCGTCCCAACGCGCGGCGTACGCGTCCATCTCCGCCGGCTTCAGCGCGGACGTGGCGCGCGCCTTGAACACGTCGGACGCGGTGAGCGGCAGTCCGCGCATGTTCATCACGTCGAAGATGCGGTGCGCGCCGTCCAGGTCGTCGGTGGTGACGATGACCAGCGTGACCATCTTGACCATGTACGAGGCGAACGCGCGACGCTCCTCCTCGCCCAGTGAGGACAGCTCGTCGTAGACGCGTTTCGTGTTGCGCGTGATGTTGCGTTGCGCCGCGGTCGTCCAGTCCTCGTCGCCCAGATCGAACAGCGCCTCCAGATTGCCTTCCTGCACGTATTCGCGGAAGAACGCGGCATCCCGTTCGCGCAGCGTGAGCCGCGGCTCGTTGACGATGCCGCGCAGCTTGTCGCCCGGATCGACGATGAGATGGTCGAGCAGGGTCATCCACTCGGGGTCGCGTTCCAGGTCGCGCAGCGCGGCGATGATGATCGACAGGGAGACGAGACGCTGCTGGCCGTCGATCACCTCGTAGCGGGGGCCGCCCTCGCGCACCAGGATGAGCGAGCCGAGGAAGTAGGGCGTCTCCGGCGTCTTGCACGCCTCCAGCAGATCGTTCACCAGCTGCAGGATGTTCTCGGGCTTCCAGATGTAGGCGCGCTGGAACGAGGGTATGAACAACCGGTAGTCCGGCGTGAACACATCACCCAGCGGCAGTTCCTTGGCGTTGATACCCATGTCATGTTCCTTCCGGCGTCTTCGGCCGGCCCCGCGAACCGCAGCGGAGCGTGACGACCCTATGCGTTTTTGTCACGTAACAGCCTAGCAGTGTGCGGCGTGTCCGGCGGCCATCGCGAGCCGGGGATGTTGCGACTTGCCTCACATGATCCGACTTGCCCCGCATGATCCGCCGGGTGATCCGCCGGGATGTGGCCATGGTCGGTGGCCGCGGGCGGCTACGGGCGCACCGGCAGGTCGGCGCGTTCCACGAGACGCGCCATCTGCACGCGCCCCATCGAGAGCTTGTCCGCGGCGTTCGACAGGTGCGCCTTCGCGGTGCGTTCCGAGATGAACATGCGTGCGGCGATCTGCGCGTTCGTGAACCCCTCGGCGGCGAGGACCACCGCCTCGCGCTCGCGTTCGGGCAGCGCGTCGAGCATGGCGCGGGCCTCGTCGCGCCGGGACGTCGGCCGCTGGGCGTGCAGTCCGCTGATGAGCTGACGTTGGCTCGCCGGGTTGAACTGCGGCGCGTCGGCGCATACGCCGAGCACGCGCCGGATGATGTCGCCGGGGGAGTCCGTCTTCGACACGAACCCCTCCGCGCCGGCCTCCACGGCGCGTTCAACGGTGTTCGACGGGCTCAGCGAAGTGAGCATCAGCACGTGGGGCGGCCGGGGGAGCGCCCGGAGCCGACGCGTGGCCTCGATGCCGTCCATGTCGGGCATGGCGATGTCCATGAGCACCACGTCCGGATGTTCCTCGGCCGCCTGCCGCACCGCGTCGGCGCCGCTCGTCGCCGTGGACGACATGATGATGCGGCCGTCGGAATAGTCGGTGAGGATCAGCGACATCGCCTGACAGATCATCGAATCGTCGTCCACGACGATTACCCGCGCCGGAGATTCCGCGTCGTCGACCACGACAAGCCGGAGGACGCAGAGCGGGGACTCCGCGAAGACGGACGGCGACGCGTCGTCGGAGCGAAAGGCCGGGAAGACCATCGAGCTGCAGGCCACCGCCACCGGCGACGGCACCGTCATCTGGACGAAGAGCGGATCGAGCAACACCGAGCAGTTCTCCGGCTCCTGGTCGAAGACCTTCACCGGCGACGAGACCAAGGACCTCACCGGTGTGAGCGTCACAGGCGACGTCATGGGCGGCAACGACCAGAAGGTCACCTGCAAGGTCATCGTCAACGGCGAGGAGAAGGACGCCAAGGAGGCGACCGGGGCCGCCGGCAGCGCCTTCTGCACCGTGCCGCTGTTCTGACGCGGATGGGCCGGGTCGGGCTGTGGGCTGAAATTCCCAGACAACGCCAAGTTGGCCGCGTAGGATGGGAACCGTCGATAACGAGAAGGAGCGAACATGACATTCGGTCAGCAGCCCCAGCCCAATCCCAACTACGAGCCGCAGGGCAACAACACGTTGAACACCGGCTACGGCGCGCCGCAGTATCAGTACGCGGGCCAGCAGAACGCCGGATACAACCAGTACAGCCAGCAGATGCCGCCCCAGTACGGTCAGTCGCAGTACGGCCAGCCCCAGTACGCGTACGCGGGGCAGGGCGGCGCCGCGGCCACCGTCAACGGCCAGGTCGCCTACTCCTATGAACAGGCGGAACGCGTCTCCGTCACCAAGGCGTACGGCGAGATGACCATCGGCCTCGTCGTGACCGCCCTGGTCGCCGTGCTCGCGCAGATCACCGGCGCCTACTACTACTTCCTCGCCGCCACCGGCGTGATCGGCCTGATCGGCCTGTGCGTCGTCCAGGTCGGCATGGCCGTCGTGCTCGGCATGCGCATCACGAAGATGAGCGTCGGTGGAGCCCGCGCCATGTTCTACGTGTACGCCGCGCTCATGGGCTTCACCCTGAGCTCCATCTTCTGGGTGTACGACCTCGGCCAGATCGGCGTCGCGCTCGGCGTCACCGCCGCGTTCTTCCTCGCCCTGACCATGTTCAGCCTCACCACGAAGTTCGACATGCTCAAGTTCGGGCCGATTCTCATGGTGGCGCTCGTCGTCCTCATCATCACCCAGCTGGTGCTCGCGTTCATCCCCGGCGTGAGCGGCATGACCCGGCTCGTGTGCGCCATCGGCCTCGTCATCTTCGCCGGCATGACCATGTACGACGCGCAGTCCACGAGGGCCCTGTTCAAGGCGTATGAGGCGCAGGGGCCGGAGATGATCAAGAAGATCTCCATCCTGTGCGCCCTCAACCTGTACCTCGACTTCGTGAACATGTTCCTCTACATCCTCCAGCTGTTCGGCAGCAGGGACTGATAGGAAAACGCGGGGAACCACCCGCCCAGGCCGCCGCCGATCGGCCGCAAGGGCGGCATCACGAATCATCGGAAGGCCCGACCATCATGTGGTCGGGCCTTCCCATATCCGTGCACGCGCACGGTAGGTTGAATCCCTATGGGAAGAACGGGAACACAGGGACGACAGGACATCATCGGCATGCTGTGCCTGACCGCATGCGCGCTCATCTGGGGGCTCGCGTTCGTCGCGCAGGTGCAGGGCATGGACGCGGTCACCCCGCTGTTCTTCAACGCCACGCGCTTCACGCTCGGCGCGGTCTCCCTCGTCCCCATCCTGCTCGTGCGGCATGGGCGTAGAGGCAGGACCGCTGAGACAGCCGACGTCGATGCCGGACCGGATTCCCAAGCGTCTCGGACGGCGAAGCCGCCGTTCCGCCGCGCGCTCGCCACCCCGCTCATCGTCGGCGCCATCTGTGGTGTCGTGCTGTTCACCGCGAGCACCCTCCAGCAGTACGGCATCCTCTACGGCAAATCCGCCGGCCGCGCCGGATTCCTCACGGCCCTGTACATCGTGATGGTGCCGCTGCTCGCCTTCGTGTTCCTCCGCCGCCGCATCGGCGTCCTCGTCGGCGTGGCCGTTATGCTCGCCGTCGCCGGATTCTACTGCCTGTGCATCACCGACGGGTTCGGTTCGATTGGCCTCGCCGACCTGCTGCTCCTGTTCACCGCGCTCCTGTTCGCCGCGCACATCCTCGTCATCGACGAACTCGGCGCCAAGGTCGACGCGATCGACCTGTCGTTCATCCAGTTCTGCACGACCGCCGTGCTCAGCTGGATCGGCTCCGCCGCGGAAGGCTCCATCGACTGGGCGGGAGCCGCGGCCGCATGGGAGCCGATCGTCTACGCGGGCATCGGCTCGGTGGGCATCGCCTACACGCTGCAGGTCATCGGCCAGCAGTGGGTGCCGCCCACGCAAGCCAGCCTGCTCATGAGCCTCGAATCGTTCTTCTCCGCCGTGGGCGGGGTGATCTTCCTCGGCGAGGTGATGACCCCACGCGGCTACCTCGGCTGCGCGCTCATCTTCCTCGGCACCATGTTCGCCCAGACGCCCGCGAGACTGCCGAAGTGGATGCGTCGCGGCTAGCCCGCGACATCCGGTCCCGCCCGACTCAGTCCGAGGTCTTCGGCGTCTGCTCGACCACCGGCGCGCCGTTGATGTCGCGGTGGATGTTCTGCATCTGCACCTCGATGTTCTGGAGGGACCGCGCGCAGTCGAGCAGCGTTTGCGAATGTTCGCTGAGTTTCGCGTCCGGCAGGTCCGCCTTGTAGCGCAGCGCGTGTTCGAGGCTCGCCCAATAGTCCATGGCGATGGTGCGGAACTGCACCTCCACCGGCGTGTAGTGCGCGCCCGACGAGAGGAACACGGGCACCGCGTAGATCACGTGCAGGGAACGGTAGCCGTTCTGCTTGGGACGTTTGATGTAGTCCTTGACGCGCAGCACCTGGATGTCCGACTGGGCGGACAGGTAGTTCGACACCGAATACACGTCGTCACGGTAGTTGCAGATCACGCGGATGCCGGCAACGTCGAACAGGTTGTCCTTGATTGAATCGACGGCGATCGGCAGTCCCTTGCGTTCCAGTTTGCCGATGATCGATCCCACCGATTTGAGGCGCCGTTCCATGTGGTGGATCGGATCGTGCGCGAACCGCACCTGGAACTCGTTGTCGAGGATCTCCAGTTTCGTCGAGATCTCGTACATCGCGCCTTCGTACACCTGCATGAGATCGACGAATTCGGTGATCTGGTCGGCGTCGAAGACGCTGTCCGACAGGTTCAGTCCCTTCAACCGGGCTTTGAGGTCGGAGGTGCTCAATCGGGAATGACGGTCAAGTATCACGCGAATGATTATAGTCGCGGGTGCCGCGCCGACCTGGACGTCTGCAGGAAATCTCCTCACGAACGTCCCTCCGGCACCATCCGCCGTGCCGCCCCGCGCTCCCGCCGCGTCGCATACCACGTACGGGACATGCCGTGACCCGGCCGTCCCATAGAATGGAACGCTGTGAATGAAGACATGATGACCGAGGCGGAGCGCGCCTCGTACGACGTCGAGACCGCCGACGCGGCCGCCATCGCCGGCCGGCGCGGCAAGGGCGTGTTCCATATCGACACGCTCGGCTGCCAGATGAACGTGCACGATTCGGAGCGCATCGCCGGCGTGCTCGAGGCGGACGGCTACGTGCCCGCCACCGAGGAGCAGGTCGCCTCGCGCGACCTCGACCTGATCGTGCTCAACACGTGCGCGGTGCGTGAGAACGCCACCGAGAAGATGTACGGCACGGTCGGCCGGTACAACCGCGTCAAACTCCACCGTCCGAATCTGCAGATCGCGGTCGGCGGCTGCATGGCGCAAATCGACAGGCGGAAGATCGCCGACAAGGCCCCGTGGGTGTCCGCCGTGTTCGGCACGAAGAACCTCGACTCGCTGCCGCGCCTGCTCGACCAGAACCGCGCCACCGGCAAGCCGCAGGTCGAGGTGACCGACGCGCTCGAGCACATGCCGAGCGACCTGCCCGCCGCCCGCGCCTCCCGCGTGAGCTCGTGGGTGGCGATCTCCGTCGGCTGCAACAACACGTGCACGTTCTGCATCGTGCCCACCACGCGCGGCAGGGAGCGCGACCGCCGCCCCGGCGACATCCTCGACGAGATCCGCCGTTGCGTCGCCGGCGGCGCGAAGGAGATCACGCTGCTCGGTCAGAACGTGAACTCGTTCGGCTATGGCATCGGCGACCGGTACGCGTTCAGCAAGCTGCTGCGCGCCTGCGGCGAGATCGAGGGATTGGAGCGCGTGCGCTTCACCTCGCCCCACCCGGCCGCGTTCACCGACGATGTGATCGCCGCGATGGCCGAGACCCCGAACGTGATGCACCAGCTGCACTTCCCGCTCCAGTCCGGCTCCGACCGCATCCTCAAGGCGATGCGCCGATCCTACCGTTCCGCCAGGTTCCTCGACATCCTCGGCCGCATCCGCGCCGCCATGCCCGACGCGCAGATCTCCACCGACGTGATCGTCGGCTTCCCCGGCGAGACGGAGGAGGACTTCCAGGCCACGCTCGACGTGATGCGCGAGGCCCGTTTCTCGTCCGCGTTCATGTTCATCTACTCGCCGCGCCCGGGCACGCCGGCCGCAGCCATGGAGCAGCTGCCGCACGACGTCGTCCAGGAGCGGTTCGAGCGTCTCGTCGCGCTGCAGGAGCAGATCACCGAGGAGAACCTCGCCACGTTCGAGGGACGCGACGTCGAGGTGATGGTCACCGGTCAGCAGGGCAAGAAGGATTCGGACACGCACCGCGTCACCGGACGCGAGAAGACCGGCGTGCTCGTCCACATCGGCGTGCCGGAGGGCGAGCCGACGCCGCGGATCGGCGACTTCGTGACCGCGACCGTCACGCATGCGGGACGCCACAACCTCATCGCCGACCCGGATCCGAGGAAGGGGCAGACCTACCATGTCCGCCACTGAAGCGTCTTCGGCCTCCTCCGCCGGGAACGGAACGCCGGCCGCCGAGCCGCGCGTCGTCTCGATCGTCGGTCCCACCGCCTCCGGCAAGACCGGCCTCGGCATCGCCATCGCCGAACGCCTCGCCGCGGCGGGGCAGAAGGCCGAAATCGTCAACGCGGACGCCTACCAGATGTACCGCGGCATGGACGTCGGCACCGCGAAGGCGACGAAGGAGGAGCAGGCGCGCGTGCCGCACCATCTCATCGACATCATCGACCCGGATGACACGATGACCGTCGCGCGCTTCCAGAAGCTCGCGCGCGACACGATCGCCGACCTCAAGGCGCGCGGCGTGCGCCCGATCCTCGTCGGTGGCTCCGGCCTCTACGCGCGCGCCGCCATCGACGACATCTCGTTCCCCGGCACCGATCCGGCGATTCGCGCACGACTCGAGGAGCGCGAGAGGACGGAGGGCGCGACCGCGCTGTTCGAGGAGCTCAAGGCGAAGGATCCGCAGGCCGCCGCGCGCATGGACCCGCGTAACCCGCGCCGCACGATCCGCGCGCTCGAGGTCATCGAACTGACCGGCAGGCCGTATTCGGCGAGCCTGCCGCGCTACCGCTACGTGATCCCGTCCGTGCAGATCGGCCTCGACTTGGACCGTCGCGAACTCGATCGGCGCATCGGCATCCGCACCGCGAGGATGCGCGAGGACGGCTTCCTCGACGAGGTGCGCCGCCTGCGCCCGCATCTGGGCTTCACCGCCGGCCGCGCGCTCGGCTACCAGCAGATGATCGACCTGCTCGACGGCATGTGGGACGAGGAGGAGGACGCCTGGGCGGACATCGCGCAGAAGACGCGCCGTCTCGCCCGCAAGCAGATGGGATGGTTCGGCCGTGACCCGCGCATCCACTGGCTCGAGGCGCTGAACCCGCGGCTCGTCGACAACGCGATGGCGGTCATCGCGCACGCCGACGCCGGCGACTACGACGCGATCGACGCGCACGCCGACGAATACGTCCAGCATCATCTCGGCGACATCGCCTGACCGCGGACGCGACGAGGCCCCGGAACGCCCCCCGTGCGGACGTTCCGGGGCCTCGTCGATGCGGGTCGGCCCGCCGGAAGCCGTCAGTGCGCGGGGCCCTGCTCGAACCCGGCGATGAGGAACACGCGCGTCGGATTCGCCGGACGCACGATCGCGGCGAACATGCGCTCGAAGCCGGACGTGTCGCCGCGGTAGGCCGCATGCTTCGTCGCCTTGTACGCCTCGCGCGTCACCGGGCCCCAGTCGAGGTCCCAACCGGCGTCGTGTGCGAGACGCGAGGCGAACATGCGCAGCGTCATCGCGTTGCCGCCGCGGAACGGGTGCAGGTAGCCGAGCTCGTCGTACACGTGGGCGAGACGATGCGTGAACTCGCCGCGGTCCAACGCCTGCAGGTTGCGCCGCTCCGCCAGCTCGGTGGCGATGTTGAGCGCCCCCGTCTCGATCAGACCGGCCGGGAAGAACGCCTCCGGGTTGCGGGCGAGCGCCGTGTCGTTCGTCACGCCACGCGACGTGTCCGACGTGCGCAGACGGCCCGCGTCGTCGAACACGCCCTCGAACAGCCCTTTGTGGATGGCGGTCAGCTCGTCGAGGTCGCCGGTCGGCCGCCACGGGCGCTCGACCAGCAGCACGGTGCGGGCGAACACGGATGCCGCATGGTCGCGCGCATGGTCGTCGAGCGAACCGTCCGCAAGCCGCGAGGCGCCCACCACATGGGACGTCTCGCCGTCCGCCGCGTCGATGAGGGCGCCCACGTCGATTCGGCCCGCCTCATAGTCGGCCGCGGCGCGCATCGTCGCATCGCCCGGCTTCATCGAATCCAACGCGCAGTTCTTCAGTGCAAATGCGACTGCGCTCGCACGTTCGGCTGGAGTCATGCAACCCATGATAAACCACGACGCATGCGCCGGGGCGTTCCCTCGTCCGCCGTTATGGGGAATTGACGATGATTCGCGCGGCATGCGCGCCACGGTACGAGCGATTCGCTACATTGGAGTGCGCTATGGCAAAGACACGAGGAAGCAGAGGCGCCGGTTCCGGCGCGAACGACGGGCGGACCCGTCGCATGGATCCGGTGAACGAGGGGGACTACATGGACGAACCGTGGTGGCGGCGCGCGATGCTCGCCGTGCCGCGCGCGCTGGGCTCCGCGGTCCGTTCCGTGTCCGGCGTGGGCGAGTTCGACCCCGCATACCGCCGTGACGGTCTGTGCTTCGCGCTGCTCGTGTTCGGCGTGCTGTTCTGCGCGTCGGAATGGTTCCGCGTCCAGGGGCCGTTCGGCCGTCTCCTGCATGCCCTCGCGTCTGGCGTGTTCGGCGTGATGAGCGTCATGCTGCCCATCCTGCTGTTCCTCGTGGCGTTCCGGCTGATGCGCAACTCCGGCCGGGGGTCCGGCAATCCGCGCGTCATGACCGGATGGGTGATGCTTCTGTGGTCGGTCTGCTCGATCATCGACGTAGCGCTCGCCGCCGGCACGCCCGGATTCGACTGGACCGCGATCCAGAACGCGGGCGGCCTCATCGGCTACGCGCTGGGGTCGCCGCTCGCCTGGGGCCTTTCTCGGGCGTTCGCCATCGTCGTGTTCGTCATCGTCGGCCTGTTCTCGCTCCTGCTCATCTCGGGTCTGCATGTCACCGATCTGCCCGGACTGTGCCGCCGCATCGTCGCGCGCGTCCAGGGGCGTTCCGCCGACGACGAGAAACGCGACGACGACTTCCCGAACGAGGTGCGCGTCGGCGACGGCACCATCGCGTTCGCCGACGGCGTGCCCGCGCACGACGGCGAGGACGGGACGGACGACGCCGCGTCGCGCGGCGGCTCCGGCGCGTTCGGATGGCTGTCGCGCCTGTTCTCGCGACGTCGTTCCGGCGACGACCCGTCGCTCGACCGGTACGACGCCGACGATCCGTTCCGCGTCGCCGCGAAGCATCACGGCGACGCCGCCGAGACCACCGTCATCGCACCGGATTCGCTCGACCTGCCCGCCGTCTCGCCCACCTACGCCGACCCGTGGGCACCGATCGCCTCCGCCGCCGACGACGCGACCACCGTGATGGGTGCCGCCGCGGACCTGCCCGCCGGCGCGCCCGCGGCCGACGTGGTGCCCGCGCATACGGCGCAGCCCGCCACCGTGGCGATGGGAGCCGGCACGGGCGCCTACGGCGCCGACACCGGCGAACAGGACGTGACCCCCGCCGTTCCCAAGGCCTCCGTCCCGTCCGAACCGCACGTCGATCCGGTCTCCGGCGAGATCGTCGACACCGGCGACGCGAACGGGGGAGCCGGGACCGGGGCCGGAGAGGCGGTCGAAACGGCCGAGCCGCCGTACCGCCTGCCGGACCTCGACCTGCTCGTCAAAGGCAAGCCGCATGCGGCCCGCACCCCCGCCAACGACCGCGTGATCCGGGCCCTGACCTCCACGTTCCAGCAGTTCAAGGTCGATGCGAAGGTCGTCGGCTTCCTGCGCGGCCCGTCCGTCACCCAGTACGAGGTGGAGCTCTCGCCGGGCGTCAAGGTCGAGAAGGTCACCAACCTCCAGCGCAACATCGCCTACGCGGTCGCCAGCTCCGACGTGCGCATCCTCTCGCCGATCCCCGGCAAATCCGCCATCGGCATCGAGATCCCGAACGAGGACCGCGAGATCGTGCACCTGGGCGACGTGCTGCGCTCGCAGGGCGCGCTCGCCGACCCGAATCCGATGCTCACCGGCATCGGCAAGGACGTGGAGGGCAAGTTCGTCACCGCTGACCTCACGAAGATGCCGCACCTGCTGGTCGCCGGCGCCACCGGCTCCGGCAAGTCGAGCTTCATCAACTCGATGCTCACGTCGATCATCATGCGCGCGACGCCCGATCAGGTGCGGCTCATCATGGTCGACCCGAAACGCGTGGAACTGTCCGCGTACGCGGGCATCCCGCACCTGCTCACGCCGATCATCACCGATCCGAAGAAGGCCGCGCAGGCGCTCGAATGGGTCGTCAAGGAGATGGACGCCCGCTACTCGGACCTCGAATACTTCGGATTCCGCCACGTCAAGGACTTCAACAAGGCGGTGCGCGCCGGACAGGTGCACGCGCCCGCCGGCTCGAACCGCAAGGTCGCGCCCTACCCGTACATCCTCGTGGTCGTCGACGAGATGGCCGATCTGATGATGGTCGCCAAGAACGACGTGGAAAGCTCGATCCAGCGCATCACGCAGCTGGCGCGAGCCGCCGGCGTGCACCTCGTGCTCGCCACGCAGCGCCCGTCCGTCGACGTGGTCACCGGCCTCATCAAGGCGAACATCCCGTCCCGGCTCGCGTTCGCCACCTCCTCGGCCACCGATTCGCGCGTCATCCTCGACACGACCGGCGCCGAGACGCTGATCGGCCAGGGCGACGCCCTGTTCCTGCCGATGGGCGAGGCGAAGCCGAAGCGCGTGCAGGGCTCGTGGGTGTCCGAATCGGAGATCCGCAAGGCCGTCGAGTTCGTGCGCACCCAGCGCAAGCCGAAATACCGCGAGGACATCGAGCAGATGGCCAAGGAGGCGGAGAAGAAGGGCAACGAGCCGGACGAGGAGATCGGCGACGACATGGACGTGCTGCTGCAGGCCGCCGAGCTCGTCGTCACCACGCAGTTCGGCTCCACGTCGATGCTCCAGCGCAAGCTCCGCGTCGGCTTCGCGAAGGCCGGACGTCTCATGGACCTGCTCGAGTCGCGTGGCGTGGTCGGACCCTCCGAAGGCTCGAAGGCGCGTCAGGTGCTCGTCCAGCCGCAGGACCTGCAGACGGTGCTCGCGTTCATCCGCGGCGATGGCCCCGCACCGCAATCGGCGGGCGCGACTCAGGCGTGACGGTTCCGCCGGCGCGGGCGCGGGCGCGACGCGACGGGAAGACGGGAAGATGGAAGAACGGGACGGCCTCTTGGGATTCCTACAGGAATCCGTCAGACCGTTCCCTTCCCGAGGTAGAGCAGTGAGGGTAACGTGAAGACCATGACCGACGAACAGATCGTAGAAAACAAGAAGCCGTCACTGCTGGACGGATGGAACGCCCCGCCGAACCTCGTCACCTACTCGCGCATCGTGCTTGTCGTGGTGTTCCTTGTGCTGTACGTGAAGGCCGGCCCGTGGGGCGGCGACGACCAGACCCTGCGCTGGGCCGCGGCGATCATCTTCATCATCGCCGCCTCCACCGATAAGCTCGACGGATGGATGGCCAGGAAGTACGACCAGGTGACCGAGCTCGGCAAGCTCATGGATCCGATCGCCGACAAGCTGCTCACCTGCGGCACACTCGTCGTCGCCTCCGTGTTCGCCGAATTCCCGTGGTGGGCTACCATCCTGTTCCTCGTGCGCGAGATCGGCATCACCGTGATGCGCTTCTTCGTGATGGAACGCCCCGGCGGCAAGGTGATCGCCGCCGCATGGCCCGGCAAGCTCAAGACCCTCTTCCAGTGCATCGGCCTGGCCATGCTGCTGCTGCCGCTGTGGGTGTTCGACGAGGGGCAGGCCATGCCGATGTGGTTGAGCGCCTACTACTTCCTCACCTACGCGCTGCTCTACGTGGCCCTCGTCCTGTGCCTCTACTCCGGCGGCGTGTACCTCTACAACACGTTCATCGGATCGAGGAAGCGCTGACGTGCAGCGCGACACGTTCGCCGCGGCGATCCTCAGGACCTGCGAGACGCGCGGCCTGAGGATCGCATGCGCCGAATCGCTGACCGCCGGGCTGCTCGCCGACGCGTTCGTGCGCATCCCCGGCGCCTCCGCCGTCTTCCTCGGCTCGGCGGTCACCTACGACATCCGTGCGAAGGCGTCCATCCTCGGCGTCGACCGTGCGTTGCTCGCCCGTGAAGGCGCCGTGCACCCGGAGGTCGCGCGCCAGATGGCCCTCGCCACGGCGCGTCTGTACGCGCAGCCGGAGGACGGCGACACGGTGATCGGTCTCGCCACCACCGGCGTCGCCGGGCCCGGTCCGGACGGCGACAAGCCCGCCGGCCTCGTCTACATCGGCGTGTCGCTCCCGGCGACGGCGGCGGCTCTCGCGCCGGATCCGCGGGAGACGTGGATCGGGGCGGAAACGCCGATCGGCACGGTCCGTCTCGACGCGACCGACGACCACGGCCGCCGCACCGTCGCCGTCGAACTGCGGCTCGACGGCACCAGGCAGCAGATTCGGGAGCGTACCGTGCTGCGCGTCCTGCAAAACGTGAGCCAGTTCACATCAACTTTCTGAAGTTTCCCGCTTCGCTCTGGGAATAGTCCGTGCCGTCGGGCTGTTGGAAGTGATATCGAGCGATATGAGACCCCGTAGGAAAGGGATGGGAACATGGAGACGATGACGCGAACCGAACAGACGACGATGAACCCCACCGCGGCGATGGTCCGCCCCGGCGCCGCCCGCATGCGCGAGCTCACGCCCGCGCAGCGCCGCGCCGTCATGTTCGCCCAGCAGCAGATGATCCAGGCGCGCGCCGCGAAGAAGGCCAAGGCCGAGGCCGAGGAGGCCCGCCGCCGCATGTGGGAGGAGGCCGACGGCGAGGAGCGCCCGGCTCGCGCCGCGGTCCAGGCCGACGCCAGGCGCGAAGCCGAACGTGAACCGGCCGAGCTGACGTTGCGCGAGGCCATCGGCCGTGTGCTGCGCGACCTGCGCACGCGCGACCACAAGACGCTGCGCGAGGTCAGCGAGAAGGCCGGCGTGTCGCTCGGCTACCTGTCCGAGGTGGAGCGCGGCCAGAAGGAGGCCAGCTCCGAGCTGCTCAGCTCCATCGCCGAGGCGCTCGGCGTGAGCACCGCGCAGCTGCTGCGCATGGTCGCCGACCGCCTCGACATGATCGGAGCCTGAGCCGGTGAGGGAACGCGAGTTCTGGCAGCTGCTCGAGGAGGTGTTCGGCCGGAGCTACGGCCGGGCGCTCTCCCATGACCAGCAGCTGCCGCGGTTGGCGAACATGACCGTCGTCGAGGCGTTGGACGCGGGGGAGGAGCCCCGTGTGGTGTGGAACGTGCTGTGCGACCAGATGGGGGTTCCCGACTCCGAACGTTGGGGACGTGATCATAACGCGCCGCCGATGCCCGCGCGGTGAGACCGGCGGTCGCGTATCGCGCCGCGCCGATTTGTGTGCATGTCGTGAAGTCGAACAAATGTTCGTGCCTGTGCGCTATAGTTATCCACAGCGATAACCAACTGCGTTGCGCGTGGCGTTGCCGCGTTGCGGGCCGGAACCGTTGTCCCGATTGGGTTCGCCGTCTTCCCCGCGTCGTATGAGATGCGGGCGGGGGAGGGGCTCCGACCACAGGGGCGGTCCCGTCTTGCCGTGGCCCGGGTCGGTCCCATACCGTGGGAACGGCAGATCCGCCGCAACCGCGAAGGAGGACATCATGGCACAGAAGACGGGCGCCGCATCGGGCAAAGGGCAGACGGCCGGCGGCAAGGACGATCTCGACGCGCGCCGCAAGGCCGCGCTCGACACCGCGCTGGCGCAGGTGGAGAAGAGCTTCGGCAAGGGATCGGCGATGAGGCTCGGCGACCGTCCCGAACAGAACGTGGAGGTCATCCCCACCGGCTCGCTCGCCCTCGACATGGCCCTCGGCATCGGCGGCCTGCCCAAGGGGCGCGTCATCGAGATCTACGGCCCCGAATCGTCGGGCAAGACCACACTTGCGCTGCACGTGGTCGCCAACGCGCAGCGCAAGGGCGGCGTGGCCGCGTTCATCGACGCGGAGCACGCGCTCGACCCGGTGTACGCCCGCAAGCTCGGCGTCGACACCGACTCCCTCATCGTCTCCCAGCCGGACAACGGCGAGCAGGCGCTGGAGATCGCCGACATGCTCATCCGTTCCGGCGCGCTCGACGTGATCGTCGTCGATTCGGTCGCCGCCCTCGTGCCCAAGGCCGAAATCGACGGCGACATGGGCGACAGCCACGTGGGCCTGCAGGCCAGGCTGATGAGCCAGGCGCTGCGCAAGATGACCGGCGCGCTCGCCCAGGCGGGCACCACCGCCATCTTCATCAACCAGCTGCGCGAGAAGATCGGCGTGTTCTTCGGTAGCCCGGAGACCACCACCGGCGGCAAGGCGCTGAAGTTCTACTCCTCGGTGCGTCTCGACATCCGCCGCATCCAGACCATCAAGAACGGCGAGGAGGCCATCGGCAACCGCACGCGCGTCAAGGTCGTCAAGAACAAGATGGCCCCGCCCTTCAAGTCCGCCGAATTCGACATGCTCTACGGCGAGGGCATCTCGCGCGAGGGTTCCGCGCTCGACATGGCCATCCAGGTCGGCGTCGTCAAGAAGTCCGGTTCCTGGTTCACCTACGACGGCGACCAGCTCGGCCAGGGCCGCGAGAAGGTGCGCCAGTTCCTCAAGGACAATCCGGCCATCACCGAGGAGATCGAGAACAAGGTCAAGGCCGAGTTCGGCCTCATCCAGCCGACCGACCAGTTCGCCGAGGACGACGCCACCAAGGCCGCCTCCGAGGCCGACGCGAACACCGAGTCGGTGGCCGCCAGCGAATCCAACGAGTCCGCGAAGGCGCCGGCGAAGACCTCGGCGAAGCCGTCGGCGGACGCCAAGACGACGGCCAAGGCCTGACGTGATCAGCGCCGAGTCGTTTCTCGCGGGGATGGGGAAGCCTCCCATCCCCGCGGCGCGGGACGATGTGCCCGGAACATCCGGTGACACCTCCCCCGGTGACACCGCTCGCGACGGGGCCGCGGATTTCGACGCCTGCCGCGAGGCGGCGTTGCGCCTGCTCGATGCGGCCCCGCGCGCATCCGGCGCGCTTCGCGACCGTCTGCTGGGCAAAGGCTACGAGGAGGATGTGGTCGACGGCGTCATCGACCGTCTGATCCAGGTGCGTCTGCTCGACGATCGTGAATACGCCGAAAGCGCGATGCGCTACTGCGTGGGCAGGATGATGGGCCGGCGCGGCGCCGTCGCGGAACTGACGCGCAAGGGCGTCGCGCGGTCGATGGCCGAGGAGGTCGCCGGCGAGGCCGACGCCGACGGCGCCTTCGAGGACGCCGCATGGGAGCTGGGACGCAAGGTCGCCCGCAAGACCGAAGGGCTCGACCGTCAGGTGCGCATGCGCCGGTTCTGGTCGGCAGGCGGGCGCAAGGGACATGACGCGGAGACGCTGCGTCGCGTCGCGTCGGAACTGTTCCGGTGAACCGTCGCTCCGCCCGGGGCCATCATGGCCCATCGTTCCGTCGTATCCGTCGGAACCGCGAGCGGGAATCAGGAATTGAGGTGAGACCCCTTATACCCCGGGTTCTGTCGTGCCGTGCGCGAACGCGCGGCACGGATGGCCATCCATCTCGACCTGACGTCGCCGCCAGGCTCTAGCAGCCTACCCGATGGCACGGGCGAGCAGCCCTTACCGCCATCTGCTTGGCCTTGCTCCCGATGAGGCTTGCCATGCGGCCCGCTGTTGCCAGGGGTCCGGTGGTCTCTTACACCGCCGTTTCACCCTTACCCGTCGAGGACGGGCGGTCTGTTCTCTGCTGCGCTATCTCTCAGGTCGCCCTGGGCGGACGTTATCCGCCATCGTGCTCTGCGGAGCCCGGAAGTTCCTCAGCCCGAGTCCCATGCGGGACCTGGGCCGCGGCCATCAAGGGGTCTCGACCGCACAACTATACACGACCGTCCGACACGTCGCCTCGACGGACGCTGGAAGACACGCGGGGCGCGTCGGCTCCCGTCCATGCGGAATCCATGCAATCACGCGGATGTTGCACGCATGCGTCGGGGAAATGACGAAGAACCGGTATTCTTTCCGCGAGTTCTCCCGCCGTTAACGCCCGGTTCGTCTAGAATGGGGCGTACCCGGACGGTGAAGACGCCGTACGGAACGCAAATAGCGGGCAACCGCTTGAGTTAAGGGAGGTCCACATGGAAATCGTCGTTACCGGACGTCACACGCAGGTCAAGCCCAGGTTCCGTGATGTCGTAGAGAACAAGATGAATCGTGTGACCGCTATCGCGCCCGATGCGCAGCGCGCCCAGGTGGTGCTGTCGCATGAGGGCAACCCGCGTCAGGCGGATACCGCCAAGCGCGTGGAGATCACCATCATCGCCGGCCGCACCGTGGTGCGCGCCGAGGCATCGAGCGCCGACGAGTTCAGCGCGCTCGACCTGGCGATGGACAAGCTGACGCTGCGTCTGCGCCGCACGCGCGACCGCCGCAAGGACCACCGCCGCGGCTACACGAACCCCGTCCCGGTGGACATGGGCGTCGTCGAGCCGCCGGTCGTCGAGGAGGAGGCTCCGGAGGAGGAGCCGAACAACAGCCCGGCCGCGGCCGTCGCCTCGGATCTCGGCCCCGGCGAGTCCGTCGAGGTCCAGGTGGGCGACACCCCGATCGTCATCCGTCGCAAGCTTCACATCGCCGAGCCGATGAGCATCGACGAGGCGCTGTACGAGATGGAGCTGATCGGACACGACTTCTTCCTGTTCGTCAACAAGGAGACCGGCCGTCCGTCCGTCGTCTACCACCGTCACGGCTGGAGCTACGGTGTGTTCGAGATCGACACCCCGGAGAACGTGAAGGCCGCCGAGTGACGTCGATTCGACGCATCCGACACGATTGACCGATGAGGGGGCCGCGCCCATGGTGGCGCGGCCCCCTCATCGTATGCGCGGCCCGATGCGTGCGGGACGGAAAACGGTTTCGTTGGCGTCCTCCCGCCGGCCGTCGGCGAAAAAGGCCGCCGAATATGAGGAAAATGTGCGGGCTTATCGCGATTATCGCGTAAGATAATCGGCAGTGTGTCCGCGCAGGCGCGACACGGACGTGCGGTCCAGGCCGCGCGGGCCGCGTCGGATGGGCGGTCCAAGGTAACGACACAGGAGCGAACAGTGGTAGATATCGTTGACAAGGCACTGCGCATGGGCGAGGGCCGGCAGATCAAGAAACTCGAGAACGTCGCGAAGGCCGTGAACGCGCTCGAGGACGAAATCTCGGCGCTCTCCGACGAGGAGCTCAAGGCGCAGACCCCGAAGTTCAAGCAGCAGCTGGACAACGGCAAGAAGCTCGACGACATCATGCCCGAGGCGTTCGCCACCGTGCGCGAGGTCTCGAAGCGCACCCTCGGCCAGCGCCACTTCGACGTGCAGCTCATGGGCGGCGCCGCCCTGCACTGGGGCAACATCGCCGAGATGAAGACCGGTGAAGGCAAGACCCTCGTCGCCACGCTGCCGAGCTACCTCAACGCGCTCGAGGGCAAGGGCGTGCACGTGGTCACCGTCAACGACTACCTCGCCAGCTACCAGAGCGAGCTCATGGGACGCATCTACCGCTTCCTGGGCCTCAACGTCGGCTGCATCATCACCGAGCAGAAGCCGGCCGAACGCCGCAAGCAGTACAACGCGGACATCACCTACGGCACGAACAACGAGTTCGGCTTCGACTATCTGCGCGACAACATGGCGTGGGAGAAGAGCGAGCTGGTGCAGCGCGGCCACCACTACGCCATCGTCGACGAGGTCGACTCCATCCTCATCGACGAGGCCCGCACCCCGCTCATCATCTCCGGCCCGGCCGAAGGCGACGTGACCCGCTGGTACCGCACCTTCGCCAAGCTGGTCCTCAAGCTCACCCGCGACGAGGACTACGAGGTCGACGAGAAGAAGAAGGTCGTCGGCATCAAGGATCCGGGCATCACCAAGGTCGAGGACTTCCTCGGCATCGACAACCTCTACGAGCCGAGCAACACCGCGCTCATCGGCTACCTCAACAACGCGATCAAGGCGAAGGAGCTGTTCCTGCGCGACCGCGACTACGTCGTCACCCACGGCGAGGTGCTCATCGTCGACGAGCACACGGGCCGCATCCTGCCCGGCCGTCGCTACAACGAGGGCCTGCACCAGGCCATCGAGGCGAAGGAGGGCGTCGAGGTCAAGGCCGAGAACCAGACGTTCGCGACCATCACGCTGCAGAACTACTTCCGCATGTACGACAAGCTCGCCGGCATGACCGGTACCGCCGAGACCGAGGCAGCCGAGTTCATGAGCACCTACAAGCTGGGCGTGCTGCCGATTCCGACGAACCGCCCGATGATCCGCCAGGACAAGGACGACTTCATCTTCCGCACCAAGAAGGAGAAGCTCGCCGCCATCGTCAAGGACGTGGCCGCCCGTCACGCCAAGGGCCAGCCGGTGCTGCTCGGCACCGCCTCCGTCGAGAGCTCCGAGGTCGTCTCCACGCTGCTCGACGTCGCCAAGATCCCGCACCAGGTGCTCAACGCGAAGCAGCATGAGAAGGAGGCCGCGGTCGTCGCGGTCGCCGGCCGCAAGGGCGCCGTCACCGTGGCCACCAACATGGCCGGCCGTGGTACCGACATCATGCTCGGCGGCAACGTCGAGTTCCTCGCCGACGCCAAGCTCAAGTCCGAGGGCTACTCCCCGGAGGACACCCCGGAGGAGTACGAGAAGCGTTGGCCGGGCACCCTCGCCGAGGTCAAGGCGCAGGTCAAGGACGAGCATGAGGAGGTCAAGAAGCTCGGCGGCCTGTACGTGCTCGGCACCGAACGCCACGAGTCCCGCCGCATCGACAACCAGCTGCGCGGCCGTTCCGGCCGTCAGGGCGATCCGGGCGAGTCCCGCTTCTACCTGTCCCTCGAGGACGACCTGATGCGCCTGTTCAACACGCAGCTCGTCGCCCGCGTCATGGCCAAGGGCCTGCCGGAGGGCGAGCCGATCCACGCGAAGAGCGTCTCCAAGGGCGTGCGCACTGCGCAGAAGGCGCGCGAGTCGCAGAACTTCGAGATCCGTAAGAACGTGCTCAAGTACGACGACGTGATGAACAAGCAGCGCACCGTCATCTACTCCGAGCGCCAGGCCGTGCTCAAGGGCGAGGATATCCACGAGGACATCCTGCGCTTCATCTCCGACACCGTCACCAGCTACGTCAAGGGTGCCAACAACGGCTCCGACAAGCCGAAGGACTGGGATTGGGAGGGCCTGTTCAAGGCGCTCAACACCGTGATTCCGACCGAGGTGACCGTCGACGAGGTCAAGGAGGCCGCCGAAGGCAAGAAGGGCGAGAAGGCCGTCGAGGCGGTGCGCGACGTGATCGTCGCCGACGCGAAGGCCAAGTACGCCGAGTTCGAGGAGACGCTCGGGGCCGAGGGCCTGCGCCAGCTCGAGCGCCGCGTCGTGCTCGCCGTGCTCGACCGCAAGTGGCGCGAGCACCTGTACGAGATGGACTACCTCAAGGACGGCATCGGCCTGCGCGGCATGGGCCAGCGCGACCCGCTGGTCGAATACCAGCGCGAAGGCTACCAGATGTACAACTCGATGGTCGAGGCCATCAAGGAGGAGTCCGTCCAGCTGCTCTTCCACGTGGACATCCGCGAGGTCGCCCGCACCGAGGACACGACCACCGAATCCGATGAGGACGCGGCAGTCGACGCCACCGAAAGCGAGCTCGGCATCACCACCGCCACCGAGGCCGCCGGCCCCGACGAGGACGGCGAGACCGAGGCCGAGGCCGCCGAAGGCGAGGTCGAGGAGGAGTCCGAGCAGGACGAGACCGAGAAGGAGGCCATCGCCGAGGCCGCGAAGGCGTCCGAGGCCGGCGAGACCACGTCCGCCATCTCCGGCCCCGCGCCGATCAGCCACGCCGAGGGCAAGGTCCCGGCCAACAAGCGTCCGAAGAGCGAGGAGCTGAAGACCCCGTGGGCCGACGGCCGCACGTTCCCGGGCACCGGCCGCAACGCCCCGTGCCCGTGCGGTTCGGGCCGCAAGTACAAGATGTGCCACGGCCAGAACGAGAAGTGACGTCCATGATGTGACGTCCGTCCTTCGATGAGCGGCGGTTCCTGCCTTCGGGCGGGAGCCGCCGCTTCCGTATACGCGTGCCGTATGTGCCGCCGTGCGTTCTGCTATATGGAAGTTCCGGCGGGAGGAAACCCGAGGCCACTACAATGAGCGGCGTTACTGGTGAATCGGTCGCGCTGCACGCGCGCCAAGGAGGAACAATGGCAGAGATCACATGGAAGTCGATTCTCACCAAGCTGGTCGGGGGAGACCATCTGAGTGCCGGGGAGTCCGAATGGTTCGTCGATGATCTGATGAAGGGCAACGCGAACCCGGCCGCCGTGGGCGCCGCGCTCGCTATGCAGCAGCAGCTGGGGCTCACCCCCGAGGAGGTGTCCGGTGCGGCCAAGGCCATGGTGTCGCATGCGGTACCGCTGAACGTCTCCGGCGAGACCACCGACATCGTCGGCACCGGTGGCGACGGCTTCTCCACCGTGAACCTGTCCACGATGGGTTCGGTCGTGGCCGCGGCGGCGGGCGTGAAGATCGTCAAGCACGGCAACCGCGCCGCCTCTTCGAAGTGCGGTGCCGCCGACGTGCTCGAGAAGCTCGGCCTGCCGCTTGAGCTGAAGCCCGAGGCGGTCGCCGAGGTCGGCGACGAGGTGGGCATCACCTTCGCGTTCGCCCGCACCTTCCACCCGGCCATGCGCTTCGTCGGCCCGATCCGCGCCGCGCTCGGCATCCCGTGCGTGTTCAACGTGCTCGGCCCCCTCACCAACCCGGCCAAGCCCTCGCACGTGGCCATCGGCTGCGCCAAGCGCGAGGTGAGCCCGATCATGGCCGCCGTGTACGCCGCCAACGGCCAGTCCGGCATGGTGTACACCTCCCATGAGGGCCTCGACGAGCTCGCGCCCACCGGTCCGGTCTCCGTGTGGGAGATCCGCGACGGCAAGGTCACTGAGACCGAGTTCGACCCGACCGTCGAACTGGGACTGGAGAAGATCGACGTCACGACGCTCAAGGGCGGTGAGCCCGAGGTCAACGCCCAGGCGTTCCGCGACTTCCTCGCCGGCAAGGACATTCCCGCCCGCACCACCGCGCTGCTCAACGCCGCGTCCGCCATCGTCGCCGACGGCCATCTGGTCTCCGACGGCACGCTCGCCGAGCGCTTCCGCGAGGCGTACGCGCTCGCCGAGAAGACCGTCGACTCCGGCAAGGCCTCGGCGCTGTTCGACAAGTGGATCGCCGTCGCGCAGGCCAAGGCCTGACCTGATTGCCGGCACGGCCCAAGCCGTTCCCGGACGCACTCGTTCCCGATGCCCCGACCGCCACCCGGCGGCCGGGGCATCGTCATCCCCGAGGCGTCTTCGGCGCCCCGGCCCATCCCGACGCTCGCCGGCGAGACGCCCAAGACAACGATGACCTACGTGGACAAGTCCGCGTCGAGAGTGTCACACACGCGCGCCGTCGTCGAAATAGCCGCCGCGGTCGCCGGTCTGCCGCTTGCGGTTCAGGATCTTGCCGATGAGCCCGCCGAGGCCGATGATCGTGCACATGCTGAACACGAAGCTCAGCAGCCATCCCAGAATCGGCACCGAGCCGATGCCGGGGATGAACATCGTGGCGACCGAGCCGACGAGTCCGACGACGAGCAGGATCCAGCATACGAGCGTCGAACGCCTCACCGGGCCGATCTCGGGGTTCGGGGGAGTGAAGCCGCCGTCATCGTAGGAGTCCATCACCCTGTCCGTGTCGAGCCAGCTGGAACCGGTGAAATCGCGCGGCCCATGGCTGGCTCCCGTGCGCGAGAACGCGTCGGGAGCCAGGTCGTCGATGTCGATGAGCCGTTCCTTCTCGCGGCGTTCCGCGTGCTTCTCGAAGCGTTTCGCGTTGCGCGACGACGCTACCGACTTGAGCTCGTCCTTGTGCTCCGCCTCGAATGCCGCCCACGCCGCGTCGAGATTGCCGAGGTCCGGCTTCGCCGCCGAGTCTCCCTTGCGGTCGTCGCCATCCGGCGTGGGGGTTGGCCGCTCGTCGCCCGCATTGGTATTGTTGAGGTCAGTCATATATACCACTCTAATGCGCGGCCATGGCCTGCGCGGGGAGGGAAACGCCAAGTGCTCTACTGGTTCTTCGTCAAAGTGTTCGGTCCCATCGCTCGCCGTCGCCTCGGCCCCACGGCCAAGGGACTGGAGAACATCCCGCGCAAGGGCGGGGCGATCATCGCGGCCAACCATCTGGCCGTCATCGACGACGCGCTCATCCCGATCACCTGCCCGCGCATGGTGCATTTCATGGGCAAGGCCGAGTATTTCGAGGGCAAGGGGATCAAGGGCAAGTTCAAGAAGTGGTGGTTCACGTCCGTGGGCGTGTTCCCTGTCGACCGTTCCGGCGGCAACAAGTCGCTGGGCGCGCTCGAGCATGCGCGCGAGATCATCGAGGACGGCCACCTGTTCGGCATCCACATCGAGGGCACGCGCAGTCCCGACGGCCGCCTGTACAAGGGGCACACGGGCGTGGCCCGCCTCGCGCTTGAGACCGGCTGCCCGATCGTGCCGACCGCGCTCATCGGCTCCGACAAGCTCCAGCCGATCGGCACGTCGATTCCGAAGAAGGGCAGGACGCAGGTGATCTACGGCAAGCCGATCCACGTGGAGAGGAAGCCCGCCGACGAGATCACGCACGACGACCTGCGTTCCCTGACCGACCATCTGACCGCCGAGATCCAGAAGCTCAGCGGTCAGGAGTACGTGCCCGAATACGCGCAGAAGGTCAAGGCCGAGCTCAAGGCCAAGAAGGAGGCCGAAGCGGCCGCCGCGTGACGGAGTCCGTCTCCGCCAAGAACCCCCTCAGTCGTCCGTAGGACGACAGCTCCCCCTGAAGGGGGCGCAAGGAGACACAATCCTGCGCCCCCTTCAGGGGGAGCTGGCCGGCGAAGCCGGACTGAGGGGGTTTCGCGTACCGCGTTCACACCACGCCCGCGCACTGCCCGCGCACCACGTATCGCTCACACCACGGTGAGCGTGACGACCGTCTTGTTGCCCTTCTCGTCGCGCACTCGCACCTGCTGGCCCGGGTCGGGGCTCTGCAGGCGCACCGTGTGCGTCACGTCGCCGAGCGGCGCCGACTTCTTCACCTCGAGGCCGAGCGCCTCCAGCGTCTTGGATGCCTCGTCGTAGGTCTTGCCGCGCACGTCCGGGATGGTCACCATCTCCGGTCCCTTCGAGACGACCACGTCCACCGAGTCGCCCCAGTGCAGCTGCGTGTCCTTCGCGACGGACGAGGAGATCACCTTGCCGGAGTCGATCGTGTCGCTGTACTCCTCGCTCCAGTTCGCCTTGAGCTTGAGGTCGTCGAGCGCGGTGGCGGCCTCGTCCTTCGTGCGTCCGACGATGTCGGGCATGGTGACGGGCATCGGGCCCTTCGACAGGGCCACGTCGATCTCCGCGTTGTGCTTGAGCGTGGTGCCCGGGTCGGGGGAGATGCTCAGGGTCGCGCCTTCGGGCAGCGTCTCCGAGTACACGTCCTTCGACTGGTCGTGTTTCACGTTCGTGAATCCGGCCTTGCTCAATGCGTCGAGCGGGGCCTTGCCGTTCGCCGAGTTCGGGTCGAGGATGTCGTCGGGGATGGTCGCCATCCTCACGCCGCGGGACACGACCACCCTCATCGTGGGGGTGTCGCGCTTGCTCACGTGCGTGTTCACCTCGGCGTCCTTCCCGTGCAGCGTCGCGAGGATGATGTGCCCTTCCTCGATGGTGTCGCTGTATGCGGTCGACGTCTTGTAGGGGATGCCCAGCACCTTGAGCGTGCCCTCGTACGTCTTCCATGCGGCGCCTTCCAGCGTGCACGCCCGGTTCTCCTCGCAGGTCACGTCGTCCGGCTTCGGCAGCTCCCAGTAGCTTCCCGGTCCGCGGTAGTACCACCATGCGCCGCCTCCGCCCGCCGCGAGCGCCACGACGAGCAGCGTGACGAGCGTGATGACGATGGCCTTGCCGTGGCCTTTCCTCGTGCCGGCAGCCGTCGCGTCGGCGGGATCGGCCGGGGGCATGGCGGTCGTGCCGACGCGTGGGGCCGCCGGCTGGTCCGCGACGGTCGCGGCCGCGCCGTCCGTGCCGGCGAGCGGCGTGACGGCACGCGGCACCGGCGTCGTGCCCTGCGCGTCGTCTGCCACCGGCTGCAGCGCGACGGTCTCGGCGTTCGCCGTCGCCTGCGCGTCGGCGGCCGTGGTGCGCGGCGCGGCGGGCTTGTCCTCGAAATCGAACAGGCTGAGCGCCTGCGTCTCCTTCGGTTCGGCCACGGGGGCGAGCACCTGCGTCGCTGCCGGCTCCATGGTGGTCGCGGGCGGCAGCGTCACGGTGGCCTCCGCCGCCGGTTGCAGGGTCTGCGGCAGGGCACGCGTCGGCTGCGGTTCCGTCTCGCCGTGCGCGTCGTCGTGCGTCGTCTCGTCCGTCACGTCATGTTCGGGCGGCATCGGCGGCATCGGCGGTTGCGGCGACGGCGCGACCGGGGGAGCGGGCGGCAGTCCCGCGCCGGCGAGCCGCGCGCCGACCGCGGCGGCGCCGGCGGCCGCGCGACCCGCGACGGGAACCGTCGCCTCACTGGACGTCGCGTCGCCGGCCGGTTCCGCGTCGGGGCGACGGTACTGCCATGCCTCCACCGTGAGACCGCGCATCACGTCGCGCAGTTCCGCCGCCGCGGCCGTCGCGTCGGCGGGACGCGCGTCGATCGAGCGCGCGGTCAGATGCGCGACGAACCGCGCCACGGACGGATCGATGCCCGGGCACGGCACGGTGAGGGACGGCACGTCCTCGTGGACGTGCTTGAAGACGAGGGTGACGGGATTGTCGGAGATGAACGGCACCTGGCCGACGAGCATCTCCCACGCCATGATGCCCACCGCGTACAGGTCCCCCTGCGGCGTCGCCTCGTTGCGTTCGATCGTCTCCGGCGGCAGGTAGGCGGCGGTGCCGAGCAGCATGCCGGTGGAGGAGAGTGTCGCCTGCGAGGTGGCCTTCGCCAGACCGAAGTCGGTGATCTGCACGCGGCCGCGGTCGTTGAGCATGATGTTCTCCGGCTTGATGTCGCGGTGCACCACGTTCACCTGATGCGCGCTCGACAGGCCGTCGAGCGTCTCGGCGACGATGCGCAGCGTCTGGCGCACGCTGAACACGCCCTGGCCGTTCATCTCATGGCGCAGGTTCACGCCGTGCACGTACTCCATGACCAGATAGGCGCGCCCATCGGATTCGCCGGCGTCATACACCTGCACGACGTGCGGGTTGGCGATGCGCGCGGCGGATCTCGCCTCGCGGCGGAAGCGTTCGAGGAACTGGTCGCGGTGCGGTCCCTGCGCGAGCTGCGTGTGCATCATCTTGATGGCCACCGTGCGTCCGAGCCGTTCGTCCTGCGCCTCGTACACCGTCGCCATGCCGCCCTGCGCGATCTGGCGCACGACGCGGTAGCGGCCTTCGATCACCTGGCCTACGGGGGTGTTTGCGGCTTCACTCATAGGATTGCGTCCGTGTCCTTACGTCACTCACGAAAAATCACCGGGATGCGCCCGTGGACGACATGTCGCCGCGGCCCATCCCCTGCCGTCCCACTCTAGCGTTCGGCCACGTCCGGCACGAAACGCGCGCACGCGTCCACGAGGCGCCTGCGGGAGTCCCCGTCGAGCCCAAGCGCGTCGATCGCGGCGAGCGAACGCTCCCACAGGCGCGTGATGCGTTCGCGTGAACGCATCACGGCGCCGGTCGAGGAGAACAGTCCGATGGCGCGGCGCACGTCCGCCTCGTCGCGTTCCGGCGCGCGGAACATCGCGGCGAGCTCGTCGTGCTCCGCGTCCGAGCCGGCCTCGAGCGCGTCGGCGAGGAGCACTGTGCGCTTGCCCTCGCGGATGTCGCCGCCCACCGGCTTGCCGCTCGTCCGGCTCGACCCGACCACGTCGATCAGATCGTCCTCCAATTGGAAGGCGAGTCCCAGCGGCACGCCCACGGAAAGCGCCCGGGCGCGCGCCTCGCCGCGTTCCGCGCCGGCCGCGAGCAGGGCGAGTTCGAGCGGCGCGATCGTCGTGTAGCTCGCCGTCTTCCATCGGAACACGCCGAGCGACGCCTCGGCCAGGGCGCGCGGGTCGTCCAGCGACGCCTGTTCGACCGCCAGGTCGAGGATCTGGCCGATCTCCACCTCGCGCTGCATGGTGAGGAACGCGGCGACCAGCGCGGACGGGTCGGCGAGCCGCCCGGCCGCGCTGTTGGCGATGTCGACGCATGCGGTGGCCAGGAGGTCGCCGAGCATGAGCCCCAGGCCGCGGCCGATCGCCGCGTCCCCCGTCCGGTCCTCCAGCGCCCGGTGCGCGCTCGGCTTGCCGCGGCGCAGGTCGGAGTCGTCGATGATGTCGTCGTGCACGAGCGCGGCCGTCTGGAACACCTCGATCGCGCACGCCATGTCCACCATCGCGTCGCGTGCCGCCGGGTCGCCGCCGAACGCGTCGTACGCGGCGAGGGCGAGCAGCGCGCGCAGGCGCTTGCCGCCTTCGCTGGACGTCACGCCCTGGCCCACGACCGCGTCCATCATCGACCGGCAGGCGGCGGGGATGGGGGAGTCCGCGCCGGCGGCGTCCTCGGCGGGCACGCCGGCCCGTTCGGCCACCAGGGCGGCGATGCGCGGTTCGATCAGGGACCTGTCAAGAGCTCTCAAATCCATGCCTCTAAGTTATCCACAATGACCGCCGAAAACAACCGGATGCGGAATCGGCTCCGGCAAAGGCCCGACGGGGTGTTATCCACATTGCCCGCGGGGCGTGCGCCGGCCACGCCCTGGCAGTCATACTGGCATCACGGCCGCGGGACCCCGCGGCCGCCGACCAATCGAACATCAAGGAGGATGCCATGACACGACACCGACGCAGAAGGAAGGACGCCTCGCCGGGCGCGGAAGGACGGGCCCATCGCCCCGTGCACGCCGACAGCCCCGACGAGTGCCGGGAGTTCCTCGATGGGCTCGACGAGCTCGACGGGGACGTGATCGACGGTCTCGTCGGCCAGCTGCGCGAGGAGCGGCGCGAGCGCGGCCCCGAGGCCGGCAACAACGAATGGATGGACGGGCCGCTCGACGAGTGGCTCGACAACATCGACCACGGCCGCGTCGACCTCGACGAGGAGACCATGGCCGCGATCGCCGTCGGCATGCACGAGGTGCTGGCGATGCGCGACGCGCTGATCCTGTCGCTGATCGTCGACCGCGCCGCCTGCGACAGGGACACGCTGATGGCCATACTGTCGCGGCCGCGCACGCCTCCCGTCTCCGCCCTGGTGCGCGATCTGATGACCGCGGCGTTCGAGGGCGACGACGGGCCGGACATGGACCGCTGCCGGGCGGGGGTGACGATGTTCTCCGCTATGGCCTGCCTGATGCCGCTGTCGATGACGGCGCAGCCGTTCGCCGCCATCGCCTACGTGCTGTGGTGGCTGGGCGACTGCCGCGCGCCAGTCTACGCGCTGCGCTCGCTCGCGGCCGACGAGGGGTGCACGCTGGCGGCGATCGTGCTGGGCGCGGCCGAACGCGGGCTCGGTCCGGCGTGCAGCTGCGTGTGAGCATGCGGCCCGTCCCCGCGGCGCGCGGATTCCTTCGCGACGGGAATAATCGTCCCTATGGGGTGGTTTACTCACATAGTTGACGATTTGCCCTTGCCAGAAGTGTGCCCATGTGGTATATGAGGCGGGGCGAGGAACCGCGAGGAGGATAAGTTTGGCTACCAAGAGCACGACGGCCGGCGACAAGACCGAGGACACCAAGGACACGAAGCCCGCCGCCGCCAAGAAAGCCAGCACCGCGCGCAGGACGGCCGCGAAGAAGACGGCCGCGAAGACCACGGCACGCAAGCCCGCCGCGAAGCGTCCGCGCAGGAAGAAGGACGAGCCGGCGAAGCCGGTCGAGGCGGACGAGGTCGACGAGCTGGACGACGAGAAGGACGATCTCGACGTCGACGACCTCGACGATCTCGACGAGGACCTGGACGGCGACGACGTCGACGACGAGTCGGACGACGCGGAGGACGAGGACTCCGACGACGACCTCGACGATGACGACGACTCCGAGGACGACGACGAGGACGACAAGCCCGCCGAGGTGGAGGAGCCCAAGCAGAAGGGCGCCTTCGTCGTGCGCGACGATGACGACGACTACGAGCCGCGTCCGCGCCGCCGCGGCGGCAAGATCGGCAACCCGAAGCGCCGCGTGATCACCGCCGGCGCCACCGCCGACCCGGTCAAGGACTACCTCAAGCAGATCGGCCGCGTCAACCTGCTGAACGCCGAGCAGGAGGTCGACCTGTCCGAGCGCATCGAGGCCGGCCTGTACGCCCAGCACCTGCTGGACACCGAGGGCGACACGATGGACTTCAAGCGCAAGCGCGAGCTCAAGTGGGCGGCGAACGACGGCAAGAAGGCCAAGGACCACCTGCTCGAGGCCAACCTGCGACTCGTCGTCTCCCTCGCCAAGCGCTACACCGGCCGCGGCATGCTCTTCCTCGACCTCATCCAGGAGGGCAACCTGGGCCTGATCCGCGCCGTCGAGAAGTTCGACTGGAAGAAGGGCTTCAAGTTCTCCACGTACGCGACCTGGTGGATCCGCCAGGCCATCACCCGCGCCATGGCCGACCAGGCGCGCACCATCCGCGTGCCCGTGCACATGGTGGAGGTCATCAACAAGCTCTCCCGCGTGCAGCGCCAGATGCTGCAGGATCTCGGCCGCGAGCCCACGCCGGACGAGCTGGCGCGCGAGCTCGACATGCCGGTCGAGAAGGTGCAGGAGGTGCAGAAGTACGGCCGCGAGCCGATCTCGCTGCACACCCCGCTCGGCGAGGACGGCGACTCCGAGTTCGGCGACCTCATCGAGGACACCGACGCCATCGCCCCGTCCGACGCGGTCGCGTTCTCGCTGCTCCAGGAGCAGTTCAAGAGCGTGCTTGAGACCCTTTCGCCGCGCGAGTCCGGCGTCATCAAGATGCGCTACGGCCTCGAGGACGGCCAGCCGAAGACCCTCGACGACATCGGCCGCGTGTACGGCGTGACCCGCGAACGCATCCGCCAGATCGAGTCGAAGACCATGTCGAAGCTGCGCCACCCGTCCCGTTCGCAGACGCTGCGCGACTTCCTGGATCAGTGATCGGCGGCCGCCGACCAACCATCGTTCAACACTAGGGGATTATGGCGAAAGAGGAATACGGCGCCAAGGACCTGGCCGTCCTTGAGGGCCTGGATGCGGTGCGCAAGCGTCCGGGCATGTACATCGGCACCACCGACTCGCAGGGCCTCATGCACTGCCTGTGGGAGATCATCGACAATTCCGTCGACGAGGCGTTGGCCGGGTTCTGCACGAACATCGTCGTGACGCTGCACACCGACGGGTCGATCGAGGTGGCGGACGACGGCCGCGGCATCCCGGTCGACAAGGAGCCGAAGACCAAGCTCACCGGCGTGGAGGTTGTGCTCACCAAGCTGCACGCCGGCGCGAAGTTCGGCAACTCCTCGTACAACGCGGTCGGCGGCCTGCACGGCGTCGGCTCGTCGGTCGTCAACGCGTTGAGCTCCCGTCTCGACGTGTGGGTGGACCGCGACGGGCTCACGCACCACATGTCGTTCCACCAGGGCCATCCGGGCGTGTACGCGGACGCCGACCCGGCGAATCCCTCGCCGGACTCGCCGTTCAAGCGCACGCGCAAGAACCGGCCCACCGAGCTCGAGATCGTCGGCAAGGTGCCCGCCAAGCGCACCGGCACGCGCATCCGCTACTGGGCGGACAAGGAGATCTTCAACAGCACCGCCGAGTTCTCCTACGAGCAGCTCATCGACCGCGTGCGCCAGACCAGCTTCCTCGTGCCGGGCCTCAAGATCACCGTCATCGACGAGAACGTGCCCGAAACGGGCGACGCGTCGCTCGACGAGATGCGCGAGGTCGACGTGGCCGCGCCAGCCGAGGTCGACGCCGCGGCCGAAACCGGATCCGAGGCGGAGGCCGATGCCGCCGCATCCGTCGCCGTCACGTCGGGGGATTCCGCCCCGTCCGATGCGGTCGCCGTGGCGCAGGCCGACGCCGCCGCGCACACGCACGCCCGCGTCGAGGAGTTCCTCCACACCGGCGGCGTCAGGGACTTCGTCGACTTCCTCTCCCACGGCGAGCCCATCTCCGACATCTGGCGCATCCAGGGCGAAGGCACCTATGAGGAGGAGACGCAGGCCGTCGGCGAGAACGGCGAACTGCACGCCCAGAACGTGACGCGCACCTGCGGCGTCGACATCGCCCTCAGGTGGGTGAACGGCTACGACACGGTGATGCGCAGCTTCGTCAACATCATCGAGACGCCGGGCGGCGGCATGCACGTCGACGGACTGATGAACTCGATCACCCGGCAGGTGCGCAAGGCCGTCGAGGCGAACGCGCGCAAGCTCAAGGTGAACCTCAAGGACCAGCACATGCGCGTCGAACGCGACGACATCATGGCCGGACTCGTGGCCGTCGTCACCGTGCGCATCGCCGAACCCCAGTTCCAGGGCCAGACCAAGGACGTGCTCGGCACCGCGCAGGTCAAGCCAATCGTCACCCGCATGACCGACAAGCAGTTCGGCGAGATGATCATCGGCGCCAAGCGTGGCTACAAGGAGCAGTCGGCGCGCGTGCTCGAGAAGATCGTCGGCGAGATGCACGCCCGCGTCCAGTCGCGCAAGGCCAAGGAGGTCACGCGCCGCAAGAACGCGCTCGAATCCGCGTCGATGCCGTCGAAGCTGTCCGACTGCCAGCCGGGCAACGACGACGTGGCCGAACTGTTCATCGTCGAGGGCGACTCCGCGCTCGGCACCGCGAAGGCGGCCCGCAACTCCGGGTTCCAGGCGCTCCTGCCGATCCGAGGCAAGATCCTCAACGTGCAGAAGGCGTCGATCACGCAGATGCTGTCGAACAAGGAGTGCGCGGCCATCATCCAGGTGGTGGGCGCCGGAAGCGGCCAGAGCTTCGACATCGAACAGGCGCGCTACAACAAGGTCATCATGATGACCGATGCCGACGTGGACGGCGCGCACATCCGCATCCTGCTGCTCACCCTGTTCTACCGCTACATGCGCCCGCTCATCGAGCACGGCCACGTGTACGCGGCCGTGCCGCCGCTGCACCGCATCGCGCTCGCCGGTTCGCACAAGGGCGAGTACATCTACACGTATTCGGACGACGAGCTCGCCGGCAAGCTCGCCGACCTGGACCGCCGCCACATCTCCTACAACCCGGACATCCAACGCTACAAGGGTCTGGGCGAGATGGACGCCGACCAGCTGGCCGACACGACGATGGATCCGCGCACGCGCATGCTGCGCCGCATCCGCATGGAGGACGCCGCGCAGGCGGCCGAGATCTTCAGCCTGCTCATGGGCGACGACGTGCCGCCGCGCAAGGCGTTCATCGTCGAGAACGCGGACGACTTCGACCGTTCCAAGATCGACACCTGACGGTTCTCCCCATCGTGGGGATGCGGGAGGCGCGGGACGCCCGGTCGCGTGATGTCGCGGCCGGGCGTCTCCGCATATGTGTGTGGTTTGTGCGCAACCGCTACTATGCTTGTCCGATGTGAATACCGAGATGAGCGCAGAAGAAAGCGACGGCATGGACGCGGAACCGACGGAGGGGTTCGTGTCCGAACCTCCGGCGGACACCGAACGCATCCCCGTGATCCATCCCGACGCGGCGGCGATGCCCGCGGCGATTCCCCCCGTCACGCCGATGAGCGAACGGTCGAAGATCCAGTCGCAGGAGCGGCTCGCCTCCCTCGTGCACACCGTGGAGCAGGAGACGGCGGCCGCCGGTCTGCCATCGCCGCTCACCCAATCCCAGTCGCAGCCGCTCGTCGTGCAGGCCCCCACCCAGACCCAGCCGGTCGTGAAGGTGCCGTCGGTCGCGCGGCAGACGACGCCGCCGGTCGTCGCCAGGACGGCGGCCGCCAAACCGTCGCTGGCGAAGGCCGTGGTGGAGTCCGTCACCCAATCCATGCCGGCCGTCGTCACCAACGGCACCGGCTCCGGCCTGAAGCCGGTGATGATGACCGGCGTCATCCCCGCCGTCATCCTCGAGGGCGGCGCGCGCCCGGTCATGCCGCAGGAGGTGCGCGACCGGCTGATCAGCCTCGAACGCGCCGAGGGGTCGGTCGCCGTCGTCGGCTCGATGAACGCCGACTACACGGTGACCACTCGACGGCTGCCCGAACCGGGCGAGACCGTCAGGGGAGGGGCGTTGAAGATCCTGCCCGGCGGCAAGGGCGCGAACCAGGCGTCCGCCGCCGCGCGTCTCGGCGCCAACGTGTGCATGTACGGCGCGGTCGGCGACGACGTGAACGCCGACTTCCTGCTCGGCGAACTCGACGCGGCCGGCGTCGACACGAGCGAGATCCTGCGCGCCGAAGGCGCCAGCGGCACCACGGTCATCACCGTGGACGCCGACGGCGAGAACACGATCGTCTACTCGCCGGGCGCGAACGGCAAGGTGAGCGCCGGCTACGTGCAGTCGCACCGCGAGGCGCTCGCCGCCGCGAGCGTGCTCGGCCTGTGCCTGGAAAGCCCGATGACCACCGTGATCGCCGCCGCCGAGGCCGCGCACGCGGACGGCGTCACCGTGCTGCTCAACGAATCCCCGTTCCTGCCCGAACTGCCGCACGAGCTCGTCACGTCCACCGACATCCTGCTCGTCAACGAGCATGAGGCCGCCCAGCTGCTCGAACTGGACGAGCCGGACGGCGGCGACTGGTCGGGCTGCGACTGGGACGACGTGGTTTCGCGCATCGCCGACTACGGGTTCGAGCGCGCGATCGTCACGCTCGGCGACCAGGGTTCCATCGTCATCGAGAACTACCGCTGGTACCGCGTCGACGTGGCGAAGGTGCCCGCCAAGGACACGACCGGCTGCGGCGACGCGTTCATGGGCACCGTGCTCTCCGGTCTCGCCGCCGGCTACACGCTGCTCGAATCCGCGCAGATGGCCTCCTACGTGGCCGGCTACGCTGCCACGCGCCTCGGCGCGCAGGCGTCGTTCGGCTCGGCCGCCGACGTGCTCGCCTACTTCTCCGCGTGATGGCCGCGGCGCGGTCGCCGTCTTCCGCCGCATACGGCCCCGGGACGCCTTCGGCGTGTCCCGGGGCCGTCCTGTCATGCGCCGCCCGCTAGTATGTGCGAACGTACATAACGATTGACCGTCACAGTGGAGGGAAACCATGGCAAGCCTGCTGCTCGCCGTCATCTACGTCGCCTTCATATCGCTCGGCCTGCCCGATGCCCTGCTCGGCGCCGCATGGCCGACGATGAGCCAGGACCTCGGCGCCCCCGTCTCATGGGCGGGTGGCATCTCGATGACCATCTCCGCGGCGACTATCTGCTCCGCGCTCCTGTCCGACCGTCTCACCCTGCGGTTCGGCACGGGCCGCGTCACCGCCGCATCCGTCGCCATCACCGCCGCCGCCCTGATCGGCTTCTCCGTCGCCCCCAACTACTGGGTGCTGGTGCTCATCGCCATCCCCTACGGGCTGGGTGCCGGCGGCGTCGACGCCGCGCTCAACAACTATGTGGCCATCCACTACGAGAGCCGCCATATGAGCTGGCTGCACTGCATGTGGGGCGTCGGCGCGCTCATCGGCCCCTACGTGATGGGCCATGCGCTCGCCGGAGGGCAGGGTTGGCCATGGGGCTACCGGTACATCGGGTTCCTGCAGATCGGCCTGACCGCGATCCTCATCCTCAGCCTGCCGTTGTGGAAGTCGCGCAAGGCGGCCGCGGCTCCGGCTCCCTCCGGGCCCGACGCCGATTCCGATTCCGACGCCGGTTCCGGTGACGGCGCGCAGGGCGCCCCGTCCGTGGAGCCCCGCAAGCCGCTCGGCCTCAAAGGCGTGCTCGCCATCCGCGGCGCGCGCGAGATCCTCATCATGTTCCTGTGCTATTGCGCCATCGAGCAGACCGCCATGCTGTGGGGCTCCAGCTACATGGTGCTCGGCCAGGGCATCGACAAGACCACCGCCGCCCGCTGGGCCAGCCTGTTCTGCATCGGCATCACCGTGGGCCGCGGCCTGAGCGGCTTCATCACGATGAAGCTGTCCGACCCGGCGATGATCCGCCTCGGACAGGCGCTCATCGCGCTCGGCGCCGTCACCATGCTCATCCCGCTGCCGGACCACATCGGCGTGCTTGCCGGCCTCATGATCGTCGGCCTCGGCTGCGCGCCCGTCTACCCGTGCGTCATCCACTCCACGCCCGGATACTTCGGCGAGGAGAACTCGCAGGCCATCATCGGCGTGCAGATGGCGTTCGCCTACGTCGGCTCCATGCTCATGCCGCCGCTGTTCGGACTCATCGCCCAGTACGTGAGCATCGGCCTGTTCCCGTTCTATCTGTTCGCGTTCCTCCTGCTCATGGTCGCCATGCACGAGATCCTGCGTCGCAAGCGCGCATGACGGTCACATCGCCGCCATCGCGCCCGCCGCGTCGAACCCGTGGGCCGCGTTGTACGCGTCGACCAACGCCATCGGATCGCACCATCCGAGCGCGACGTACCAGACGACGAACAGGACGAAGCACGTCGCGACCAACGGCAGCCGGTCCACGCGCATGCGCACCGTCGCCGTCTTCACGAGACACAGCACAAGCACCACGGCCAGCAGGCCGATGAACGTCAACGACGCGAACCTCAGCCACGTGAGCCCGTACGCGCCCACATACAGGCCGAGCCGCATGCCCGCCGAGACCAGCATCACGCCCGTCGCCGCGACGAGCGCGACGAGCATCGCCGTCACCGTGCGCGTGCGCGGCGCGTAGGAAAGCACGACGCCGAACACGCCCAGATCAATCGCGGCGACCAGCAACAGCTGGAAGAACCCTCCACGCGCATACTCGGCGTACGTCATGCCGTCCGGCAGGCCCGCGCCGGCGAACAGGAACGCGAACTGCACCGCGCAGAACACGGCGTACAGGGCGTGCACCGCGCCCAGCACGATCGCCGTCACCATCGGATCCAACGACAACGAGATCCGCCTGCCGTACAGTCCGGCGACCGCGCCATCGCGCATGTCCTGGTTCGCGAGCAGCGAGAACATGAACGGGAGCGCGGTCAGCACGAACCCCGCATGCCAGGCGAACGCCATCACGTCGACGTCCGCGGCGAGGCGGGAGAGGGCGTAGGCGAAGACCATGTCGGCGCTCGCCAGCAGCGTGCCCAGGACGACGAGCATCGGCACGGCGATGGCCATCGCCAGTCCGACGCGTCGCATCGTCGGACGACGGTCGCCGTTCGGGACGGTGTGGGTGGTGGTGCGGGCGATTCCGGCGACGGCCCTGCCGAACGCTCCCAATCCGGAGAACGGCTGCACCGCCCAGCCGGTCAGCCAGCGCAGCGCGACGCCGGCGGGACGCCATGCGTCGAACCGGCCGTTCACGAGCTGTAGATGCAGCATGAGCAGCGCGGGCACGGCCAGGAACATCGTGAGCGGATAGGTGACGTCGTACGCCGTGAGCGCGCCGGCCATGTCCGTCGCCGTCCAGGCGGCGCAGGCGACGACGGCCGCGGCGACGAACCACGTCAGCGGGCGGCGGGAGGCCGTCCGCCAGTGCAGCAGGGTCGTCGCCGCCACGCAGACGGCCCAGAAGACGGCGATCGGCATGAACGGGGATGCGTATCGGAACGGCGCCGCGATGACGAGACGGTCGAACGCCACGACGACGAGCAGTGAGACGGCGAGCGTGAGGATGGTCCGCGTCGAGGGTTTCGCGGCGGCGGGTGACGGCCGTGCGGTCGTTGGCCGCGTGGCGGGTGGTTGCGTAACGGGTGGTTGCGTGGTGGTCGATGGTTGCGGATTCATGTCGTGCTCCTTCGATGATGCGGGCGGCGGGCCGTCCGTCGCTTCGTCGTGCTTCGCCCTCACCGTAAGCTATCGAAAAACGATAGATGATTATCAAGATACGATTCTTCACCGAATTTGCATATCGAATTTCGATAGGTTATTATCGTCGTGCGATTGCAATGATGTGCCGTGCCCATATGGATGGGTTCAGGTGCATGCGATAAGGAAGGCGGTGGGCATATGGCTGGCGTCGATCGATCGGACGGGAGTGATGTGCCCGACGTGCGGCTCTGGAAGGAGTATCACCCCACGGCGATCGCCGTGCTCAAGGCGATGATCGTCCTCTTCGAACTGATCTGCCTGTGGGGGCAGTGCGCCGTGGTCGTACTCTCCGGCGACATCGTCGCCGCGTACCCGGAGCTCGCCTCCGCCCGATGGCCGTACGCCATCGCCGGCGTGCTTGGCATCCTGTGCTTCGAGGTCGCGCTGATCCCCCTGTGGCGGCTGCTCACGCTCGCCAGACGGCGCGACGTGTTCTCCGGCAAGGCCGTCACGTGGGCCGACGCCATCATCGCATGCGCCGCCGCCGAAGGCGCGCTCGTCCTGTTCGTGCTGCTCTACGGATTGCTCGCGCACGCCGAATACTACGATCCGGCCCAAGGCGTCGCCACGGACGTCGCGATGGGCGCCGCCGCCATGAGCGCGGTGTGCGTCGTCGCATTGCTGCTCATCGCCGCGTTCGTTCTCCTCATGCTCGTCATGAGGTCCCTGCTCAAAGCCGCCATCGCGCAACGCGACGAACTCGAGGCGGTGATCTGAATGGCGATCCGCGTGAATATCGACGTCATGCTCGCCAAACGCAAGATGAGCGTCGGCGAGCTCGCCGAGCGCATCGGCATCACGCCCGTCAACGTATCCGTGCTCAAGAACGGCCGCGCCAAGGCGATACGCTTCACCACGCTCGACCGGCTCTGCGCGGCCCTCGACTGCCAGCCCGGCGACATCCTCGAATACGTGGAGGACTGACCGGCCAGAGCCATCGGGCCGAGGTCCGGGCGGGCGTGTGTCGCGTGTCCGCGGCCGAGCCGATAATCGAACATATGTGCGAAGGATTGGAATCGTTCTCGGAGCCCACGAGGGTCTGGTTCCAGCGCGCCTTCGGCGAGCCGACCGAAGCCCAGCGCGGGGCATGGCCGGCCATCCGTTCCGGCAGGCACGTGCTCGTCGTCGCCCCTACCGGTTCCGGCAAGACCCTCGCCGCCTTCCTCTCCGCCATCGACCGCCTGATGGGAGCCTCCGAGAAACGTGCCGCCCACGGCGTGCGCATCCTCTACATCTCCCCGCTGAAGGCGCTCGCCGTCGACGTAGCCAGGAACCTCGAAACACCGCTCGACGGCATCGCCCGCGAATGCGAAACACTCGGCCTGCCCGCGCCGCGCATCCGCGTCGCCACGCGCAGCGGCGACACCACGCCCAAGGAACGCCGCGCCATCGCCGCCCACCCGCCGGACATCCTCGTCACCACACCCGAATCGCTCTACCTGCTGCTCACCTCCAAGGCGCGGCGCATCCTCAAGACCGTGGACACGGTCATCGTCGACGAAGTGCACGCGCTCGCCGGCACCAAGCGAGGCGCGCATCTCGCCCTGAGCCTCGAACGGCTCGACGGCCTCGTCGCCGCGGGCGCGCCCGTGCAGCGCATCGGCCTGTCCGCCACCGTGAACCCGCCCGCCGAAGCGGCGCGGTTCCTCGGCGGAAACCGGCCCGTCACGATCGTGAACCCCGGTTCGCGTCCCGACATGGATCTGAAGGTCGTCGAACCATTGACGGACATGCGCGACCTCTCCTCCGCGAACGTGCCGAACCGCGCCGGCGGCGTCGATTCGGCACGCGCCGACGCGCCCCGCATCTCCGGCGTGACGCCCGCCATGCAACGGCTCGCTGAACGCAAAGGCCTCGCCGGCCGCGATTCCTCCACGGCAATCATCGGCGCGGCAGGCGACCGCACAAGCGGGTCGATCTGGCCGGTGGTCGAGGCGAGCGTGCTCGACGAGATCCTCGCCCACCGGACCACGCTCGTGTTCGTCAACTCGCGCGGACTCGCCGAGAAGCTCACCGCGCGGTTGAACGACCTGTACGCCGAACGGCGGGGGAGCGGGGGCTCCGTCACCTCTCCCACGGCGGCAGACATGGGATCGCCCGAAGGGCGCGAACGGTTCGCCGCGCACTACGACGCGGTCGTCGGCGGCACCACGCAGCTCGTCGGCTCGCACAAGCCGGACGACGTAATCGCGATGGCGCACCACGGCTCCGTGTCGAAGGACCGGCGCAAACAGATCGAGGAACGGCTGAAGCGCGGCGAACTCAAATGTGTGGTCGCGACGAGCAGCCTCGAACTCGGCATCGACATGGGGTCGGTCGACCTCGTCATCCAGATCGCGCCGCCCCTGTCCGTCGCATCCGGACTGCAGCGCGTCGGTCGCGCCGACCACCACGTCGGCGGCGTCTCGCACGCCCTGTTCTACCCGCTGACGCGCGAACAGATCATCGGCGTCACCGCCGCCATCGAACGCATGCGCGCCGGCGGCCTCGAACCATTGGCCATACCGCGCAACCCGCTTGATGTCCTCGCCCAGCAGACCGTGGCCGCCGCCGCGATGGACGACCTCGATCCGGACGCCTGGTATGCGGCCGTACGCCGTGCCGCGCCGTTCGCCGAACTCGACCGGAGCATGTTCGACGCGGTCATGGGCATGCTCACCGGTGCCTACGACACCGAGGAGTTCTCCGCGTTCCGCCCGCCGCTCATGTGGAACCACGAGGCGAACCGCATCTCGGCGCGGCCCGGCGCGCAACGGCTCGCCGTCACCTCCGGCGGCACCATCCCGGACCGCGGCCTCTACACGGTCGTCCTGCCCGAAGCGGACGGCAACCAAGGGAGACGGAGGGTCGGCGAACTCGACGAGGAGATGGTGTACGAATCACGTGTCGGCGACGTCATCACGCTCGGCACCTCCACCTGGCAGATCCAGGAGATCACGCGCGATCGGGTCGTCGTCACGCCCGCCTCCGGCCGCACCGCGCGCCTGCCGTTCTGGCACGGCGAGGAATCCGGACGCGACGCCGGCTTCGGTCAAGCCAAAGGCCGCCTCATCCGCGACCTCGCCGCCGGCCTCACCATTTCCCGCTCCCCCCGTGAGGGGGAGCTGTCCGCGAAGCGGACAGCAATGACGACGACCGACCAACATTGCTCCCCCTTCGAGGGGGAGCTGTCCGCAAAGCGGACTGAGAGGGTATCACCGTCGTCCCCATCCTTCGCCCCGTCCGTCCTCGCGCGCCTCGCCGCCGACGGCCTCGACCGCAACGCCGTCGGCAACCTCGCCCGGCTGCTCGCCGAACAGCAGGCGGCCACCGGCGTCATCCCCTCCGACCGCACGATCGTCATCGAACGATGCCCGGACGAGGAAGGCGACCAACGCGTCATCATCCACTCGCCATATGGCAGACGCGTCCACGAACCATGGTCGATGGCCATCACCACGCGTCTGAAGCAACGCTACGGATTCGACGGGCAAGTCTACGCGGCCGACGACGGCATCGTCATCCGCATCCCCGACGGCGTCGGCGACATCCCCGCACGCGACCTGCTCCTGTTCGACCCCGACGAGCTCACGCGCATCGTCGAACGCGAGGTGGGGGAGAGCGTGCTCTACGCGGCACGGTTCCGTGAATGCGCCGCACGCTCCCTCTACCTGCCGCGCACCGAACCCGGCCGGCGCGTGCCGCTGTGGCAGCAGAGGCTCCGCGCCGCCCAACTGCTCGCCGCCGCACGCACGCGACGCAACTTCCCGCTGCTGCTCGAAACCGCGCGCGAATGCCTCCAGGACGTCTACGACCTCAAGGCGCTGCGCGACCTGATGACCGGACTCGACGCCGGAACCATCGTCATGAAGGACACGGCCACCGAAACGCCGTCCCCGTTCGCCGAGAACCTGCTGTTCGGCTTCGTCGGATCCGTCATGTACCAGTACGACGTGCCGCAGGCCGAACGCAGCGTGCGCATGCTGTCCATGGACCCCGATGTGCTCGAACGGCTGCTCGGCAACACCGACATGAGCGCCGTGCTCGACCCGGACGTGATCGCCGACGTCTCGCGGGAACTCGCCGGACGCACGTTCTGGAACGAACTCGCCGCCGACGACGTGATTGGACGCGTCACCCGCTACGCGAAGACCCACGGGCCGTTCACCGCGGACCGGATGATCGCCGACCTCGGCATCGACGCGACCGAAGCCGTGCACGCGCTGGACGAACTCGAACAGCGCGGCGAACTGCTGCACGGGCGGTTCATGGATGATGCTGGGGATGCCGGGGACGCCGACGGTGATGCGGACATGCCGGAGCGTGCGGGAAACAGGCCGACGCAATGGCTGCACCGCGATGTGTTCCGCCGCATCCGCGCACGGTCGCTCGCCAAGGCGCGCGAGGCGATACGGCCCGTGCCGGCTGCGGCGTTCCAGTCGTTCCTGCTGCAACGGCAGGGCGTCGGGCCGGTCGGCGGCGAGACATACGAGGGCGCGGACGGACTGATGCGCGTCATCGAACAACTCGAAGGCGTGGCTCTGCCCGCCGCCGTCTGGGAATCATCGGTGTTCCCGGCGCGCGTCGCCGGATACATGCCGGCCATGCTCGACGAACTGCTCGCCGGCGGCGAAGCGGTATGGGTCGGTTCCAAGACCAGCGGCACGAAACCCACCGATCCCGGCCTCATCGCCTTCCACCCCGCCGACTCCCCCCTGCTGGAACAGGAGTCCGGGGGAGAGACCACCGGAAAGAATCCTTATGCCGCGGCCATCCTCACCGCACTATCCTCCGGCGGCGCCTACCATGCGACCCAGCTCGCCGACGCCGCAAAACGCGTCTGGACCACGATCGCCGAGCCGGACATCGACGCCGCGACTGGCGAGATCCTCCTGCCCGAGTGGGATATGACACGCTTCGAGGAAGTGCTGTGGTCGCTCGTCTGGCAGGGGAAGGTGACCAACAGCTCGTTCGCACCCGTGCGCGCATTGGGCGCGGGCGCGCGCAAGGTGCGCACACCGTCGCGCTCGTCGCGTCGGCGCATCCGCATACGGCCCGCGACGCCGATGACGATGAGCGGACTGTGGTCCGTGGTCGCCGCGGCGGGCGAGGATGACGTGAACGATACGGGAACCGTGGAGCCTTCGCCGACGGCCGGCGACGAGCGGCGCGCGCTCGAACTGGTGGAGATTCTGCTCGACAGGTATGGCGTCATCGCCCAGCCGCTGGTCGACAAGGAGAATCTGCCCGGCGGATTCCCCGCGCTGTATCCGTTGCTCAAACGCATGGAGGAGCACGGGCGTCTCGCACGCGGCATGTTCGTCGAAGGATTCGGTGCCGCCCAATTCGCCGAACGGGAGACGGTCGACGAACTGCGGCGGACCGGAGACGACGGGCGCGGTGGAACTGGTGCGTCGGAGGTGTCGGGTGGACCGGGGGAGCCGGGCGTGGCGTTCGGGCATATGCGCTCGCCGGCGGCGTTGTCCGTGCTTGACCCGGCGAACCTGTACGGCTCGGCATTGCCTTGGCCGTCCGCGCCGGCGGACGCATCCAAGCCGGTGCGGCGCGAAGGCGGCATCGTCGTGCTGGCCGCCGGCGGGCCGGTCGCCTATGCGACACCGAAATCGAAGCATCTGACGGTGTTCGCCGGCGGCGTGCCGGACGCCGGGGCCGACGCGAGGCTGCGTCTCGGTCTGACCGAACTCGCCTACGCGCTGCGCCGCGGCGGCGCGGATGGTGCGGGAGGCGTGGCCGCGCGCACGGTCACGTTCGCCGACGTGAACGGCGTGCCGTTGAACGCACGCAACCAGTACACGCACGTCCTCCACCAGGCCGGTTTCACCCCCGTGCCGCAGGGCATGCGATTGTACTGAACGGGACGGGCGAGCTCAGCCGATTGCGGGACGCACGTCGAGCGTGCAGACGACGCCCGTCTCCCGGCGCACCCATTCGATGGCCTGCAACGCGGCGATATTCCACAGGGCGTGCGGGATGCCGCCCAGATCGGGTTGCTCCGCCCAGAAGGTCACGTCGTCGTCGAACACGGTGACGACCATATCCTCCTCGGCCGGGGTGATCATCCGGTACAGGCGTTTCGCGAGCGTCGCGACGAACTCGTTCGCGGCGGCGAACGTGTCGTTGAGATGCTGGTCGGCGGTCACGGGCGGGCCGACCAGCTCCCACGACTCCACGTCGGAGGCGTCCCAGTGCGCGGACTCGCCGCCAACCTTGCGTTCGATGGTCACGAACAAGCGGGCGAACTCGCCCGAAGTCAATCCCGTGACCCGCCTGCGCGTCGTCAGTTCGATGGGCGTCATCGTCAGTACAGCTCCTCGAAGATCTTGCGCACGCGAGCCGCGTCGAGCGGCACGTAGTTGTTGCGCATGAGGCGGGCCTGCGTGGTCATCACGCGGTCCGTGAACTCGGGCAGGTCCTCGCGGGTCACGCCGTACTCGTGCAGCGCCTTCTTCGGCAGCAGCTGGTCGATGAGCCTCTCCAGCTCGTCGTACACGTCGGCCACGTCGCAGCCGAGCAGTCCGGCGAGCACGCCGTTGAGCTTCGCGATCTCGCCGTCCGGCTTGATCTCCATGTAGTTGCGCAGCACGCCGGTGAACATCGCGTAGTTCGATTCGCCGTGCGGCACATGGTACTTGCCGCCCAGCTGGTAGCTCAGCGCGTGCACGGCCGCGCAGCCGCCCGTGTCGAAGCTGATGCCCGCGTAGTCGGAGGCGATGAGGAAGTCGGTCATCAGCTCGTTGCGCTTCACACGGCGCTTGTCGACGTCGCCCTCCGGGCCGCCGGCCTCGACGATCGCCTGGTAGCCGCCCACGATCATGCGCATCGCTTCATAGCCGAACAGGCGCGTGTACGGGGTCGCGTTCGGGGAGAGCGTGGATTCGACCGAATGCACGAGCGCGTCGAGCGAGCTGGTCATGAACACGTGGTCGGGCAGACCGTACAGGAGTTCGGGGATGAGCACCGCATGGTCGGCGAACATCTCCGGGCCGGCGATGCCCGCCTTGCAGCCGAGACGCGTGCGGTTGATGGCCGCGATCTCCGTGACCTCGCTGCCCGTGCCGCACGTCGTGGGCACGAGCACGAGACCCACCGTGCGCTTGAAGTCGGGCAGATGGTCGATGACCTCGTCGATCGACGCGCCGCCCGCCACGGCCACGATCTTCGACATGTCCATGACGGCGCCGCCGCCGATCGCGACGATGCGGTCATAATCGAACGCCTTCGCGTCCTCGATGATCGCGTCGATCATCACGTCGGTCGGCTCCTGGTTGCCGTACTTGTCGACGAGCAGCACGTGCGCGCCGTTGAGATGGGGCTCGAGGAACGCGTCGTGAATCATGCCGATGGTGACGACCAGGTCGCGCGGGCCGAGCCCGAACTCCTTGGCGAACTCCTCGACCGTGTCGAACTGGTGGATGTCCTTCGGGCCTACGGTGAGCATCTTCATGGATGTGCCTGCCTTTCCTTTGCGTGCCGTATGTGTCCGGTTATGTCCGGTGCGTCGTGGTCTGCGCGAACCGCCCCGCTGGCGCGTGATGGTAATGCCGTGACGTATCGGCCATGTTGCGGTGGGCGTCGTGCCGGGGGCGGATTGCGGTTCCGGCACGACGCCCCGCGGTTCTAGTCGACGCCGGTGCCGGTGCTAGTTGCCGGCGTCGGCGTCGCCATAGGCGGTATAGGCGTCGACGCTCGGATCGTAGGCGTCGGTCGTCGGCCCGGTCGCGCCGATGAGCCACGGTTCCGCGAAATCCAGCATGGTGAGATCCAACATGGTCGGCTCCTTTCCGAAGGTGGTTGCCTTGGTGGGGCCCAGTATGCCGGCGGGGGATTGGCGCATGCTCCGAGGAAGATGAAGGACTCCCGGCAATCCTGTGAAGGAACGGCGCTCGCGGATCCGTCGTCCGGTTCCGAAGCAAGCTATCCCGGTTCTCTCCGTGGTTTTCTGAGCTGCTGTCCCATTATCGCGATGTGCCGTGGCGGGCAGCGCGCTACGGGGACCCGCCGCGGGGATACACGAATGCGTATGATTCGGCAGGCTATGTGCATGGTTCAGAGGGCAATATGCATGGTCGAAGCGTGGAAGTGCATGGTTTCGGAGGCAACCTGTAGTTGGAAACGACCAACCTGCATGGTGTCCCTTTGAAAGCGATTTGCAGGGCGAATCCTTGGTTTTGCGAAAACCTTGGAATTCCGCCGAACTAATATCGCGGCAATGTCATGGATATCGCGTTCTTCACGGCATGGCCGTGCACGTTCGGCCTCTGATTGTGCACGTTGCCGCCGGAACCATACACGTTGCCGGTTGAGCCATGCACGTTGCCATCCGAACCATGCACATTCGCCTTGAGACTCCGGAACGGTCGTCTGGGCCGCCTATTTGTGTGCGTCCAGTCATGGTCGGAAGACCTGCGGCGGCGTCAGCGGAAGCTGATGCCGCCCTTGTGTCCGGTCGCCTTGAACGGCATCGCGCGCCTGCCGGATTTCGCCACACCGCGGGCGTTCGCATTGACGGAGGACTGCCGGGCTTTGCCGTCGGCGTGCTTCGGCTCGTTCCAGGACCGTCCGTCATGCCGCGGCGGCTTCGGCCATCCGGATGTGTTGTTAGGGATGCTCATGTTTGCCAGTGTAATGGTACGGTGCCGGTATTTCGGGAACGGGGTTTATTCTCGTCTCAGGGATTGTTCGTGACCGTGGAATCCGCTGACGACGTGAGCTGAATGCTCACAAGAACAAGGAGATAGCCATGACAGCGATGTTGCGGGATGCCGTGTACGGGCAGGCAGTGGGGGACGCGCTCGGCGTGCCCTACGAGTTCAGGAGGCGCGGCAGCTTCCACGCGGAAGATATGACCGGTCACGGCACGCACGATCAGCCGGCCGGCACATGGAGCGACGACACGAGCATGGCGCTCGCTGTCTGCGATTCGATCCGTGCGGACGACGGGCGCATCGACGTGGGCGACATGCGCGCTTGGTTCGAGGACTGGTATCGGCATGACGCGTACACGGTCGACGGCCTGTTCGACATCGGCAACACCACGGTCGAGGCGCTGGTGACGGGCCGCGGCTGCGACGGCGAGTGGGACAACGGCAACGGTTCGCTGATGCGCACGATTCCGCTCGTGTTCACCGACGCGACCGACGATGAGATCCGTGCGGTAAGCGCGATCACGCACGCCCATCCGACGAGCATGGACGCCTGCGTGCGTTTGGTCGCGTTCGCGCGGTTGCTGATCGCCGGCCGTAAGCCGGTCCAGGCGTTGGCGGAGGTGCAGCCGGTGCGCGCCGACGTGGCGTCGCTGCCGGAGACGGAGATCCGTTCCGGCGGGTACGTGCTGGATACGCTGCTCGCCGCGATCTGGTGCCTGCTCACCACGGACTCGTATGCGGCATGCGTGCTGAAGGCCGTGAACCTCGGTTCGGATACCGACACCACGGCCGCCGTGGCCGGAGGTCTTGCCGGCATCGTCTACGGCGTGGACGGAATCCCCGCCGACTGGATGGCGGCATTGCGCGGCAAGCAGGTCATCGAACGGTGCCTGTTCTGATCGGTGGGTGGGAGGATCGTCGCTGCGAGATGGCGTAGCCTTCGGATTCAAGCAGTTTCGTGAGCGCAAGGGCGTATTCCGCTCGTGCGATTCTGCGAGACCTGTCGTCGACGGAGGACGTCGGCCATGTCAGCAGGTCGAACCGTGCGGCCTGCGTGGAACCGGATGGTGGGTGCGACAGGTCGATGGTGATGTAACGTCCATCCTCCGTCGGAGTGATGGCGGCTTTCCTTTTCGACGAGCGGTGCCGGGGAGCATCGTCGACAGGCGCCGTCGAGGGCGACGGCGCCTTGCCGGCGAGGTAAGCCATGCCCGACATCGGGAGCACGTCGGTAGGGTTGAGGTTCGTCGGATCGGCCGATCCCAGTACGATGGAGCACTGCGCGCCGAGCGGAACCGTATGCCGCGCCGTGCAACGGTACAGTCCGTCGCCGGTTTCGACGAGGTCGCTCACGTCGGTCAACGTCCGCACCATATCCGACAGATTCCTCCGCATACCGGCACCGTGGTCGTACCAATCGAGTACGCCCGGGTACAGGCCCGCCAGATTACGCAGCCATGCCTCGCTTTTGCGTGCGATGGTCGGCCTGCTGATTCCGTAGGAGCCGCCGAAACCGTCGTCAAGGCAGAACGCCTGCATCCAGAACCGGAGCGCGGAATACGAGACTCGGCAGACGAATCGCGTATCATCCTCGCCGTGCATGCGGGGGATCCCGAGATCGCCTGCCATGGTTCTCAACAGATCACCGGCCATTGCGGCCCCGTTCGATGCGTGCCAGCAATTCTTTGACGAATGGGGGTTCCTTGCCGTCGATGCGGATGGCTCGTGCCTGCTCCATACCGAAGGCGGCATAGGTCTGCAGGGCGAGATGGGCGGACGTCCACCGTCGACCATCTCCGGGAATCGGGAACCGGGCGGAGATGGCTGCCGGAAGCATCAACGAGGACAACGGCAGCGACGTGTGCTCCCGCATGGCGGTGGCGGTGTCGAACGCCATCTGCCATTTGGTTTCAGAACGATGGAAAGCGCTCGCGAACCGCTGCATGGTCGTCGGTGTGGCCGGCAGCTTGACATACCGTTCGGTCGGCAGATAGAACACGTGATCCCAGACTTCGGCGGCGACGAGCCGCAGATTGCCGTATGCGCCGATCGGCAGGATGATCGTCGATTCGGAATGGAGCCGTGACAGTGCGAATAGCAGACTCTCGTTCACCGTGTCGAAGACGTTGTCCAAGACCAGCACGCCGTCGCCCGTATCCGACAGCAGACGATCCAACGCTCGGGCGTCGTTCCAATCAGCCGGAACCGTCGCATGACGGGCCGGTTCGCCACGCATCGCATAGGACAGGGCGTTGGCCAGATCCGCCGCGAACGTGGAATCCACGGCCAGAAGCCGTGCCGGCGACAGCATGATCCCGCAGGCGCTCGCCAACTCGTTCGGAGACTCCCTGGGCTTGCTTGTGTCAACGATGCCGGAGGCACGCAGATTGTTCGACAACACGCGTGTGAATCGTTCCTCACTATACTGCGCCGGAATCTTCGGGTAGGTGATTGCCGACAGGAGATAAGTTTCATTGTTGACGGTGCTGGAGGCATTGGCGCCCGCGGCTGGAGTGCTGGCGGAATGCTCCGACGTGACTGATCCCAACACGGCCTTCAGACCGAGCCGCAGCGCGACATCCTCATCCAGACGATCTAACACGGTCTTCCGCTGCTGTTCAAGTTCGGCCAGCTTGGATTCTTGTTGTTCGTGGATACCGGTAAGCGCTGCACGAGCATTCTCCAGCTCCCGATTTGCTTCATCGACTTCAGCCTGCAATGGCGATATGAGATTGCCAAGCCGCTCATAAGACTCGGAACGGGAGCGAATGCTTTCTTCCAATTGTGTGAGCTCACCCTGCTTGAGTTGGATTCGCTGTTCGAGCGCCTTCTGCTTCATGGCGATTTCACCGTTAAGAGCTGCGATTCGTTTGTTTCGTTCTTCTTCCCACTCGGATAGGACCTCTTGGCGACATGCCGCTATGCAAGCGCGTTTGAAGGCGCCATCGCTGGCGAGAGTGTCTTTCACGAGATGGGCCATCTGATTGTCGTCATATATGAAGCGAGCGATGGTTGTTCGTAAACGTTGTATATCCACGGGCGACAACAGGGAATCGAATTCGTTGAGACGTTCAGGCGCCTGAAATGCTTCTTTGATGGTTTCGACCAGTCGCTGCTCGTCGGTTCCAGGAGCAAAAGCTCGGACATTGTCCACATACCATCGCATGTAATGCAAGGCATACCTTGATAGCGGTTGGACAAGTACTTTGTTCTTTACGCGTGGCAGAGAGATATTGGTGTATATGGCGCGCCTATATCCGATGTCCGACGGATTCTCTGGAAGATGGGTGACGTCATTGATGCTCAGTCTGTATCGGTTGGCACCCAGAGCGGCGGTGAATTTCAACCGGATACGGTTGCCGGAATAATCCAAATCATCTCTGTTCAACAGGACGGTGTCGAGCTTGCCATTCTGCTCTGCATAGATGACAAGGACATGTCTCGTGGGTTTTCCTGAATAGTCCCACCCATGCTGGAGATTATCGCGGAGTTCTTGCAAACTATTAGCCGGACTGTTGATTACCTCATAGAATTCTGGAACGGAATCGTATGGGTGCGTGTACGGATTCCGTATTAATGGGAGCTCAGGCTTATCCGCATTCGGTTTCCAGTGAACGAAGAGAAAATCTTCTTCCTTGTCATAAAGGGTGTCAAGGGTATCCTTGTGATACAACGTTTTGGGGTCGTTTGGATCTGTTTGCTTTGCCCGCTTGGCATTGCGGTCATCACGATATGTCCAAGTGAACGATTCATCGCCATTGAGATTCTTCCGATAATCAAGAAGCCGGGTCAGGGTGATGATATGACCGCTCTTGTCACGTTTTGCCATGCAGACGGAGGCATGGGTGAATTCGGAATCGTTGATCCAGGGCATGATTACATCCTTTCCCTGAGTTGTGCGATGGCGGTGCTTTGCGAGTGCGGTTGCGCGAGCTGTGGGATGCCTAGCCGTCGGCGAGCTATTCGGGCGCCGCCGCTCAGAGGCAGGGGAGAGGTGCCGGTGGCGTCGCCGGGAACGTCATTCCTCGATGGGGTCGTGCCGGGCGTGTCGGGAGCGCCGATTGTGTCCGACGCGCCCGTATCCGCAGCGGAATCATCCGACGTTTCTTCGATACCGTTCTTATCTTCGGTCTGTCTCCATTCGTCGTACGGATGCAGATCGTCCGGATAGTTGGGGCCGATATACGCCGTGCTCCATGGCATGCGCTTGGTCGGTTTGAAGAACACGCAGTAGGAGTCGTTCTCTTCGGTGATGTCGGGCTTGTCGAATCCGAGCAGCCCTACGGCGCGTGCCCGCGGATCCTTCGGCAGGAATCGTTGCGAGACGATACGGTCCGGCATCGGTTCGTCCCCGGTCTGATACGGCGCGCGATACGTGGGGGTCGACCATCGGAACAATGGTTCGTCCACGCCCCAGGAGCGTAGGGACGGCGGCCACAAAAGCTGCGCCGAACAGTCGTAGTCCGATATGAAGTAGCCGAAGGCGCCGAGCCAGTTGTTGGCTTTGTCCAGACGCGCCGACGAGGCGCCGATGCGCACCTCATACACGAGGAGCGGCCCATCGTCGACGACGCCCCTGCTGTTCGTGAAGTCGAAGTAGCTGCCGAGATTCTTGAGACGTCGTTCGCTTCCGATGATGTAATAGTCGACGCCGGTCTGCAATGCGGAACGTTCCGGCAGCCTGCGTCCGCCGTTGCCTCCGAACGCGCTGGAGAACACCATCAGGTCGTCGTGCGGTTGCGGGCACCCCACATGGCGTCGCCACCGTTTCGGAATGACGATGCGCGTCTCCGGATCACGCTCGGGCTTCGGGAGTCTGATGGTGTTCGAACGTTTCGTAAGCAGTTCGCGCATGGGGTAGTCGACGCCGTCGACCGTCACGACGTCCGTATCCGTCAGCTTGCGCAGCATGTGTTGCAGCCCGCGTCGGCGTAGCGAGAACTCGATGTGGAACCGATTGCCTCCACGCTTGTCACGACGTAGGAACATGAGCAGTGACGGTACCCTGTCGTCCTGCTCGACGGCCGAATCCGGGTGGTATTGTTCGCAGAGCTGCGCCCATTTGTCGTTTTTGAGATGACTGAAATACGGGGATTTCGTGCGACGGTTGCCTTTGCCGCGTGCGCCCGACTGACGTTTGTGATCATACTTGGGGCCCATGGCTCCGGGGATGAGTGGACGCCTGCAGTACGGGCAGTTGAACCGGATGGAGGAGGGCGGGTCCCCGAACCGGTCGTTCACGTCTTGCGCGGTGACGAGTGTGGGCGCGGCAGTCTGCACCATCATCACCGCACTGTCCACCATGGCGTCCTCGTCTCCTCATCGCGATCCGAACCAGTTCATCTCACTTTACCGGAGCGTCGTGCGAGACCGATGGAATACCCGGCACGTGTCGGGCAAGACGGACGTGCGATGGCGGCTACACTGAGACGTTATGTCTGCTAAATGTCTGCTAATGGAATGATCGACAACCGTTCCTCGCTGGTGAAGGACGATCTGGTGCGCACCATCCGCAAGGGAGGCCGTATAAAAGAGCGCCTGCTGAGCTTCGACGAACCCACCCGGTTCATCTTCAGCCATTCCGCACTGCGTGAAGGCTGGGACAATCCGAACGTGTTCCAGATATGCACGCTCAAACATTCCGACTCCGAAACCGGCAAACGGCAGGAGGTCGGCCGTGGTCTGCGCCTGTGCGTCAACAAGGAAGGCGTGCGCCAGGACTCGAACGTGCTTCGTAAGGACGAGGTGCAGGAGGTCAACCTGCTCACCATCATCGCCTCCGAAAGCTACGAGACGTTCGCCCAATCCCTCCAGAGCGACATGAGGAACGAACTGCGCGAGCGCACGATCAGCATCGACAACGCGTTCTTCACACACGTCGCCGTGCCCGCCGAAAAACTCGGACCGGAGCACGCGGGGGAGAGGACCATCACGTTCACAGCCAAGGAGTCAAGCGACATCTACTTCACGCTGGTGCAATGCGGTCTGATCGACAGGGATGGCAAACTCACCGACGTCTACCGCAACGTGCGACTCAACGAGTGCGCCGTCGCGACACTGCCCGAAACATTACGGGGCAAAGCCGACGCCATCCGATACACGCTTGACGGCGTGCTCGAAGGCACCACGACCGTCGCCATCGGCAACGCCCTGCAAGCGAAGATCACCCGCAACCCGCTGAACGCGAACTGGGAGAAACGCGAATTCCAAGAGCTTTGGAAGCGCATCAACCACAAATACGCGTACACCGTGCACTTCGACGATGACGAGCTCATCGAGAAATCCGTCAAGGAGATCAACGACAAACTCGTCGTCGCCAAGCTTTCCTACACGGTCACGCGAGGTATGCAGAAACACGAGGCCACACGCGAGGCGATCGCCGACGGCACGCATTTCACGCGCGACCGCAGTGACTCCGTCGACCTGAATGTGGACGCATCCAACGGCGTCACCTACGATCTGCTTGGAGAAATCGCACACGGCGCATCCATCACACGACGTTGCGTGGCCGCCATCCTCAAACGCATCCGCGGTGACAAATTCCGCATGTTCCGTGACAACCCCGAGCAGTTCATCGCCAAAACGGCCAGGCTCATCGTCGGGCAGAAGGCCACGATGATCGTGGATCATATCTGCTATGACCGCATCGAAGGTGACTATGATGCGAGCATCTTCACCGCCGGTACCACCGCACGTGAGGAGAAGGACGCCTACAGGGCCAGCAAATGCGTGCAGGATTGGGTCTTCCCAGACGGGTTCGCGCATGACAGCGTCGAACGCCGATTCGCCGAAAGCCTCGACACCGCCGGCGAGGTCGCCGTCTACGCGAAACTACCGCGCGGATTCCGCATCCCCACACCAGTCGGCGACTACGCTCCCGACTGGGCCGTGGCCTTCCGTGAAGACAGCGGGCTCAAACACCTGTTCTTCGTGGTCGAGACCAAGGGCGATTTGAGCAGTCTCGACCTGCGTGGAATGGAGAACGGAAAAATCGCGTGCGCGAAGACCCTGTTCAACGAGCTGAAACTCGCCGGCGACGTGCGTTACGAAGACGCTGACTCATATAGCACGTTGCTCGACAAGGTCAAGGCGTTGCAATAGGCGCAAGACGGGGCGCCACAAGAGCCGATACGGCTTATTGTGGTATCCCGTCCCCCGTGGTCGTCATGCGCGTCGAAGGCGATTATCAGACGTTTTGCTGGTGCGGATTCGCGGAAGCATTGGAGACGGGGCGCTCTGTGGCATCGAATGTGTATGGCTCAGTCTCGGATGTGCATGGTTCTGGCATGAACGTGTATGGTTTCTGGGGCTTCCTGTACCTCGAATCGGGCAACCTGCATGGTATGCCGCTGAAGAAGACTGGTCGAGAGGCGAATGAGCGGCAGGGTATTGTCTTGAAATCCTTGGAATTCCGCCGTTATTGCTGGACATCCGTCGGCATGATTCGCGGGTCTTCACGAGGGCGTCGTACACGTTCGCCTCCGAATCATGCACGTTCGCCCCGAAATCCTACACAACCACTCCGTAACCGTACACGTTCCTCTCCAAACCATGCACATTCGCCCCGACACCATACACGTTCGCCCTGAGGGCCCTACACTGTGAATCAGGCACACCCTGCGGTACCGAATCCGCCGCGGGCGGACAGCGTCAAGGAGTGGAACTAATGGACACGGACATGCACACCGGCACCAGCACGTCACCAGACATCACAGACCCCACCGCCACGGCCCCCATCACCATCGCCGGCATGACCGAACTGGTACACGAGGCCGCGCGCCGCTACGTGCTCGCGGATTCCTCGGCCGACGCGCGCGAACGCATCACGGTCAAGGGCGTGGCCGACTTCGTCACCGAGGTCGACACGGGCGTGCAGTCCTTCCTCAAGGCCGCGCTCGCCGACCGTTGGCCGCACGTCGCGTTCCTCGGCGAGGAGAACGGCGAACAGCATACGGACTTCATCGGCCTCACCTGGGTGCTCGACCCGATCGACGGCACCACGAACCTCATCCACGACTTCCGTCACAGCGCCATCTCGCTCGCCCTGCTCGACGGCGACGCAACCATCAAAGCCGTGGTATACCAGCCGTTCAGCGGCGAGACGTTCACCGCCGAAGCGGGCCACGGCGCCTATCTCGACGGCCGGCCCATCCACGTGTCCGGCGAGACCGACATGGCGAAATCGCTCGTCAACGTGGGCACGTCGCCCTACCATCACGAGCTCGCGGCACGCAATTTCGAGATCATGCGCCGCGTGTTCGTCGACTCGGCCGACATTCGCCGCACCGGCTCCGCCGCGCTCGACCTCGCCTATGTGGCGTGCGGTCGCGCCGACGCCTACTTCGAGATGGACATCAAGCTGTGGGATTACGCGGCCGGCCGACTGCTCGTCACCGAGGCGGGCGGCATGGTCGGCGACTGGGAGGGCCATGACCTCGGCCATCGGCTCGAGACCGGCGTGCTCGCAGGCACGCCCGCCATCTTCGCCGCGCTGCGTGACCGTTATCTCGCATGATGCGTGATCGACGCCTCACGTGACGTGAGGCGGGCGCGACGGGACCGCCCCGCGTCACGCGCACATCGCGTCGCGTCACGCCCACCTCACGCCCGCCTCACATCACGCGGAACGAATCCCCATGCTGGTTCAGGTTGAGCCCCGCGTGCCGCAGCTTCTTATCCAGCGTGTACAGCGCATTGCGGATCAGATCCTCTCCGGCGAAGTACCGGCCGAGACCGCGCTGCAGATCGTCCAAGCCCACGAACCGCCCGTTCGCCTTCACCAACGCCTCCAGCACGTCGTATTCGAGACGGGAGAGCGGCATCGGCCGGTGCGTGCTCGCGAAATAGGCTTTGCGGTTCGCAAGGTCCAGCGTCAGATCGCCGCGGATGATCATCGATTGTGCGCCGAGCCCGTTCGACTCGCGCGACAGCATCTCCACGTAGGCGAGCAGTTCCGTGTCGGAGAACGGCATGCGCAGCGTCGCGTCGGGGGAGTGCTCGGGCGCGGGCGATGAGGTCGTCGCCAGCAGCAACGATCTGATGTGCGGCGTCACGGAGGACGCCGTGGCGAGCGCCTGCGGCGTGTCGACGATGACCGCGTCGAACGGCGCGTTCTCGTCGTCGCGCATCGCGTCCGTCACCGCCGAACCGAACGTGCCGGCCAACGCCGGCTCCACCGTGGTCACGACGTGACCGGCGCGTTCGAGCGTATCCGTGATCGCGCGGGACAGGGCCACGCCTTCCACCGCCACAAGCAGTTTCATGATTGTCGCCTCCTGCGCCACAAGTGTAGTAGCGTCGGTGCGGTGTCGGTGCGGCTGAGTGGCTGTCCGATGCCCCCTCAGTCCCGCTTCGCGGGCCAGCTCCCCCTGAAGGGGGCGCAATCGGGAGATACCACGAACGTCATGGCGGAACGTCACGCAGCTCCCCCTGAAGGGGGGCGCAAGCGGATGCGTCACTCCCGCACCGGGCGCAGCGTGTCCGGGTAGCGCCTGCGTGCCAGCGCCACGGTGAGGGCGGCCATCGCCAGGCCGAACCCCACGGCCAACGCCGGCGCGCCGCCAAGCGGCAGACGCAGGCACAGGCCGACGAACCCGGTCACCAGCACCGGCGACACCAGCATGCCGACGGTCATCCCCAAGGCACCGCCGCCGATGACGAGCAGCATCTCCTCGAGCGCGAAGGCGGTCGTCAACGGCGCGACGAGCGTGAACAGCACATCGGGGATCGGCAGGGTGCCGTGCGCCGTCATCAGCCCGCACCATGCGAGGTACGCCATAATCAGCAGCGTCATCGTTTCGGCGACCGCCATCGGCAGCAGGCTTTTCGCCAGGCAATACGTGAGCATCGGCCTGCCGGAGCAGCGGAACAGCTCCATGGTGCCGTCGCCCGCGTGCTCGCCGCCGGCGGCGTTGGCCGATTCGGAGAACATCGACCGGTTGGCGTCCAGCGTGTGCAGCGTGCTGTACGTGGCGGACCAGCCGGTCATCGGCGCGCATATGATCGCGAACATCAGCCCGTCGGAGATGCCGGCGTCGTTGCCGCCGCCCGGCGTCGACGTCAGGAACGCGACCATCAGCAGCATCGTCGTGAGGAACAGGGCGAACGTGCCCCAGCAGAATGGTGACGTGCGGAAGATCCGCCAATCGCGCCACAGTATCGCCTTCATCGTGCCTCCTTTCCCTCCGCCGGATTCGCGTGCAGTCCGAAGTCGACGTGGTCGCGTTCGCGTCCGAGCGTCACCGCATTCCGGAACGCGTCCTCGTCGGCGAAACCGGCGACCATGCAATCCCTGACGATCCGCTTGTCGTCGAGGACGACGACGCGGTCGGCCACCTGGCGGCAGTAGTCGAGGTCGTGCGTGATGGTGAGAATCGTGCGGCCGTCCGCCTTGAGCTGCCGCATCAGGTCGATGAGCAGCTGGCGGGTGATCGGGTCCACCGCGTTCGTCGGCTCGTCGAGCAGGATGAGTTTCGGGTCGAGCAGCAGTCCCGCCATGAGCCCCGCGCGTTTGCGCAGTCCGGTGGACAGCTCCTTCGCTTTCTTGTCGAGATGGTCCTGCAGTTCGAATGCGCGCACCATCGGCAGCGTGTCGAGATGTCCGAGGTCGATCGGATGTGGGTCGCCGCTCGTGGCGTAGAGCATCGCGCGGAACCTGAGGTTCTCGCGTATGGTCATGTTCATCGCGAGATTGCCGGATTCGGTCAGTTGGAACACGTCGCGCATCGAATGGAACACGTCCGCGTTGATCGCAGCGGAACCCCGCCATGGGCGCAGCAGTCCGGTGACGAGCGAGAACAGCGTGGTCTTGCCCGCGCCGTTATAGCCGAGGATGCCGAGCGACTGGCCTTCCGGCACGTCCAGATCGACGTGTTCGAGCACCGGCTTGTTGCGTTTGTATCCGAACGTCAGGTCCCGCACGCGGATGGCGAGGGGAGCGGTGGGAACGGCGGCGTCCGATGCGCCGTCCGCGATAGCGTGGCCGAGTGTGTTCGTGGTCATGAATATCGCCTTTCCGTGGGAGACGAGTTGGTACAGGTATGTCGCGGCGACGATCGGCAGCGGCGTGAGCGCCGCCGCCATGCCCTGCCCGCCTTCGGCGAGCGGGCGCAGCGACGGGATGAGCGACGTCGGGACGGTCGCGAGCAGCAGCGACAGTACGGCGGGCGGCAGCAGCGCGGTGACGAGTTGCGCCACGGGGTACCGCCACCGCGCTTGGCCGCTCGCACGCGCCGCCGCGATGACGCCTTCCGCTGCGTCGTCACGGAACGCGTCCACGGTCAACGGTGCGAGTCCCACGCCGATGATGGCGAACGCGCACCGGTACAACGGCGATGCGAGTCTCGTCGTCAGATCCGTTCCGGCGATGAGCGCGATGATCGTCGCCGAACCGATGACGGTGAGGCCGATGACGAGCAGTTTCGCCGGATCGTGCCGCAACTGGATGAGATTCCTATAGAACACCGCGTGCATATGCGCCTCGATGATGAAGTGAGAGTGGATTTCGGGCAGGCTCACGCAAGGGCCCGATGATGAAGGACGTGGGAATCGGCCCCCTCTGACGAGGGGGCTGTCGGCGTAGCCGACTGGGGGAGAGACGGCCATTCGTCTTCTCTCCCTCCGGCCGCCTTCGGCGGACACCTCCCTCGTCGCGTCAGAGGGAGGCCGATTAATAGCCGCTATCGTCCTGCGACGATGGCGCGGAGGGCGGCGACATGGGAATGGAACGCGGCCTCGCCCTCCGTGGTGAGCTTCACCCACGTGACCTTGTACGCCTTGCCGCCGTCTCCGGCGCGCTTGTCGAGCGTGACGTAACCGTGGTCGGCGAGCGTCTTCAGATGCTTCGAACAGGTGGCGTCGCTCACGCCGATCGTGTCGCGCAACGTGTCGAACCGGACCGTGCCGTAGGTGTCGAGCAGTCCGCAGATGCGCAGGCGCACCGGCGCATGGATGACCTCGTTGAACACCGGTTCCGGGGCGTTCGCGTCATGCGGTTCAGACGCGGTCATGACGCGCCTCCGATTCGCGTGAACCCGTTCCGGTGGGGCGCGGCCCACGCATCAGCCGTATGTATTCGTCGAAATACCGCAAGTAGGTCACGGCGGACAGCAGCGCGCACAGGGGGATGCCGATCAGGGCGGGCCACCAGGGTGCGCAGAACAGGCCGAGTAACAGCATGCCGACCGGCACGGCCACGCAGCTGCATGTGGTGAAGACGATGAACGCCGTGCGGTACCCGCCATCCCGCAGCGCATGCGGGGCTGGGGAGAGCTGCCGGCGGTTCCACATGCCGATGCCGGTGACGCGTTGCGCGCGGGCCATCAGCGCCGCATAGCCGCCTACGATCAGTATGGCGACGATGGCGTAGATCCACACGTCGATGATGGTGAACTCGCCGTGCCCGGCGAGCAGCGCCCATCCGATGAACCAGTACAGTCCGGCGTTCGCCAGTCCGAGGATGCCTCCGATCATCGTGTTCGGAATCCTTGTGCCTGCATCCAATCGATTCGCGACGTTGTTGCGGTCCAGATCCAATGCGTCGAGCGACGCCATCGCATCCATGACGTCCGGCGGCGTGCCGGTGGCCGCGATGTGCTCCGTCCGCGTTATGCCGGACATGGCCGTTTCGTCGATGCGGTCGTTCTTCTCGCCATTCGGTTCCGTCATGATGACCTCCTTCGTGCAAACGGCGATGCGGGACGGGAGGTCGAAGCGGCGCGCCGTATCCGAGCGGGTATGACGAACGCCCAAACCTCTTTCCGTTATGGAAAACAATATCACTTTCCAATGCGGAAACAAGTTTGGGTGAAGTGTGTCGGATGAACGTTTGGCAAACCCCGGGGCGCGCCGTGACGTGGCCCCCTCTGACGAGGGGGCTGTCGGCGTAGCCGACTGGGGGAGAGATGGCCTACGGCCGCCGTCTTCTCTCCCTCCGTCCGCCGTTGGCGGCCACCTCCCTCGTCAGAGGGAGGCGATGCCGTCCCGAATCAGCCGACGAAGGCGATGGCGGCGGCGAGGTCGGTGCCGGAACCGTCGCGGCGCATGTCCGGCTTCGGCAGGTCGACCGGAGCACCCGAATCGGTGGAGGCGTTGAGCGGATACGCGCCCACGTAGGCGGCGATCAACGTGTTCTGGCCCTTGAGGAAGCGTTGCGAACGCACGCCGCCCGTCGCACGGCCCTTCGTCGGATACATCTCCAGCGGCGTCACCTTCGCCGAACCGTTCTCCGTGCCGGGAAGCGCCTCCTCGTCGCCGGCCACGGTGAGCACCACCGCACCGGATGCGGACGCCAGCCCGTTCTCGCCCTCCTCATACGTCCACGCGACCTTGCCGGCGGGCACCACGGCGAATGCGAGCACGCGCGCCCCCGCGGCCAGACGGATGCCGGCCATGCCGCCGGCCGTGCGACCCTGCGGACGCACGTTCTTCGCCTCGAACGTGAGCAGCGACGCGTCGGACGCGACGAACACGATGCGGTCCTCGTCCGCGGCGGGCGCGGCGGCCAGCACCTCGTCGCCGTCCTTCAGGTCGATGACCTGCCACGAGTCCATCGTGGTCGGCGCCTCGCGGTTCCAACGCTTCACGACGCCGCCGCGCGTGCCGATCGCGAGCGGCGGCAGCGTGCCGCCCTCCTCGGCTGGTTCCATCGCGAACGCGGCGACCACATGCTCGCCGTCCACCGGGTCCGTGCTCTCGGTCATGCCGATCAGCTCGTCCGCCTTCACGCCGCCGGACACGCCCAGCGTCTCCGAGGCAGGCAGGGCGGGCAGGTCCACGGCGTGCGCGAGCACGAGACGGCCCGCGGACGTGACCAAGGCGAACGTGGAGCGCGTGGTCGTCGGGAAGATCGCGCGGATCTGGTCGTCCTTCACGCGCTTGTCCGAAGCGGACCGGGCGGCGTACACATCCATCGCGCTCGGCGTGGTGCGCGCAATCAGACCGGTCGCGCTCAGCATCACCACGCACGGCTCGTCGTCGATCTGCAGCGCCGAGGCGACCGGGGCCTCCTCGCCCGCCTTCTTCGCGGCGGCCGTGGCGGCGGCCACGTCGGCGGCGACCGACGAGACGGTGGCCGCGTCGCGCGCCGCCTGCAGCGCTTCGCGCGAGACGGAGGAATCGTCGCCCTTCGCGACGACCGGCGCGAGCGAGCCGTCCGGACCCTCGTCGAGCAGCACGGTGCGGCGCGGCGTCCCGTACTTCGCGACGGTCTCGTCCATCTCGCGCACGACGACGCGGTCCAGTTCGGTCGCCGAGGCGAGGATGCGCTCCAGCTCCTCGATGCGCTTCTTCAGGTCGTCGCGCTCCGCCTCCAGTTCGATGCGGCTCATGCGCGTGAGCCTGCGCAGACGCAGGTCGAGGATGTACTGCGCCTGCACCTCGTCCAGGTCGAACACGGCCATCAGCCGGTTCTTCGCCGTGTCCGCGTCGTCGGAGGTGCGGATCACCTGGATCACCTCGTCGATGTCCACCATGGCGAGCAGCAGGCCCTCCACCAGGTGCAGGCGCTCCAACGCCTTCCTGCGGCGGAACTCGCTACGGCGGCGCACCACCACGCGGCGATGCTCCACCCACACCTGAAGCAGCTCCCTCAATCCCATCGTGTGCGGACGGCCGTCGACCAGCGCCACGTTGTTGATGGTGAAGTTGTCCTGCAGCGGCGTGTGCTTGAACAGCTGGGCGAGCACCGCGTTCGGCTCGTAGCCGGTCTTGATCTCGATGACGATGCGTGTGCCGTTATGACGGTCGGTCAGGTCGATGGCGCTGGTGATGCCCTCCAGCTTGCGGCTCTTCACGCCCTCCGAGATGCGCTCGAGCACGCGCTCCGGGCCCACCATGAACGGCAGTTCGGTCACGACGATCGCCTTCTTGCGGGCGGTCACGTTCTCGATGTGCGTCTTCGAACGGGTGGTGAGCGTGCCGCGGCCCGTCTCGTACGCCTCGCGGATGCCGCCGCGGCCGATCACGATGCCGCCGCCCGGCCAGTCCGGTCCGGGCACGTAGTGCATGAGCTCCTCGAGCGTCGCGTCCGGATGCGCCATCAGATGCTTCGCCGCGGCGACCACCTCGCCGAGGTTGTGCGTGGCCATGTTCGTCGCCATGCCCACGGCGATGCCCGAGCCGCCGTTGACCAGCAGGTTCGGGATGGCCGACGGCAGCACCGTCGGCTCCTTGAGCTTGTTGTCGTAGTTCGGCGTGAAGTCGACCGTGTCCTCGTTGATGTCGGCGTTCATCGCCAGCGCCGCCGGACCGAGACGCGCCTCCGTGTAACGCGAGGCGGCCGGGCCGTCGTCGAGCGAACCGAAGTTGCCGTGGCCGTCCACGAGCGGGAGCCTCATCGCGAACGGCTGGGCGAGGCGCACCATCGCCTCGTAGATCGCGGAGTCGCCGTGCGGGTGCAGCTTGCCCATCACCTCGCCGACCACGCGCGCCGACTTCATGTACGGACGGTCCGGCGTGAGGTTCATCTGGCCCATCTGGTAGATGATGCGCCGCTGCACGGGCTTCAGGCCGTCACGCGCGTCCGGCAGCGCACGCGCGTAGATCACCGAATACGCGTATTCGAGGAACGACTTGCTCATCTCCTCGTTCAACGGCGTTTCGACGATGTGCTCCTTCACCGTGCGCGGATCGTACGCGGCGGCTGCGGACCTGCGGTGTGATGCCATGTGACGGACTCCCTGAAGACGATTGAAAACCCGCAACATACTATCATGCCGCCATCATGCCGCCCCGGCCGCCGGACCGACGCCAGCCGACCGCAGCGGACTACTACTATGGGGAGGCATGAGTGTGGAGACGCCTGAGATGGAAGAGCTGCTGCGGTTGACGGACACCGCCCGGTACGGGGACTGGTCGTCCGGCCGGACGACCCGTCGCGCGACCAGCGACCCGGAGGACGGAACCTCCGTCGCGCCCGGCGTCCGCGGAGGCGCGCTGCACCTGTCCTCCGTGCTGCCGGCCGTCTCCGCGGCAATCGGGCATCCGACGCCCACCCGCGTGCACCAGGATCCGAAGGCGCTCCAGACCGCGATCGGCCTGCCCGACGCGCGTTCCGCGATCGTCGTGCTCGTGGACGGCCTCGGCTATTGGAACCTCGCCATGCGCCTCGGCCATGCCCCCTACCTGCGCGCGCTCATGCGCGACACCGCCAACCAGCGGCCCATCTCCACGTGCGCGCCGAGCACCACCGTCGCCGCGATGGCCACGTTCGGCACCGGCACCTGCCCGGGGATGACCGGCATGGCCGGCTACACGCAGCTGGAACCGTCGTCGGGGCGTCTCATGCAGCTCATCCAGTTCAAGGACGCGCTCGCGCCCAAGCCCGCCGGCCCCGGCGGCCGGTTCGCGGCGCAGCCGGCCGACCCGATCGTCGACCCGCACGACCTGCAGCGTGAGCCCACCGTGTTCGAGCGCCTCGCCGCCGAATGCGTGCCCGTCACCAGTTCAGGCCTCGCCAAGTTCAAGGGGTCGCCGCTCACCGAGGCGGCGCTGCGCGGCGGGACCTACGTGTCGGGCGTGACGCCGCGCGACCGCGTGCGCGCCGCCGCGCGGGCCGCCCGCGAACCCGGATTGTCCTATCTGTACATCCGCGACGCCGACAAGGTCGGCCACAACCACGGCTGGGACTCCGAGCAGTGGATCGGCGCGTTCGAGCGCATCGACGCGCAGCTCGCCCTGCTCGCCCGCGAGGCGCCGAAGGGCACGCTCATCGTCATCGTCGCCGATCACGGCATGGTCATGTCGGACGGGCGCGAACGTATCGACATCGCCGCCGAACCGGAGCTCGCGCGGGGCGTGCGTCTGGTGGGCGGCGAGCCGCGCGCCCTCATGCTCTACGCCGAGCAGGACGAGAACCCGGAAGACATCGCCGCGAGGTGGCGCGACCGACTGGGGGAGAAGGCGCTGGTCCGCACGAAGCGCGAGGCCGTCGCCGACGGCTTGTTCGGGCCGGTCGACGCGCGCGTCGCACCGATGCTCGGCGACGTGATCGTGCAGGCCGCCGGCCAAGTCACGCTCGTCGACAGCCGCACCCAGTCGGACAAGGCGACCAGACTGCCCAGCGTGCACGGCTCCCAGACCATGCTGGAAATGGATATCCCCTGCCTCATCGACATGGCCTGACGGCCGTCGACAAGACAGGGGATGCATCGCGCGGACGGACGGCGGCGAAGACCACCGGCCGTCACTCGCCGAAGAGGATCTCGTCCCAGCTGGGCACGGCGGAACGGCCCGAACGGCGTCGCGCCGCCTCCGCGCGTTCCGTGCGCGGGCGCTCCTCGCCGGCGGCATTGACGGAACGCGCCGCATCGTCGGACGCCCCCGCCGGCGACGTCTGGCCGTCCGCCGCGCCGGCGTCGGGGGCCGGAGCCGGTTCCGCGTTCGTGCGGAACACGGGGATGTCGTCCGTGGTCGTGGCCATCGGGGAATCGGACTGCTGCGCGGCGGAATCGGGGGACTCCTCTGCTTCCGGGCGCACCGCCGGCAGCGAAGGCGACGGCGGTGCGACGGAAAGACCGTCGGGAGACGTCGCCGGAACCGGAGCCGCGGCCGGCTGCGCGGCGGCCCCGTGGCCCGCTTCCGGCGCGGCCGGCCGCGGACTGGGCTGCCGCGTGACCGCCGGCGCGCCAGCGACGCCGCTCGCCGCGGCGGAGGCGGCCGGCTCCGGGCCGACGCCGAGGCTCTGCTCGCCGATCAGCTTGCGTGCCGCGGCGTTGAGGCAGACGATGGAATTGTCGTGCATGTCCCACGTCCATTCGGCATGCACTTTGCGCCCGGCGGACATGAACCGCGCGACGATGTGCCACGGCTCATGATGGCGGCGGGTCGCCGACCACGTGAGCGTGTCCCGGTCGACGCGCGCCGCCAGCAGCGTCATGTCGATGATCTCCTCGATCGTGCGCAGACGGGAGCCCTTCGGCGCGGGCACGCGCTTGAACTGCTCGATCGCGTACTGCTTCTCCGTCTGCACCGAGGCGGAGAAACGGCGCACCAGCGCCTCGGCCAGACCGTAGTGGGCGGCCACCTTCGCCGGGTCGGCGCCGGCGCGGATCAGCTGCTGGATCTGCGAGATCGGCAGCGTGTCCATCGTGTGCGGCTGGCGGCGCTTCATCGACTCCGAACGGATCTGCTTGGCCTCGAGCAGGGCCCGCTCCAACGCGTCGTCCACGGTGACGACGAAACGCTCACCACCCGCCTCGAACACCAGGTCGCCGGCGTCGGAGACATGGTCGAGACGGGCCCCCCGAGGCGAATTGTCAGGCATGCGCGCACCACTTTCCTCAAAAACTTGTATCACAATACAGTATGCCCCACGTGTCGAACTTTACGAGTATTTGAAATCGTGTATTCTATGGGCGAGTAAACCAGTCTTCGGGCCCCGCCGGCACGGTGGGCCCCGTGCTACGAAAGGATCGCGATGGCTCAGGATTATGATTCCCCCCGCAACAAGGATGAGGACGAGGAATCGCTGCAGGCTCTCGGAAAGGGCTCGCAGAACTCATCGAGCGACATCGACGACGACGAGAACGCCATTGCCGAGGACTACGAGCTGCCGGGCGCCGACCTGAGCAACGAGGACTCCTCCGTGACGGTCATCCCGATGCAGGGCGACGAGTTCATCTGCTCCGAGTGCTTCCTCGTCAAGCACCGCAGCCAGCTCGCCTACATGACCGACGACGGCCAGCCCGTGTGCCAGGAGTGCGCCGCCTGATGACCTTCGATCCCGCGTACAACGAACCCGAGAACACCGAGGTTCTCGTCAAGGCCGTCGATCCGGACCAACCGGCCGAACTCGCCCGACTGTTCTACGCCCACGCGGGCGACGCCGGCGCCGACCTGCGCGCCGCCGAGGCGTTCGAGCTGAAGCCGTTCCAGCGGGCCCTCGTGCCGACCGGCGTGGCCATCGCGCTGCCCGCAGGCTACGTGGGACTCGTGCATCCGCGCTCCGGTCTCGCCGCCAAGCAGGGCGTGACCGTGCTCAACGCGCCCGGCACCATCGACGCCGGCTACCGCGGCGAGATCAAGGTGCCGCTCATCAACCTGGACCCGGAGCGCACCGCGCGCTTCGAGGTCGGCGACCGCATCGCGCAGCTCGTCATCCAGCGCTACGTCGAGGCGAGGTTCGTCCCCGCCGAGACGCTGCCGGGATCCGACCGCGCGGAACGGGGCTTCGGCTCCACGGGAGTCGCCTGATACGCGGTAGGATAAACGCGTCGGACGCGTGGAAGACGCGTTAGGATGGAAATCCATACGAGCGAGGGAGGTGCGCCATGGCGGGCGACGATATGGAATTCGATTCCGCACGCAAACTGGGATGCGAGGTCAGCACCGATCCGATCAATCCGCTGTTGCCGATCATGCAGGCGTGCCGCGTGCACCATCCCGGCGAGGATTTGACCATCCTCGAACGCGCGTACCGCCGCGCCGTGATCCAGCATTCCGCGCAACGGCGCAAGTCGGGCGAACCGTACATCATCCACCCGCTCGCCGTCGCGCAGATCCTCGCCGACCTCGGCATGGGACCGCTCGTCGTGGCCGCCGGCCTGCTGCACGACACGGTGGAGGACACCGACTACACGCTCGACCAGTGCCGTGCCGAGTTCGGTGACACCGTCACCGGCCTCGTGGACGGCGTCACCAAGCTTTCGAAGATGGAATACGGCGACTCGGCGCAGGCCGAGACCATCCGCAAGATGGTCGTCGCGATGAGCCGCGACGTGCGCGTGCTCGTCGTCAAGCTCGCCGACCGCGTGCACAACGCGCGCACCTGGCGCTACGTGAAGACCTCCAGCGCCGTGAAGAAGGCGCACGAGACGCTCGACGTGTACGCGCCTCTCGCCAACCGCCTCGGCATGAACGCCATCAAGACCGAGCTTGAGGAGCTGAGCTTCAAGGTCATCTATCCGAAGATCTACAACGAGATCGTCGTGCTCGTCGCCCGCCGCGCCGGGCAGCGCGATGTGTACCTCAAGCAGATTCTCGCCGAGATCAACGAGGACCTCGACGAGCAGCACATCAAGGCGTACGTGACCGGGCGCCCGAAGGACTACTTCTCCATCTACCAGAAGATGATCGTGCGCGGCCACGATTTCGCCAACATCTACGACCTGGTGGGCGTGCGCATCATCGTTGACTCGATCCAGGACTGCTATGCGGCGCTCGGCGCCGTGCACGCGCGGTGGAACCCGGTGCCCGGCCGGTTCAAGGACTACATCGCGATGCCGAAACTCAACATGTACCAGTCGCTGCACACCACGGTGGTCGGCCCCGGCGGCAAGCCCGTCGAGATCCAGATCCGCACGTGGGACATGCACCGGCGCGCCGAATTCGGCATCGCCGCGCACTGGAAGTACAAGGAGAACGGCCAGGCCGGCCGCGCGCTGAGCTCGCCCGACAAGTCCGACCGCAAGCGCGAGGGTTCCGAGAACCAGGAGCTGAGCGAGGCCGACAACCTCAAGTGGATTCAGCAGCTCGCCGACTGGACCAGCGAGACCCCCGACTCCAACGAGTTCCTCGGCTCGCTCAAGGAGGACCTCGGCTCGGCCGAGGTGTACGTGTTCACGCCGAAGGGCAAGATCATCTCCCTGCCGGCGGCCGCCACCCCCATCGACTTCGCCTACGCGGTGCACACCGAGGTCGGCCACCGCACGATGGGCGCGCGCGTCAACGGGCGTCTCGTCCCGCTCGACACGAAGCTCGAGAACGGCGACACCGTCGAGATCCTCACCTCCAAGTCGGACACGGCCGGCCCGTCGCGCGACTGGCTGAGCTTCGCGAAGAGCCCGAAGGCGCGCAACAAGATTCGCCAGTGGTTCTCCAAGGAGCGCCGCTCCGAGGCGATCGAGGAGGGCCGCGACGAACTGACCCGCGCCATGCGCAAGCGCAGCCTGCCCATCAACACGCTGCTCACGCCCGAGGCGCTGATCGGCGTGGCCGACGAACTCAACTTCCCGAACGCGGACGGCCTGTTCGCCGCCATCGGCGACGGCCAGATCTCCACGCAGAACGTCATCTCGCATCTCGTCAAGGACGCGGGCGCCGACGAGGTCGACGAGGAGATCGAACAGGAGGTCCTGCCGCTCAAGCCCGTCGAGACGCGTCAGAAGACGAACAGCAGCTCCGGCGTGTCCGTCAAGGGCGTCGGCGACGTGTGGGTCAAGCTCGCCCGTTGCTGCATGCCCGTGCCCGGCGACAAGATCATCGGCTTCATCACGCGCAACCAGGGCGTGTCCGTGCACCGCACCGACTGCCAGAACATGATCGACCTGCAGCGCCGCCAGCCCGAACGCGTCGTCGAGGTCGAATGGACGAGCACCAAGGGCGTGTTCATGGTCAAGATCCAGGTGGAGGCGCTCGACCGGCGCAACCTGCTCTCCGACGTGACGCGCGTGCTCTCCGACCACGGCGTGAACATCATCTCCGGCTCGATCTCCACCGGCTCCGACCGCGTGGCCACCAGCCAGTTCAGCTTCGAGATGGCCGACCCGCAGCACCTCAACACCCTGCTCGCCGCCGTGCGCAAGATCGAAGGCGTGTTCGACGTGTACCGCATCACCGGCGCGAAGGACTCCGCCGAGCCGCGCCTGCGCCGCATGCAGTGAGCATGCGGCGGCGCGTCCCGGCGTCGAGGCCGTGATACGCGGCGCGTGTCGGTTCGCGTGTCGCGTGAGGCGCGCGCTATAAGCAACGTCGATTACGGTACCGCGTTGCGCGCGGCAAACGTTTGTATAGTGGCGAAGCGTTGGGAACGGCGAAGGCCGTTCACCGCCGATATGGATGATGAATTGAGAGAGGAAGACATCATGCGCTTCACCAAGTCCGCCGCGGCCGCCCTGGCCGTCGTCGCCGTCGCCGCGCTCGGCCTGTCCGGCTGCGGCAGCTCGTCCACCGCCACCAGCAAGGAGGACGACAAGACCATCACCGTGGCCGCCAGCCCGACCCCGCACGCGGAGATCCTCAACAAGGCCGTCAAGCCGATCGTCGAGAAGGACGGCTACAAACTCGAGGTCAAGGAGTTCACCGACTACGTGCAGCCGAACACCGCCACCGAGGACGGCGAGGTCGACGCCAACTACTTCCAGCACAAGCCGTACCTCGACAACTTCAACAAGGAGAAGGGCACCCACCTCGTCTCCGTCGAGACCGTGCACTTCGAGCCGTTCGGCCTGTACCCGGGCAAGACCAAGAAGATCGCCGACCTCAAGGACGGCGCCGTCGTGGCCGTCCCGAACGACGCCACCAACGAGGCGCGCGCCCTCCTGCTCCTGCAGGACGCCGGCCTGATCAAGCTCAAGGATCCGGAGGACATCAACGCCACGCCGAAGGACATCACCTCCAACCCGAAGAACCTCCAGTTCAAGGAGCTCGAGGCGGCCGTCGTGCCGACCGTCATCAACGACGTGGACATCGCCGCGCTGAACGGCAACTACGCCATCCAGGCCGGCTTCGACGTCACCAAGGACGCCCTGCAGATCGAGAAGGCCGGAGGCCTGGCCGCCAAGACCTACGCGAACATCCTGGTCGTCAAGAAGGGCAACGAGAACACCGCGAAGACCAAGGAGCTCAAGAAGGCCCTCAACTCCAGCGAGGTCCGCGACTACATCAACAAGAACTACAAGGGCGCGGTCGTCCCGGTCTTCTGATCGGTCTCCAGCCCTTCCGCTAGCATGCCGCACGGTATACGGGTGACGCGTCCGACGCGAATCACCGCCATATCGTGCGGCATCGTGCATATCACGACCACATACGACAGGAACGATCCATGATCCAATTCGACCATCTCAAGAAGAGCTATGGCACCGGCGCGGACGCGCACGAGGTGCTCCACGACATCAACCTGACCATCAACGACGGCGAGGTGTTCGGCTTCCTTGGCTCCTCCGGCGCCGGCAAGTCGACGCTCGTGCGCACCATCAACCTGCTCGAGCGCCCCACCGAAGGCAAGGTCGTCATCGACGGCAAGGACGTCTCGCACGTCACCGGGCGCGACCTCGCCGAGCTGCGCACGAAGATCGGCATGATCTTCCAGGACTTCAACCTGTTCCAGCAGCGCACCGTGCTGCGCAACGTCACTTTCCCGCTCGAGCTCGCGCACCGTCCGAAGGCGCAGCGCATCGAACGCGGCAAGCGCCTCCTGCGCCTCGTCGGCCTCGAAGGGTTCGAGGACCGGTATCCGAGTCAGCTGTCCGGCGGTCAGCAGCAGCGCGTCGCCATCGCGCGCGCCCTCGCCAACGAGCCGAAGATCATGCTGTGCGACGAGGCGACCAGCGCCCTCGACTCCACCACCACCGTGCAGATCCTCGACCTGCTGCGCCGCATCAACCGCGAGCTCGGCGTCACGCTCGTCATCATCACGCACTCGCTGTCCGTCGCCCGCAACATCTGCGACCGCGTCGCCATGATCGACGGCGGCTACATCGTCGAGACCGGCGAGACCGCCGAACTGTTCGCGAACCCGCAGAGCGACATCCTCAAGGCGCTCATCGCCAGCGCCGAGGAGCAGAACGGACGCGACGAGGACGAGGACGGCAAGCCGGTCGAGCCGGCCAAGGCCGCCGCGAAGCATGAGGAGGCACGCTGACCATGGGACAGACCATCACCGAATTCATCGCGAACTACGGCGAGCTCATGCTCGAAGGCACCCGCGATACGCTCATCATGACCGCGGGCTCTACGCTGCTCGCCTACGTGATCGGCGTGCCACTCGGCGTGCTCCTCACCATCACCGGTGCCAAGTCCATCTGGCCGAACCGCCCGCTCAACACCGTGCTCGGCTGGATCGTGAACATCGGCCGTTCCATCCCGTTCATCATCCTGCTTGTCGCCATCATCCCGTTCACGCGCCTCATCGTCGGCACGTCGCTCGGCGTCGAAGGCGCGATGGTGCCGCTCGTCATCTCCGCCGCGCCGTTCGTGGCTCGCGTCGTCGAACAGTCGCTCGCCGACGTGGACGGCGGCCTCATCGAGGCCGCGCAGAGCTTCGGCGCGAACAACTGGCAGATCGTCACCAAGGTGCTTCTGTTCGAAAGCCTGCCGTCGCTCGTGCGCGGCGCCGCCATCACGTTCATCAACCTGTTCGGCTACTCGGCGATGGCCGGCACCGTGGGCGCCGGTGGCCTCGGCGACATCGCCATCCGCTACGGCTACCAGCGCTACGAGTACGACGTGATGCTCGTCGCCGTGATCCTGAGCGTCATCCTCGTGCAGGTCATCCAGTCGTTCGGCGACTGGTTCGCCAAGCGCATCGACCACCACGTCCGCTGATTGCGCAGGCGATCGTCCGCGATGCCGTCGGTCCGCGTCCGTCCCCGCATCGGGACGGACGCGGGCCGACGCCGTTCCATGGGTCCGTCCCCGTCGTCTTGCGACTATGACAGACTTGACGCCATGACTACGATCATCATGCGCACCTCCGAAGGTGACATCACCATCAACCTGTTCGACGACAAGGCCCCGGAGACAGTGAAGAACTTCCTCGGCCTCGCCACCGGCGAGAAGGAGTGGGCGGACCCGTACACCGGCCAGCCCTCCCACGGCAAGTTCTACAACGGCCTGAGCTTCCACCGCATCATCAAGGACTTCATGATCCAGGGCGGCTGCCCGCTCGGCAACGGCACCGGCGGCCCCGGCTACGACTTCGACGACGAGATCGACCCGACGCTCAAGTTCGACCGCCCCTACCTGCTCGCCATGGCGAACGCCGGCCTGCGCCGCGGCCGCGACGGGAAGATCCACGGCACCAACGGCTCCCAGTTCTTCATCACCACCGTGCCGACCCCGTGGCTCGACGGCCACCACACGATCTTCGGCGAGGTCGCCGACGACCAGTCCAAGGCCGTGGTCGACAAGCTCGAGGCGCTGCCCACCGACCCGATGGACCGTCCGACCGAACCGGCCGTGATCCTTTCCGTCGACGTCGCGGAGTGACGATCGCGGTAGAGACGGCATAGACCCCCTCAGTCCCGCTTCGCGGGACAGCTCCCCCTGAAGGGGGCGCAATCCGTTCTGCGCCCCCTTCAGGGGGAGCTGTCGGCCGCAGGCCGACTGAGGGGGTCCTCTCTTACAGCACGTGGAAGTGCTTGAGAGCGTTCATCACGCCGTCGTGGTCGACGTCGTCGGTCACGTAGTCGGCGGCGGCCTTCGGGCCTTCGGTCGCGTTGCCCATCGCCACGCCGATGCCGGCGAATTCCAGCATCGTCACGTCGTTGCCGCCGTCGCCGAACGCCATCACCTGTTCGCGCGTCCAGCCGTAGTGGCGCATGAAGCGTTCCATGCCCTTCGGCTTGCCGCCGTCGGCCGGAATCAGGTCGACGAAGTCCGGATGCCAACGCACGCCCGCCACGTTGCGGCACAATCCGACGATCTCCTTCTCCTGTTCGTCGCCGATGTACGGGCTCACCTGGAACGTCTCATGCGTCGCGGGGCGCGTATGCGGGTCGTCGACGAACACCTTCGGCGCGGTCTTGCCGAGCTGCTTCCACGTGGCGCGCATCGGCTCGGTCACCTGGTTGAAGTACACGTAGTCGGATTCGCAGAAGTTCGCCACCACGTCCGGGTGGCGGTCCAGCCAGGCGACGATCGTGCGCACGTCCTGCGGGTCGAGCGCCTCCTTCTCCAGGAAGCCGTCATGGTCGACGCAGTACTGGCCGTTCAGGCCGACGATGCCGTCGAACGTGACCGGGATCATGTCGAGCACGACGGTCATGTGGCTGGGCGCGCGGCCCGAACAGATGAACACCTTCACGCCCTTCGCCTGCAGCCGGTGCAGCGCGTCGATCGTGGACTGCGGGATCGTGTGCGTCACGAAGCTGGTGAGTGTGCCGTCGATGTCGAAGAACGCGGCGCGGATGTCGGGCGTGGTCATGGTGCCTCCTCGCGGGAATCGCAGGAATCGGATCGTTCCGCATCCCAGTCTAGGGAGGTGAGGGGAGACGACGGGCGGAACGGGTGTCGGAACCGTCGACGGACGTATCCGTCCCGTCCACGCGGGCACGACCTACAATCGGGCGTATGAGCGAACGCAACGCAACAGACCGCACAGACCACGCAACCGACATCACCGCCTCCGCCGTCGTCGGGCACGTCGAGTCCGACCCGGACCTCGTCGCGATCCGGCACTACCTGCACGCGCATCCGGAACGCAGCTTCAAGGAATACGACACCAGCATCTACCTCGCCGACCAGTTGAAGACGCACGGCGTGGAGGTGCTCGACAACCCGTTGGAGACCGGTGTCGTCGGGCTCATCCGCGGCGAGGGCGGACCCGGGCCGCGCGTCGCCCTGCGCGCCGACATCGACGGCCTGCCCATCGTCGAGGACACGGGCCTGCCGTTCGCCTCCGTCAACGAGGGCGTCATGCACGGCTGCGGCCACGACCTGCACATGACCGGACTGCTCGGCGCCGCGTTCTGGCTCGCCGAGCACCGCGACCGGTTCGCCGGCAGCGTGAAGATCCTCTTCCAGCCAAGCGAGGAGACCGGCCAGGGCGCGTTCGCGATGCTCGACGCGGGGCTTCTCGACGACGTGGACGCGATCATCGGCACGCACAACAACCCGAACTACGCGCCCGGCGAGGTCGCGGTCGGCGTCGAGCCGATGATGGCCGGCTGCGTGCGCTTCCAGGTGACGCTCCACGCGGACGGCACGCACGCCGGATACCCGCACAAGGGCACCGGTCCGATCGAGGCGCTCGCGTCGATGGTGCTCGAACTGCAGACCATCGTCAGCCGCAACGTCAACGCCCTGCACCCGCTGGTCCTGTCCATCACCGAGGTGCACGGCGGCCGCGTGTGGAACGTCGTGCCCGCCGAAGCCGGCTTCCAGGGCACCGTGCGCTACTTCCACAAGGAGGACAGCCTGCTCGCCGAACGCCGCTTCAAGGCGGTCGTCGGGCATACGGCGGAGGCGTTCGGCATCACGGCGGACGTCACGTGGGACGACTTCCAGGATCCGGTCGTCTCCGACGCGCCGCTCGCGCGCGCCGTCGCCGCCGACGTGCGCGGCTACGCGGCGTTGGAGCCGATCCGCCCGTCCATGGCGGGGGAGGACTTCTGCGAGTTCGCGCGCACGACCCGCTCCGTGTTCGCGTTCATCGGCTCGAACGGTGCGGAGGGATGCGCCGACTGGCACAGCCCCCGGTTCGTCGGCCTCGACGCGTCGATCCCCACGTTCGTCGACTTCTACGTGAACGCCGCGCTGCGCGTGCTTGCCGAACTCGGCGCCTCCGGTACCGGCGACGGCGCCGCCGCGCGCTGACGCGACGGGGACGGGATGACGCCGCGGGACGGCGTTGACGGGACGGACGACGACCACGGATTAGGATAGGGAGACATGACACAGATTCGCTTCGCACTCGCCCAGATCGACACCTGCGTCGGCGCGCTCGACGCCAACGCGGACAAGGTGCTCGACTACAGCCGCCGCGCCGCCGCCGACGGCGCCAAGGTCGTCGTCTTCCCGGAGATGACGCTCACCGGATACCCGATCGAGGACCTCGCCCTGCGCCGCACGTTCCGCCAGGCCGCATGGGACAAGGCCAACGGGCTCGCCGAATCCCTCAGGAAGGAGGGACTGCGCGACCTGTACGTGGTGGTCGGCACCGTCGGCACCGACCATGAGACCTCCAAGCCCTACAACCGTCTCGTCGTGCTGCACGACGGCGTCGTGTGGGCCGGCTATGACAAGCACTTCCTGCCCAACTACGGCGTGTTCGACGAGTTCCGCATCTTCAAGGCCGGCGAACGCTCCGTCGTGCTCGACGTGGACGGCGCCCGCCTCGGCGTCGCCATCTGCGAGGACATCTGGCAGGACGGCGGCCCCGTCGCCGAACTCGCCGGCCGCGACATCGACGCGCTCGTCACCATCAACGGCTCCCCGTACGAGGAGGGCAAGACCGACGTGCGCCTCGAACTGGCGAAGCGCCGCGCCGCCGAAGTGGAGGCGCCGCTCATCTACGTGAACCAGGTCGGCGGCCAGGACGACCTCGTCTTCGACGGCGGCAGCTTCGTCGTCGATGCCGACGGCACGCTGCTCGAACGCGCCCCCATGTTCATGGAGGACCTCGCCTTCTGGACGCTCGACACGGCGAAGGTGCACCAGGCCAAGTCCACGGTCGCGCCGAAGCTCGACCCGGACGAGGAGGTGTACACCGCCTGCGTGCTCGGCCTCAAGGACTACATGGCCAAGAACGGCTTCCACGGAGTCACTCTCGGCCTGTCCGGCGGCATCGACTCCGCGCTCGTCGCCGCCATGGCGGCCGACGCGGTCGGCGGCGACAACGTGCACGGCATCTCCATGCCCTCCATGTACTCCTCCGACGGTTCCAAGGACGACGCGGCCGACCTCGCCGCGAACATCGGCGCCCACTACGACGTGCAGCCCATCGAGCCGCTGTTCAAGGCGTTCCAGGGCCAGCTCGACCTCGACGGCGTGGCCGCCGAGAACCTGCAGGCGCGCATCCGCGGCGTCATCGTCATGGCCTACTCGAACTCGAAGGGGCTGCTCGCCGTCGCCACCGGCAACAAGTCGGAGCTCGCCTGCGGCTACTCCACGATCTACGGCGACGCGGTCGGTGGCTACGCGCCGATCAAGGACCTGCTCAAGACGCGCGTGTGGGAGCTGTCCCGCTGGCGCAACAAGGCGGCCGCGGCCGGCGTCGGCATAGGCGGCCTGAAGATCGTGGGCAACGAGGCGGGGGAGCCGGGCACGCCGCTCGAGAACGGCGTGATGATCCCGGTCGCCTCCATCGAGAAGGCGCCGTCCGCCGAGCTGCGCCCCGGGCAGAAGGACTCCGATTCGCTGCCCGAATACGAGCTGCTCGACCAGGTGCTCGCCGCGTACATCGAGCACGCGCACGGCCGCGCCGACCTGCTCGCCGACGGCTTCGACGAGAAGACCGTCGACACGGTGATGCGTCTCGTCGACCGCGCCGAATGGAAGCGCCGCCAATACCCGCTGGGGCCGAAGGTCACCGCGCTCGCGTTCGGCCGCGACCGCCGCCTGCCGATCACCAACGCGTTCCGCGAGTAACCGCGAATAACCAGTCGTGCCATTGCAGAAGGGAGATCATCATGGCGAAGGACACGCGATGGTATTTCAACATGGTCACCGGGGAACCCGAACAGGGGCCGAAATCCCCGATCGAGCAGCGCATGGGGCCGTACAAGTCCCGCGAGGACGCGCTCGACGCGTGGAAGATCTTCCAGGATCGCGAGACCCTCTGGAAGGAGCAGGACCGGCAGTGGAACCTCGACTGGGACCGGCCGCATAAGGCGTAGCGGCCATGGCGACGGCTCCGGGGCGTGAGCCCCCTGGCCGCCGCCGATTGCGGCAACCGATGGAAACCGGCGCGGAACGGGCGTGTGAACGATAACGCAATGTGAGATATGTCACGCCCGTTTTGCGCCTTTTCCCATTTTCTGGCGGTTACACTGGGAGACAACGACGACGAAGGTGCGTCGGAAGATACAACACCAAGGAGTGGAAATGACAGCTGTTGAATCTGCTGCACTGACCGCGGAAGAGCTCGACGCGAAGGCGTGGGACGGCTTTGAGGGCGGCAACTGGCAGAAGGACATCGACGTTCGTGACTTCATCCAGAAGAACTACACCCCGTACACCGGCGACGAGAGCTTCCTCGCCCCCGCCACCGAGAAGACCAAGCACCTGTGGAAGTACCTCGACGACAACTACCTGGCCGTCGAGCGCAAGCAGCGCGTCTACGACGTGGACACCCACACCCCGGCGGGCATCGACGCCTTCCCGGCCGGCTACATCGACTCCCCGGAGGTCGACAACGTGATCGTCGGCCTGCAGACCGACGTCCCCTGCAAGCGCGCGATGATGCCGAACGGCGGCTGGCGCATGGTCGAGCAGGCCATCAAGGAGGCCGGCAAGGAGCCGGATCCGGAGATCAAGAAGATCTTCACCAAGTACCGCAAGACGCACAACGACGGCGTCTTCGGCGTGTACACCAAGCAGATCAAGGTCGCCCGCCACAACAAGATCCTCACCGGTCTGCCGGACGCCTACGGCCGCGGCCGCATCATCGGCGACTACCGCCGCGTCGCCCTGTACGGCGTGAACAAGCTGATCGCCTTCAAGAAGCGCGACAAGGACTCCGTGCCGTACCGCAACGACTTCACCGAGCCGGAGATCGAGCACTGGATCCGCTTCCGCGAGGAGCACGACGAGCAGATCAAGGCCCTCAAGCAGCTCATCAACCTCGGCAACGAGTACGGCCTCGACCTGACCCGCCCGGCGCAGACCGCGCAGGAGGCCGTGCAGTGGACCTACATGGGCTACCTCGCCTCCATCAAGTCCCAGGACGGCGCCGCCATGTCCTTCGGCCGCAACTCCGCGTTCCTCGACTGCTACATCGAGCGCGACCTCCAGGCCGGCAAGATCACCGAGACCGACGCCCAGGAGCTCATCGACAACATCGTCATGAAGCTGCGCATCGTGCGCTTCCTGCGCACCAAGGACTACGACGCCATCTTCTCCGGCGATCCGTACTGGGCGACCTGGTCCGACGCCGGCTTCGGCGACGACGGTCGTCCGCTGGTCACCAAGACCTCGTTCCGTCTGCTCAACACGCTGACCCTCGAGCACCTCGGACCCGGCCCGGAGCCGAACATCACCATCTTCTGGGATCCGAAGCTGCCGGAAGGCTACAAGCGCTTCTGCGCCAAGATCTCCATCGACACCTCGGCCATCCAGTACGAGTCCGACCGTGAGATCCGCGGCCACTGGGGCGACGACGCGGCCATCGCGTGCTGCGTCTCCCCGATGCGCGTCGGCAAGCAGATGCAGTTCTTCGCCGCCCGCGTGAACTCCGCCAAGGCCCTGCTGTACGCCATCAACGGAGGCCGCGACGAGATGACCGGCATGCAGGTCATCGACAAGGGCGTGATCGACCCGATCCTCCCGGAGGCCGACGGCACCCTCGACTACGAGAAGGTCAAGAACAACTACGAGAAGGCCCTCGAATGGCTGTCCGAGACCTACGTGATGGCGCTGAACATCATCCACTACATGCACGATAAGTACGCGTACGAGTCCATCGAGATGGCCCTGCACGACAAGGAGGTGTACCGCACCCTCGGTTGCGGCATGTCCGGTCTGTCCATCGCCGCCGACTCCCTCGCCGCGATCAAGTACGCCAAGGTGTACCCGATCACCAACGCCGAGGCCAAGAACCTCGAAGGCCACGAGTACGAGTACGTCGAGGGCGCCGATGACGACCTGGTCGTCGGCTACCGCACCGAGGGCGAGTTCCCGATCTACGGCAACGACGACGACCGCGCCGACGACATCGCCAAGTGGGTCGTCTCCACGGTCATGGGCCAGGTCAAGCGCCTGCCGGTCTACCGCGGCGCCGTCCCGACCCAGTCCATCCTGACGATCACCTCCAACGTCGAGTACGGCAAGAACACCGGTTCCTTCCCGTCCGGCCACAAGAAGGGCACCCCGTACGCCCCGGGCGCGAACCCGGAGAACGGCATGGACTCCCACGGCATGCTGCCGTCCATGTTCTCCGTCGGCAAGATCGACTACAACGACGCGCTTGACGGCATCTCGCTGACCAACACCATCACCCCCGATGGCCTCGGTCGCGACGAGGAGGAGCGCATCGGCAACCTGGTCGGCATCCTCGACGCCGGCAACGGCCACGGCCTCTACCACGCGAACATCAACGTCCTGCGCAAGGAGACCATGGAGGACGCCGTCGAGCACCCGGAGAAGTACCCGCACCTGACCGTGCGCGTCTCCGGCTACGCGGTGAACTTCGTCAAGCTCACCAAGGAGCAGCAGCTCGACGTCATCTCCCGTACCTTCCACCAGGGCGCCGTCACCGACTGATTCCCGTCGGAGACCAGCGGCCGCGTGAAGCGGTAGAACGATGAAGGGGTGGGATTCGTCCCACCCCTTCCTTATGCGACAACTGCAACAACCAATACGATTACGATTATTCCGTGCATCACTCGGAACAGGAGGACGACGATGCCCGAAACCCAGTTCCGCACCACCACGCGCCATATGCTGCGCGAATCCAAGACCTACGCCAAGCAGACCCTCATGGGAGGCCTGTCCGGCTTCGAATCGCCGATCGGCCTCGACCGCCGCGACCGCATCGCCGCGCTCAGGTCCGGCGACATCGGCTTCGTCCACTCGTGGGACATCAACACGTCCGTCGACGGCCCGGGCACGCGCATGACCGTGTTCATGTCCGGCTGCCCGCTGCGCTGCCAGTACTGCCAGAACCCGGACACCTGGAAGATGCGCGACGGCAAGCCCGTCACGCTCGAGGCGATGATCAAGAAGGTCGACCGCTACAAGGACCTGTTCAAGGCCACGCACGGGGGCATCACGTTCTCCGGCGGCGAGTCGATGATGCAGCCCGCCTTCGTCTCCCGCGTGTTCCACGCCGCCAAGGAGATGGGCGTGCACACCTGCCTCGACACGTCCGGCTTCCTCAACACGAGCTACACCGACGCGATGCTCGAGGACATCGACCTGTGCCTGCTCGACGTCAAATCCGGCGACGAGGAGACCTACCACAAGGTGACCGGCGGCGTGCTCCAGCCCACCATCGACTTCGGCCAGCGTCTCGCCAAGGCCGGCAAGAAGATCTGGGTGCGCTTCGTGCTCGTGCCCGGACTCACCGACTCCGAGGAGAACGTCGAGAACGTGGCGCGCATCTGCGAGAGCTTCGACGGGGCCGTGGAGCACATCGACGTGCTCGGCTTCCACCAGCTCGGACGCCCGAAGTGGCACGAGCTGCGCATCCCGTACCCGCTGGAGAACCAGAAGGGCCCGAGCGCCGCGCTGCGCGAGCGCGTCGTCAAGCAGTTCGAGGCGCACGGCTTCACCGTGTACTAGATTCGCCCCAAATCCCCGCGTGCCGATGCCCCGAAAGCGCGCGGGGGCACCTACGCTGGAGATATGGCCGACATCTACGCATTTCCCACGGGCGTGAAATCGCGCACCGGGCGTGACGCCGGTCCGGGACTGCCGGGCCGGCCGGCCGGCGTGCCCGACGACGTATGGCATGCGGTCGAATCGGTCCGCGGCATGCGACGCATCGGGGACGTACGCTATCGCGAGATCCCCGTCCCCTCGACGCTCGCCGACTACGGCATCGGCGTCGAACTCGAGGCGGGCACGCGCGACGACGACGCGGGCTTCCCCTTCGACGGCATCACGCCGGGAGGCGTCGCCACCGGATGGATCATGATCCTCTACAGCGCGACGCCGCGCGACGACTGGGGATCACGCTGGCGTTGCGTCGCGTTCGCGCGGCTCCCGCTCGACAACGACGAGGACGACGCGCTCGCCCCCGACCTCTACTGGGACCTCATGTGCGACCATCTCGACGGCGTCGATCCGGACAGCGTGGGCGGCACCGTCACCGTCACGCGCAACACCGCGTTCGGCTCGCTCGGACGCGACGATTCCTCCGGATGCGAGATCCGCGTCTCCTTCACCCCCACGACGTTCGACGGCATGCCGTATGATGCCGGAGCGAGCGTGTCCGTATGGGCCCGCTTCCTCAAATCCACCATTCTCTTCGACGGGGAAACGGACGTTGACTGAACCGAAAGCGGAACCAAGACTGCAATCCAAGCCGCGTGGGGGCGTGCCCCCACTGACCGACACGCCGGAAGGCTACCGACGTGCCTGCGAGGCGTTGGCCGGGGCGTCCGGACCTCTCGCCGCCGACGCGGAGCGCGCGTCCGGATTCCGCTACGGGCACGAGGACTGGCTCATCCAGTTCAAACGCGAGGGGGCGGGCATCGTCCTGCTCGACCCGGTCGCGCTCACCCGCGCCGGCGTCGACTGGAACCGGTTCAACGACGCGGTCGGCGACGCCGTGTGGATCATCCACGACGCGATGATGGACCTGCCGGGATTCGCCGACATCGGGCTGACGCCCCGCGGGCTCTTCGACACGGAGGTCGCGGCGAGGCTCCTCGGACTGCACCGCTTCGGCCTCGCCTCCGTCACCGAGCAGTATCTCGGCATCACGCTCGCCAAGGAGCATTCCGCCGCCGACTGGTCGTACCGTCCGCTGCCGTACGACTGGCGCAACTACGCGGCCCTCGACGTCGAGCTCCTCATCGAGCTCGAGTCGCTCATGCGCGCCGACCTGAAACGCGCCGGCAAGGAGGAGTGGGCCGAGGAGGAGTTCGCGCACATCCTCGCCGAAGGCACGTCCGGCAGGCCCCGCCACGAGCATCCCGTGCCGTGGCTGCGCATCTCCCACATCACCGAGATCAACCGCGACCCGCGCGCCCTCGCCGTCGCGCGCGCCCTGTGGACGAAGCGGGACGAGCTCGCCCGGCTCCACGACATCGCGCCGACGCTGCTGCTCGCCGACTCGTCGATCATCGAGGCGGCGAAGCGCAAACCGCACAACGCGCGCGAGTTCCGTGCCGTGCGCTGCCTCAACGAGCGCGTGCGCATGCACACGGGAGGCGAACAGGACAAGATGTTCGAGCGGTACGCGCCGATCCAGCGCGCCGTGAAGCCCTCCGTATGGAAGGCCGCCATCCAGGAGGCGCTCGACCTGCCCGACGACGAGCTTCCGGTCATGCCGTCGGGCCACGGCGACGCCCGCGGCGGCAGGGACGACGGCGAGGAGACGAACGCGCCGCGCGGCATGCGCATGTGGGAGCGCCGTCCGGAACGTCTCGCCCGGCTCAAGCGCGTGCGGAAGGTCGTCAACCAGATCGCGGAGGACACGCGCACGCCCGCCGACGTGATCATCCGCCCGCAGATCATCCGCAACCTGTGCTGGACCGACGACCCGGCGTCGCGTGACGTGGCGGCCTTCCTCGCGGCGCAGGGCGCGCGCGACTGGCAGGTGAAACTCGTCGCAGCGTCCGTGTCGCGCGTTATAATGTGACGGTTGCCTTCGGGCAGATATAGGAAAAACAACTTTTCAGGAGCGTTTAGCGTGAAGATCAGCGTTCGTAACCTCGAACCCACCAAGGTGAAGCTCACCATCACCGTCGAACCGGAGGAGTTCGACCCGTACCTCGATGCCGCTCGCAAGGACATCGCCAAGCAGGTGAACGTGCCGGGCTTCCGCAAGGGCCACGTTCCGGGCAAGATCATCGACCAGCGTTTCGGCTTCGGCGCCGTCGCCGGTGAGGCCGTCAACGATGGCGTGCCGGAGCTCTACTCCAAGGCCCTCGAGGAGAAGAAGATCCACCCGATGGCCCAGCCGGAGTTCGACGTCGTCGAGGTCCCGCAGTCCGCCAAGGACGAGACCAAGCTCAAGTTCACCGCCACCGTCGAGCGCCGCCCGGAGATCGAGCTGCCTCAGATCGACGGCATGGAGATCGCCATCGCCGCCCCGGAGGTCAAGGATGAGGACGTCGACAAGCGCCTCGAGGCCCTGCGCCAGCGCTTCGGCACCCTGGTCGGCGTGGATCGCCCGGCCGCCAAGGGCGACTTCGCCAACATCGACCTGTCCGCCGAGATCGACGGCGAGACCGTCGACTCCCAGGAGGGCGTGAGCTACGAGCTCGGCTCCAACACCATGCTCGACGGCCTCGACGAGGCGCTCGACGGCCTGTCCGCCGGCGAGGAGACCACCTTCGAGGGCACGCTGGAAGCCGGCGAGCACGAGGGCGAGAAGGCCACCGTCAAGGTCAAGGTCAACTCCGTGAAGGCCGAGGAGCTGCCGGAGCTGGACGACGACTTCGCCCAGGAGGCCTCCGAGTTCGACACGCTCGAGGAGCTCAAGGCCGACATCCGCAAGGCCGCCGGCGAGGACGCCAAGGGCCGTCAGGCCACCGAGGCCCGCGACGCGTTCCTCGCGAAGCTGGCCGAAGGCCTCGAGATCCCGGTGCCGAAGGGCGTCAAGGCCGCCGCGGTCGAGGAGCACCTCAAGGGCCTCACCCCGGATCCGGAGAAGGCCACCGACGAGCAGAAGAAGCAGGCCGAGGAAGGCGCCGAGAAGGAGATCAAGGACCAGATCCTGCTCGACACCCTCGCCGAGAAGATGAACGTCGAGGTCTCCCAGGCCGACGTGTTCAACTTCCTCGCCTCCATCGCCCAGCAGTACGGCATGGACCCGAACGCCTTCATCCAGGCGATCATCAAGAACGGCCAGCTCGGCTCCGCCGTGCAGGAAGTCGGCCGCTCCAAGGGCCTGCTCGCCGGCATGCGCGCCGTCAAGTTCACCGCGAACGGCGAAGAGGTCGACCTCTCCGCGTTCCTCGGTGACGCCGCCGAAGAGGAGGAGGCCGAGTCCGTCGAGGCCGCTTCCGCCGCCGCCGCGGTCGCCGACGAGCTGTCCTCCAAGGACGGCGAGTGAGCATAGCCGCGCGTTAGCGTGATATGACGTATGGAGGCTTGGAACCATCCGGGTTCCAAGCCTCCATTTCGTTATGCCGGTCGTCATGCCGACGATCGGCTCCTTCCGACGAGGGATCCCGGCGCGGCCGGGTGAGGGAGAGAGGATGACGATGCACGAACGGATCCGCATGGATCGCATGGTATGGCTCGTCGCCGCGACGCTCGTTCTGGGCGCGTTGATCGGCGCGGGGGCCGGACTGCTCACGCTGCTGCTGTACGGCGTCGAGCACGTGATGCTCGGCTACGTGGAGAGCGGTGCCATGCCCGGCCCGTTCCACGTGCCGGCCGTGCGCCGCGCCGTGTCCGTGACCGTGGGCCTGTCCGTCGCCGCGCTGGCCTGGTGGCTGCTGCGTACGAAGACCACGAAGGTGCCGTCCGTCAAGAAGGCGGTCGCGGGGGAGCGGATGCCCTGGTGGCAGACCGTCGTGCACGTCGTGCTCCAGATCTTCATCGTCGGATCCGGCGCGTCCATCGGCCGCGAGGTGGCGCCGCGCGAACTCGGCGCGATGCTCGCCCAACGCTTCTGTGACCTGTTCCGCATCGGCGGGGAGGGAAGCGGCGAGGCGGGGCTCGCCGACCGGCGCATGATCGTCGCCGTGGCCGCCGGAGCCGGTCTCGGCGGCGTCTACGACGCGCCGCTCGCCGGCATGTTCTTCGCCGTCGAGATCCTGCTCGCCGATGTGACGATCGAGAAGGTCGGATTCGCGTTGGGCATGTCCGCGACGGCCGCCTACGTCGCCTCGCTCGTCAAGGGCCGCCACACGTTCTACGCCGTGGCGGGCATGACCGCCGACTACACGCCGAGCCTCATGCTGTTCGCGCTCCTGTGCGGCGTGGCCTGCGGCGCGGCGGGCGCGCTGTTCCGGCGGGGTTCCTCGTGGGCGACCGCGCACCAGCCGAACGGCAGGGCGCTGCTGTGGCAGATGCCGCTCGCGGGCCTCGCCACCGGTCTCGTCGCCGTGTTCGCGCCGCAGGTGATGGGCAACGGCCGCGCCGCCGCCCAGCTCGGCTTCGACGGTCTCGCCGCCGGCTCCGGGGCCGGTTCGGCGCAGGTCTGGCCGCTCATCGGCCTGCTGGCTGCCACGTTCCTCGCGAAGGCCGTGACGACGCTCACCACGATCCGGTCCGGCGCGTCCGGCGGCGTGCTCCAGCCCGGCATCGCGCTCGGCGCCACGTTGGGCGCGACGCTCGGACTCCTCTGGTCGTTCGCGTTCCCCGGCGACCCGGTCGGCGTGTGCGCGCTCATCGGGGCCGCCGCGTTGCTCTCCGCCTCCCAGCAGGCGCCGCTCATGGCCATGTGCCTCGTCATGGAGCTCGCCGAGGCGCCCATCGCGCTCTTCGTGCCGGTCGGATTGGCCGTCGCCGCCTCCGCGCTCACGTCGAAGCGGATGCTCGACGCGTGGAAACGGTGAGCGGGGCCGCTCCGCCCGTCCCTGCCCGCCACCGTCCGCCCGGCCGCGCACGCCGCCGCGAACCTGTACGCGTCGAGCCGAAAGCGGGCGCAAATGCGCCGCGCCGTCGCTTGAAGGCGGTAGGCTTGAATACTGTTTATGACAGTATTCGAAATGGAGAATAAGGTGAGCAACACTCTTGCAACCCTCCCGGTCATGGCCGACGACGCACCGGCCGCCGGATTCGCCGACCCGATCTTCAACAGGCTCCTCAAGGACCGCATCATCTGGATGGGTGAAGAGGTCAAGGACGACATGGCCAATCGCATCTGCGCGCAGATGCTCATGCTGGCCGCCGAGGATCCGAAGAAGGACATCTGGCTGTACATCAACTCGCCGGGCGGCTCCATCACCGCCGGCATGGCCATCTACGACACGATGCAGCTCATCGAGCCGGACGTGGCGACCGTCGGCCTCGGCATGTGCGCCTCGATGGGCCAGTTCCTGCTGAGCTCCGGCACCAAGGGCAAGCGCTTCCTGACCTCGCACGCCCGCGTGCTCATGCACCAGCCGTCCGGCGGCATCGGCGGCACCACCACCGACGTGCGCATCAACGCCGAGCTCATCATGGACATGAAGAAGACCATGAGCGAGCTGACCGCCGAACAGACCGGCCACACGGTCGAGGAGATCTACCGCGACAACGAGTACGACCACTGGTTCACCGCCACCGAGGCGCTGGAGTACGGTTTCGTGGACAAGATCATCACCACGCACGATTCGATGACGAAGGGAGAGTGAACAGCATGGCATCCGAGGAAGCGAAGTTCGCCGCACGCGCCGACCGTCTGGCCGGTCCCGCCGGCGTCGTCGGCTTCATGCCGGCCGCGCGCCGCGAAGCCGCGTTCGCGCCGCAGAACCGATACATCCTGCCGCAGTTCGAGGAGAAGACCCCGTACGGCTTCAAGAGGCAGGACCCGTACACGCGCCTGTTCGAGGACCGCATCATCTTCATGGGCGTCCAGGTGGACGACACCTCCGCCGACGACATCATGGCGCAGCTGCTCGTGCTCGAATCGCAGGATCCGAACCGCGACGTGATGATGTACATCAACTCGCCCGGTGGCTCGATGACGGCCATGACCGCCATCTACGACACGATGCAGTACATCAAGCCGGACGTGCAGACCGTGTGCCTCGGCCAGGCCGCCTCCGCCGCCGCGATCCTGCTCGCCGCCGGTGCCAAGGGCAAGCGCCTCATGCTGCCGAACGCGCGCGTGCTCATCCACCAGCCGGCCATCGACCAGGGCTTCGGCAAGGCCACGGAGATCGAGATCCAGGCGCGTGAGATGCTGCGCATGCGCGAATGGCTGGAGAAGACGCTCGCCAAGCACACCGGCCAGTCCCAGGAGAAGATCGCCAAGGACATCGAGGTCGACACGTTCCTCACGGCCGGCGAGGCCAAAGAATACGGCATCGTCGACGAGGTGCTCGAACACCGCCAGTGAGGCGGACGAACCGGGGCCGCCCTGCCGTCTATTCGGCCGGGCGGCCCCTATGCGACGTACGAGGGTGAAGGAGATGCGATGGGGCGTGTGGTGAGCTACGACGACGGCGTGCCGAAGTGCACGTTCTGCGGCAAGACCGAACATCAGGTGCGCAAGCTCGTCACCGGCCAGGGGGCCGCGATCTGCGACGAGTGCATCGAACTGTGCGTTGGCATCATCTCCGAGGAGCGGCACAAGGACGCCGAGGTCAACGCGCTGCAGCTGCCCAAGCCCGTGCAGATCAACGCGTACCTCGACAAGTACGTGGTCGGCCAGCAGGCCGCCAAGCGCGCCCTGTCCGTCGCCGTGTACAACCACTACAAGCGCGTCAACATGGAGCTGGCGGAACGCGCCGGCGAACTCGACGAGGCGCACGGGCGGACGCGCGGCCGTCGCCGCCGCGACCCGCTCGCCGACGTCGAGGTCGCCAAATCGAACATCCTCCTGCTGGGTCCCACGGGCGTCGGCAAGACGTATCTCGCGCAGACGCTCGCCCACGTGATGAACGTGCCGTTCGTCATCACCGACGCGACCACGCTCACCGAAGCCGGCTACGTGGGCGACGACGTCGAGACCGTGCTGCAGCGGCTCATCCAGGCGGCGGACGGCGATGTGTCCAAGGCGGAGCACGGCATCGTCTACATCGACGAGATCGACAAGATCGCGCGCAAAAGTGGTGAGAACACGTCCATCACGCGCGACGTGTCCGGTGAGGGCGTGCAGCAGGCGCTGCTGAAGATCCTCGAAGGCACTGTCGCCTCCGTCCCCACGGAAGGCACGCGCAAACACCGCGACATGGAGACCGTGCAGATCGACACGCGCGGCATCCTGTTCATCTGCGGCGGCGCGTTCGTCGGCCTCGCCGACATCATCAAGACGCGTCTCGGCGCGCGCGAAAGCGGCTTCGGCGCCGCATGGCACGACCATCAGGTGCCGGACGAGGAGCTGCTGAGGCAGGTGGGTGCCGACGATCTCGCCGAGTTCGGACTGCTGCCCGAATTCATCGGGCGCCTCCCCGTCGTCAGCGTGCTCGACGAGCTCGATGAGGACGATCTGGCCGCCGTGCTCACCAAACCGGGCAACGCGCTCGTCAAGCAGTACATGAAGCTGTTCGCCGCCGACGGCGTGGACCTCGCGTTCACACGCGAGGCGGTGCGCGCCATCGCCGCTACGGCGATACGGCAGGGGACCGGCGCGCGCGGGCTCAGGTCCATCATCGAACGCACGCTGCAGGACACGATGTTCCAGCTGCCGAGCATGCCCGACGTGACGCAGGTGATCGTCGACAAGGCTTCCGTCACCGGTGCCGGCGTGCCGAAGATGGTGCGTTCCAGCGAAAGCGTGGACACGCAGGAGCTGCGCCCCGTCACGGCGCGCTCCCAAGGACGGAGGCGGCGCGCGGCGTGACGCGACACGCCGACCTTGCGAATCCGCGGACGATGGGTAATATATGTCGAGTTGCCTGAGCAAGACAACATGCGCCGGTAGCCCAGCGGATTAGAGCAGCTGACTACGGATCAGCAGGTCGCAGGTTCGAATCCTGTCCGGCGCACCACCTCGGACCGCACGAGGTAAACCAAGCGGTATGCGCGAGTAGCCCAGCGGATTAGAGCAGCTGACTACGGATCAGCAGGTCGCAGGTTCGAATCCTGTCTCGCGCACTCGTCACGGATGATTCCGTGGCATTGATAACCGAATATTCGGTATGCGCCGGTAGCCCAGCGGATTAGAGCAGCTGACTACGGATCAGCAGGTCGCAGGTTCGAATCCTGTCCGGCGCACCACCTCGGACCGCACGAGGTAAACCAAGCGGTATGCGCCGGTAGCCCAGCGGATTAGAGCAGCTGACTACGGATCAGCAGGTCGCAGGTTCGAATCCTGTCCGGCGCACGATAAAGCCCCTCTCACGCATGTGACAGGGGCTTTTCCAATATCGGCCGGACGAATCATGAACGGCCATGATCCGGGGAGGACGCATGACGAACGGCAGCAGCACCCGCGGCAGGGGAGTCGGTCGCAGGGGAGTGTGGGGCACCATCCGCCACATCGCCGCATCCGACCGCCTCTCCGGACTCATCATGCTGTCCTTCGCGTTCCTCGGCCTCATCCTCGCGAACCTGCCGGCCACCGCCCACGCGTTCGAGATCATCGCCGAAACGCATATCGCCGTGCCGCGCACCAACCTCGACCTGCCGATCGGCCACTGGGCGCAGGACGGGCTGCTCACCATCTTCTTCCTCACCGTCGGCCTCGACCTGAAACAGGAGCTCACCACCGGTTCGCTCGCCAACCCGAAGGCCGCCGCCGTGCCGATGCTGTGCGCGGTGGGCGGCATGGTCACGCCGCCCATCCTGTTCACCGCCGTCACCGCGCTGCTCGCGCAATACGGGCCGGGCCCCGCGGGTTCCCTCGTGCTCACCACCACGGGCAGCGAGATCCCGTTCGCGGAGATGGCGCGCGGCTGGGCCGTGCCCACCGCCACCGACATCGCGTTCTCGCTCGCCGTGCTCGCCATCTTCGCCAAAGCGCTGCCCGGCGCGATCCGCGCGTTCCTCATGACGCTCGCCACCGTCGACGACCTGCTCGCCATCATCCTCATCGCCGTGTTCTTCTCCGCGCTCAACGCGTGGTACTGGTTCATCGGCATCGCCGCCTGCGCGGCCGTCTGGGCGGCGCTCGTGCGCATGCGGCGCGTGCCGTGGCCGCTTGTCGCCGTCGTCGGCGTCCTCGCCTGGGTGATGATGTTCGAGGCGGGCGTGCATCCGACGCTCGCCGGCGTGCTCGTCGGCCTGCTCACCCCCGCGCGCGAGGTGCACGGCGAGACCACGCCGCGCGCCGACCGGTACGCAGGCAAGCTCCAACCGTTCTCCGCGCTGCTCGCCCTGCCCGTGTTCGCCCTGTTCGCCACCGGCGTGCACTTCGAATCGCTCACGCCCGCGCTCATGCTCTCGCCGATCGTCATCGCGCTGATCGTCGCGCTCGTCGTCGGCAAGCCGCTCGGCATCATGACCACCGCATGGCTGTCCACCCACCTGTTCGGCCTGAAGATGGCGAAGGGGCTGCGCGTGCGCGACATGTTCCCCGCCGCCTGCGCGTGCGGCATCGGCTTCACCGTCGCGTTCCTCATCGCCTCCCTCGCCTACGACAATCCGGAGTTGTCCGCCGAGGCGCGTTTCGGCGTGCTCGTCGGCTCGCTCATAGCCGCCGCCATCTCAGGCGTGCTGCTGAGCCACCAGTCGAAGCGCTACGAACAACACGATGCGCGCAAGGCTGCGTCGCGCGTCTGACCTTGCGGCCGGCGCGTTAGAATCGTGCGGTATGAGCAATGACAACGACGCGGACGCGCCCCTGGGACAGACCTACCATCGCGGACCGATCATCATGCGCGGGGACATGATCCCCGACGACAACACCACCGCCAACCTGCTGAGGCCCGACGACGGCACCGGCTGGCTGCACATGGACCCGTGGCGCGTGCTGCGCATCCAATCCGAATTCGTCGACGGCTTCGGCGCGCTGGCCGAACTGGGGCCCGCGGTCGCCATATTCGGCTCCGCTCGCACGCGTCCCGACGACCCCGCCTACGAGGCGGCCCGCCACATGGGCGAACGGCTCGCGCAGGGCGGCGTGGCCGTGATCACCGGGGGAGGCCCCGGCATCATGGAGGCGGCGAACAAGGGCGTCGCGCTGGCCGGCGGCAAATCCGTGGGCCTCGGCATCGAACTGCCGCACGAGCAGGGCATCAACGACTACGTGAACCTCGGCATGAGCTTCCGCTACTTCTTCGTGCGCAAGCTCATGTTCGTGAAGTACTCGTCCGGCATCATCGTCTGCCCGGGCGGCTTCGGCACGCTCGACGAGATGTTCGAGGTGCTGACCCTCGTGCAGACGCACAAGGTGGACGGCATGCCGGTCGTCCTGGTCGGCAAGGCCTACTGGCAGGGCCTGTTCGACTGGCTGGAGGGGCCCGTCAAGGAGCACGGCATGATCTCCGGCGTCGATTCGCGGCTCGTGACGATCACCGACGATCCGGACGAGGCCGTGCGCGTGGCCACCGGTGCAATCCGAGGATAAGGCCGTCGACCGGCTATCCGCGGAATCGGACGTCGTCGCGCGGGTCGCTTCCGATCCGATACGTCCAGCCGAGCAGGAGCGGTGAGAACACGATGAAACGGTCCGATACGAGCGTCAGCAACGGCAGGACGAGGAAGAGGACGAACGACAGCAGGTTCGGACCATGCACCAGAACGCCGAACACGCCGACGAGGACCATCACGGCGGGGAAGACGAGAAGCCGTATCAGCCGGCCACAGGCGAGACGCGCGGATGACGCCCCGGTCGATTCGTCGATTCTCGTCATGACGATGTCGGCGGGCCGGCCGGGGTCGATGCCGCTTCGGCAGCAGGCCGAGAAGATCAGGATGCCGGCCGCGAAACACGATATGGTCACGGGGATGACGATGTACCAGTGTTCGCCGATCCACGGGAGCGCGGTCAGATACGCGAGGTTGAAGCGTGCCGGTGCCGACCATAGGTACAAGAGCAGCAGCATCGTCAGCCATCTGACGACACCGGCCGACAGACCGATCGATGTGGGCGACGATCCGACCGGCTCGCCATGCCTCGTCCGGATGCTCTCCGGCAGGTTCTCCCAATCCCAGATTCGATGCCGGTTGGCCGCATCGGGGAACAGGTCCGGCATATACAGGCGCAGATTACGCGGATCCGAATAATCCATCAGCCAGTCCCTGCCATGCATGCGGATCCTGTACCAGCGGACGTCGAGCCGTTCGGCCGAGTCCACGGGCCAATGATCGTATCCGTCTGTCATGGGACGTGCCGCGTCACAGCTTCGAGGCGATGAGCAGGCCGGTGCCGGTGGGGGTGAGGACGGTGCGGAAGCGTTCGTCGGATTCGACCGTGTCGAGCATGGCGCGCATCGCCGTCGCCTTCTCGCTGCGATCGGCAGGGTCGAGCACGCCGCCCGAGTTCATGCCGTCGTAGAAGGCGAGCATGTCGGTGAACACGATGACGCCGTGGGCGCGCAGCAGTCGCGGCGCCTGCTCGAACGACGCCGCGTAGTTGACGGCGTCGCCGGCCACGACGATCATGTCGTAGTCGCCCGCGTTGAGACGGGGCAGGAACACGCCCGCCTGCGCGTTCACCGCGCGCAGCTTCGTCGCCGTGGAATCCTGCACCACGTCGAACGCCTTGCGGATCACGCCGATGCCCTTCGCCGAGGAATCGACGGCGGTGAGCTGGCCCGTGCCGTCGAGGCCGCGCACCAGCTCCAACGTCTCCATCACCGAACCGGTGCCCACCACGATCACGGATTTCGCGCCGGTCAGATGGGCCAGCATGGACAGGGCCTCCGACTGGGCGGCCGAGCCCTGCGGCATGCCCGCCTTCTCGGTGGCGGCCCGGATCTGGGCCATCGCCGGCGTCTGTCGGGAAAGCGCGTGATCCTCCACGAACCCCCACGCCTGCGCGAGATTCGTGTACTGCGTCCTATCCATGAACCTGTCCTTTATCGTCCTCTGAAGTCATCGTGTGGAATCGCCGTCATGAACCATCATGGACCATGACGGGCCGGCCGGCGGCCGCCTTCCACGGGGCCGTACCGCTCGGGGTCAGCGCTCGCGCACCTTGGCGACGATCTGCCACATCTCCTCGCCGACGTCGATGCCGCGCGGGCATTGGCGCGTGCAGGCGCGCACCGACTGGCACGCGGCCACGCCGTCCGCCGTGTCGATCGCGTCGAGACGATCCATCGTGATCGTGTCGCGCGAATCGTTGACGAAACGACTCGCCCAGATGAGCGCCGCCGGGCCGATGAACGCGTCGCCGCCGGCGAACACGGGGCAGGAGCCCTCGCACACGCCGCAGGCGATGCAGTTGCTCAGCTGCTCGTACTTCGCGAGCTCGTCCGGGTGCTGCAGGTATTCGAACACGTCCACCTTGCCCTCATGCGTGGTGGCGAGCACGCCGTCCGCCTCGAGATACGGCTTGAGCTTCCTGATTTGGTCGAGCATCGGATCGATGTCGGCGATGAGGTCGCGCTCAACAGGGAAACCGGGCAGCGGGCCGAGCTCGATGACGCCGAGGCTGCCGGATTCGGGAAGAGCTTCCGCCGTCCCGGTGCCCGCCGCGTCGTCGCCGGTGCGGCGAAATCCATCGTCGTCCGTCACGGCCACGCCGTTCGCCGGCCTCACCCAATCCTTGAGCGTGGCCGTGCACAGCAGGTTCGGCGTGCCGTTGATCGCCACCGCGTCCGAACCGCACATGCCGTGGCCGCACGAGTAGCGGAAGGCGAGCGTCGGGTCGACGGTGCGTTTGATGGCCAGCAGGCAGTCGAGCACCGTGTCCTCGGGGCGGGCGGGGATCGTGTACTCCTGCACCCACTGGCGGCCACGGGGGCGACGCCGTGCCGGGGCCGCCGACCCGCCGCCGAACGGCGAGCTCTTGCGCGTGCGCGCGAACGGGCTGCCGCCGCGCGCACGGTCGCGTTCGCGTTCGGGGCGCGGCGTGAAACGGTTCACCTTCAACGTCACCGTCGTCACGTTCGAATTCGTCATGCGCGCGCCTCCTCAATCGGTCTCAAAACAACTCTCCATTGTGACATAAGCCGTGGCCGGACAGGCCGTGACTCAGTATTCACGTTTCTTCGGCGGCACGTCGACGATGTGCACCGGCTGCCATGAGACACGGCCCGAGACGTCGGTCATCGAATGGGCGAGGAAGCGTTCGTCGTCGCGTTCGGGGAAATCATTGCGCTTGAGCGAGCCACGCGACTCGTGGCGGGCGTCGGATGCGGCGAGCACGACGCGCGCCAGTCCGATGAGATGACGCACCTCCCAGATGGCGGTGACCTCCTGGTTGAACGCGGCCGTCTTGTCGTGCGCGGCGAGCGCCCCGGCGCGCGGGGCGAGCTCGCCGTCGATCGCGCGCAGCGCGGCTTCGAGACCCGCGGCGTCGCAGCGCACGGCGGCGGCGCGTTCCATCACCTGGCCGAGGTCGGCCATGAGACGGTACGGGTTGTCGTCGGCGTCGCCCGAGGCGTCCGTGCCGTCTCCGGTGCCGGCTTCGTCCGTGCGCGGCGTGAGCAGGTCCTTCAGCTCGCCTTCGCGCGCGGCCGAGGCGGCGTCCACGGCGGCGGCGATCGTGTCGTCCGTCTCCTGCACGTCCGGGTCGTCCGCGGCCATCGGATCGTCGACCGGATGTTCGGCGATGCGCGCGGCCAGCGTGCGGCCGGCGCGCGTGCCGAACAGGCAGGCGTCGAGCAGCGAGTTGCCGCCGAGACGGTTCGCGCCGTGCACGGACACGCACGAGCATTCGCCGGCCGCGAACAGGCCGTCGACCACGGCGCGCGCGCCGTCCGTGCCGTCAGAGCCGTCGGCGTCGCCCGCGTTCCAGCGATACACTTCGCCGTCCACGGTGATCGGGATGCCGCCCATCGTGTAGTGGGCGGTCGGCTTGATCGGCACGAACGACTTCGACGGGTCGATGTCCGCGTACTTCTCGATGGTCTCGACCACCTGCGGCAGCACGGCGCGCATATGCTCCGGGTCGATGCCCGTCATGTCCAGCCAGACGCAGTCCTTCGGACCGTCCGGATCCTTCGGGTCGGCGACGCCGCGGCCCGCGTCGATCTCCGCCATGATGGAACGGGAGACCACGTCGCGCGCGGCCAGATCGGCGTGGCCGGGCGCATAGCGTTCCATGAACGCCTCGCCGTCCGCGTTGCGCAGCACGCCGCCTTCGGCGCGCGCCGCCTCGGACAGGAGGATGCCCGTATGCGCGAGGCCGGTCGGATGGAACTGCACGAACTCGACGTCCTCCAGCTGCAGGCCGGCGGCGAGCGCCAGCGCCATGCCGTCGCCGGTCAGGTCCCATGAGTTCGACGTGGTGTGGAACAGGCGTCCCGCGCCGCCGGTCGCGAACAGCACGTTGTGCGCCTTGACCGCGTGGATTTTGCCCGTATGCGTGTCGAGGGCGACGACGCCGGCCGCCTTCGCGCCGTCATCGGCCAGCACGAGGTCGGTCACGTACCATTCCTCGGCGAACGTGACGCCGGCGGCCACGCACTGCTGCCACAAGGCGTGCAGGATCTGGTGGCCGATGCGGTCGGCCGCGTAGGCGGCGCGCTTGACCGGGGCGCCGCCGAATTCGCGCGTGTGCCCGCCGAAGCGGCGCTGCGCGATGTGGCCGTCTTCGGTGCGGGAGAAGGCGACGCCGCCGCGTTCCAGGTTGATGACCGTCTCGGGCGCGTATTCGGCGAGCAGGCGCGCCGCGTCCTGGTCGACCAGCCAGTCGCCGCCCTTGATGGTGTCGTAGTAGTGCCAATGCCAGTCGTCGGCCTCGATGTTGCCGAGCGAGGCGGCGATGCCGCCTTCGGCGGATCCGGTGTGCGAGCGCAACGGCTGAAGCTTCGAGACCACCAGGATCTTCGGGTCGACGCCGTCCTCCCTCATCCGCGCGATCTCGGGGGAGCGGAGCGCTCCCAACGCGGCGGACAGGCCGGCCGCGCCCGCGCCGACGATCACCGCATCGTACATTTCTTCCAACTGCTTCGGACTCATATCACACCATTGTTCCATAAGGGCGGACTTAGACGGCCTTTTTTGTCAAGGCTCCTGCCGAATGGTGGATAACCCGTCCGCCATCCACACGCCGTCCACAACACGCCCGGTGGTGGGGGCTCTTTCCACAATTCCCGGCGGGACGGCCGCGGAACCGCATGGACGGGCACAGTGGACGCATGGATACCACAGCATTGCAGATGGCGCCGCCGGAGGCCCTGACGTCCGGTATTCCCGTCCTCGAACCGCTTGACCGGATCGCCGAACGGCTCAAGGACGGCACACTCGCCACGCGCGCGTTGGGCGCGCTCGGCGAGGACTACGCCGCGGCATGGCTCGCGGAACGCGGATGGACGGTCGTCGACCGCAACTGGCGATGCCGTTACGGCGAGCTCGACATCGTCGCCCTGTCGCCGGAACGGCGGATCGTGTTCGTCGAGGTGAAGACGCGGCGCAACATGAAGCATGGGTTGCCGCAGGAGGCGGTCACCTATACGAAGCAGGCGAACCTGCGCCGGGCGGGCGTGCAGTGGCTGCTCGAGCCGGAGCATCGGATCGGTCACACGGGCGTGCGCTTCGACGTGGTCACCGTGGTCGTGCGCGGCGGCCGTCCGCTCGTCCACCATATTCCGGGGGCGTTCTGATGGCGATCGGCAACGCGCTGTCGGTCGGGCTGATCGGATTGAAGGCGTTCATCATCACCATGCAGGCGTTCATCAGCCCGGGCCTGCCGTACTTCTCGATCATCGGACTACCGGACGCATCGCTGTCCGAAGCGCGGGAACGCGTCAAATCCGCCTGCCAGGCGACCGGATTCCATTGGCCGGAGACGCGCGTGACCGTGAACCTGAGCCCGGCGAGCATGCCGAAACGCGGCTCGTCGCACGATCTGGCCATCGCGGCCGCCGTGCTCGGCGCCGCCGGCGCGATCCCGCACGAATGCCTCATCGACTCGGTCGTCATGGGCGAGGTGAACCTCGACGGCACGGTGCTGCCGATCAACGGCGTGCTGCCGATCCTCCTGCACGCGCGCGAGCGCGGCGTCAGGCAGGTGATCCTGCCTGTCGGCAACCTCGAGGAGGCTCATCTGATCGACGGGGTGGACGTGCTCGGCGTGCGTCACGTGGGCGAGCTCATCGAACTCATGGGCGGCACCGCGCGCTACCGGCTGCCGGACGAGACCGCGGTCGGCGGCGGGACCGGGGAGACGGGCTCGTCGCAGGACGGCGAGCCGGCGTGGGCGAGGATCGGCGACATGGCCGACGTGGTCGGGCAGGAGCAGGCGAAATGGGCGTTGGAGGTGGCGGCAGCCGGCGGACACCACATGATCATGGTCGGGCCGCCCGGGTCGGGCAAGACGATGCTCGCCTCGCGCATGCCCGGCATCATGTGCCCGCTGACCGACGCCGAACAGTTGGAGGTGGCGTCCATCCGCTCCCTGTGCGGCACGCTCAACGCCTATGGCATCAGCGACGTGCCGCCGTTCGAGGCTCCGCACCATACGTCCTCCACGGCGGCGCTGGTGGGCGGCGGCAGTGGATTGGCCGAACCCGGGGCGATCACGCGCGCCCACCGCGGCGTCCTGTTCATGGACGAGGCGCCCGAATTCTCGGCGCGTGCGTTGCAGACGTTGAGGGAGCCGTTGGAATCCGGGTACGTGGCGTTGTCCCGTTCCAAAGGCACCGCCTACTATCCCGCCGCGTTCCAGCTCGTCATGGCGGCGAACGGCTGCCCGTGCGGCATGAGCTACGGCACGGGGGAGCGCTGCGTGTGCACGCACAAGGAACGGCAACGCTACTTCGGCAGGCTCTCCGGGCCGATCCTCGACCGCATCGACATCCAGGTGGAGGTGCCGCCCGTGCCGCGCATCATCGGCGGGGAACGCTACGAGACCGGGCCGACCAGCGCGCGGATACGGCGTCGCGTCGTCCAGGCGCGTCGCGTCGCCGCCGAACGCTACCGGGCCCACGGGTGGACCTGCAACGCGCAGGCGTCCGGCACGTGGATGCGCGAGCACGTCTCCCCGCAGGCGCTCGAACCGGTCAACCGCGCGCTGGAGACGCAACGGCTGAGTCTGAGGGGCGCGGACCGGGCGCTGCGCCTCGCCTGGACGCTCGCCGACCTGGCCGGACGGACGTCCCCCGGCCGCGAGGAGACCCTGCAGGGCATCGCGCTGCGCACGCGGCTGATATGAGCGTTCCCGCGCGGGGCGCCTACGGAAAGGAGCCGGCAATGGACGGCATCGCAACACAACCGACGAATCACACGTATTACACGGATTCCATGGAAACCATGGGATCAATGGAAGGACACGGCCATGGAGACACCATATTCCTTGACGACGCGGCGCTACCCGCCGCCCGACCGGGAGACGCTGGCACGTGCCACGCTCACCTACTGCCTCGACGGGGCGGACGCGATCATGTACGCCACCATCAAAGGGGCGGGCAGCGGGACGGAGGCGCTGAGGCTCATCATCGGGTCGAGACCCGGCAACGCCGGCGCGGCGGCGGGGGCGGCGAGGAGCGGACTCGACCACGTGTTCGCCGTCGGCCTGGCCAGATGGGGCGGTAGGGTCACGCCGCAGGGCATGCGCGCGTTCCACAAGGCGCTCGCCGGATGGCATGCGCGCCTCGACACCCTGCCCACCCTCGACTGGGAGCATCTCGCCGGTTGGTTCACGATGGACGGCGCGCAATGGATCATCGGCCCGGCCAGCCCATACTGGCCGCACCAGCTGCAGGATCTGTCCACACGCCGCGACTGGGCGTCGCCCCTCTGCCTGTGGGGCGTCGGCGACGTGCGCGCGCTCACCAGCTGCGCGAAACCGGTCGCCGTGGTCGGTTCGCGCGGCGCCACCGACTACGGGCGCACCGTGGCGCGCGAGACCGCGACACGCGTCGCGGCGGCCGGCCATCTCATCGTCTCCGGCGGGGCGCTCGGCACCGACGCGGCCGCCCATTGGGGCGCGCTCGCCGCCATGGACGGCGTCGGCGACGCGAGCGGCGTCGGACGCACCGTCGCCGTGTTCGCGGGCGGGCTCAACCACATTGGCCCCTCCACGAACCTGCCGCTGTTCGAACGGATGGTCGGACAGGGCGGTGCGCTCATCAGCGAACTCTGCCCGGGCACCATCCCCGAGGCGCGACGGTTCCTGCTGCGCAACCGGATCATCGCGGCGCTCGCCTCCACCGTCGTCGTCGCACAGGCGAGACTGAGGTCGGGGGCGCTCAGCACCGCCAACTGGGCGAACGACCTCAACCGGGAGGTGATCGCCGTGCCCGGCCCCATCACCATGCCGCACAACGCCGGATGCAACCGTATCATCGCCGACCATCAGGCCATGCTGCTCGCCTCCGTCGAGGAGATCGACGAGCTCGTCCACCCGGCGCACAAGCCCGAGCTGGGGGAGGAGCCGTGGCGGATATCGGGAACGACAGGGGACGACGGCACGGACGGAGACGGGAACGACGACAGGACGCCCGGACCCGCGGGCGATGCGGGAGAGGAAACCGCAGCCGACGGCGACACGGCCGCGGAACGGGAGGATGCGCTCGCCGCATCGCAACAGGCCGTACTGACGGCCATCCGCTCATGCAGGCGACGGCACGTGCCCGTCACACCGGACGCACTGCTGGAACGGCTTCGTGAGGATGATCCGGACGCCGGCATGCCGCGGCTGCTCGCCGACCTGGGCGAACTGGAGGCGCTCGGCCTCATCCGCCGCGAACAGGGGGAGGTGCGACTGGTCCGAGGAACGGCGGCCTGACGGCTACTCCCGCCACTGGCATCGGTCGAGATCGACCCTCCATCCGGGATCTCCCGCCGGCTTCGCCGCCGGCGGGACGAACACGACGCCCTCATCCTCGAGCAGGGCGCGCTGCTCGTCCGGACCGCCGAACGCGAACCCGGGCGCGAGCGAACCATCGCGGAACACGACGCGATGGCAGGGAATCACGCCCGGCTCAGGATTGGCGTGCAGCGCGTAGCCGACCATGCGCGCGTTGCGCGGCGCGCCCGCCAACGCCGCCACCTGCCCATACGTGGCGACCATGCCGCGCGGGATGCGGCGCACCACCGCGTACACGCGCTCATTGAACGAAACGGAACCCATGCCCTCCAGTCTACGGCCGGTGAGGCATCGCCGCCGGTGAAGCATCGCAGAGGTCGGGCCGCGACAGGACGAAACACGACCAGCCGTCATCCGACGGACGACGACAATGCCGTCGCCGCGGCGCGTCCGGTGCTACCGTGAAAACAAGGGCCGGAACGTCGCGCACCGACGCGCGACCGGAAGAAGCCCGGGGAGGGAAGCACCATGAACGCCGACGACCGGGCGACAGCCGCACCCGCGCACGACGCGCGTCCCATCGTCACCATCGGACTGCTCGACAACGACCCGTTCGCGCTCGCCTTCCTTGAACGCACGATCACCGAACTCATGGGCGAGGCGCGCGTCATCTGGAAGACCACATCCGGACGCGACGCGCTCGCCCGATGCCTCGCCCCGGACACCGCGCCGAACGTGCTCCTGACGGACATGAGCATGGACGAACTGTCCGGTCCCGCCGTCTGCCGCGCCATCCGCGTGAAGACCGCGCGCGTCGCCATCCTCGCCGTCACCTCGTTCTCGCTCGCCGTCTACGCGTCCAAAGCCGCCGAAGCCGGCGCGCAGGGCATCGTGCCCAAAGCCGTCGAAACGCCGATCGTCGAGGCGATCCGCACGCTCGCCGCCGGCGGCACATGGCCGTCCGGCGCGACGGACGCCACGTTCGAGACGGCCGCCGCCGCGCACGCTCGCCTCGCCGGAAGCCGCATGCCACGCCGCTTCCTCCTGTCGGACCGGGAGGCCGAAGCCATGAACCTGTGCTCGCGCGGCCTCGACACGATCCGGATCGCCGCCGACATGCAGGTGGGCGTCTCCACCGCCAAAACCTACCTGACGCGCGCCATCCACAAGCTCGGCGTCTCCACACGCGGCCAGGCCGTCGCCCTGTGGACCGGCTCGGCGGAAGACGAACGATGAACGCCGTGCCGGAGAGGGACGCGGACCCCGGCGGCGTGCCGTCCCGTCCGTTCCATTGGCTGCGCGCGCATTGGTTCCGCATCGCCATCGCCGCGTTCACCCTCGCCGCCACGCTGATCGAATGGGCGGCGATCCCGCCGGTCTACCCGTTGAACTTCCTGTTCTCCGGGATCTCCGTCGTCGCCATCGTGCTCTCGCCGTTCCTCCCGCGGATCTCGGGTTGGCTCATCATCGCGACCGTGGTGGCGCGGCTGTTCGTCCTCGACCTGTCCGGGCCGAACCCGCTGTGGGCCGCGTATCTGGCGCTCGCGGTCATCGGATACGACAGCGCCATCCCCGTGGCCGTCGGCGCGCTGCTCACGGTGACCATCGCCGAATGCGTGCCGGTCGCCTTGAACACGTTCAACGCGCTGTCCGCCACATGGATCGGCATGGTCAACTACATCGGCATGTTCACGCTCGCCGCGATGGGCGGCATGTCGTTCCGATGGCGCCGGCAGCGCGACGAGATGCGCGAACGGGCCGTGGCCCTGGAACGCCGGCAATGGGAGCTCGACACGTTGCAGCGCAACACGCGGCTCGCCTCGCGCATCCACGATTCGGCGTCCGGCGGGCTCTCCTACATCGCGTTGACCGCGCAACGCGAGCTGCGGCGCATCGGCGATGACGGGGAGCATGCGGGCGAACGCGCCGACTGGCGGTTCGTCAACGACCAGGCGCTGTCCGTGCTCGACGAGATTCACCATGTGATCGATCTGCTCGAGCGGCCGTCATCCTCCGATGGCGATGGGCGGCAGGTTCCGGCGGCATCGGAGGCGCCGGAACGTCACGCTTCGCCGGACGGCGGGATCCCTCCGGCGCCTCGCGCCGTCTCCCGCCGGCGGGAGGACGTATCGACCGCCGCGCAGGCGGCCGAAGCCAGACTCGCGCGTCTCGGCTTCCATGGCCGGTTCGACCTGCGCGGCGAAACGGACGACGATTGCTCCGCGGAGTCGCTGACGGCCGCGGCCGACCTCATCGGCGAGATCGCGGCGAACATCACCCGGCACATGAGTCCGGATGCGGGCGAATACCGCTGCGTCATCACCTTCGGCGGAAACGCCGTCGAGATCATGGAGACCAATCCGATCGCCTCGCACGGCGATGCCGCGCGACGCGCCGGTGACGGCATGCCGGCCGCGCCCAGACCGCATGGCAGCGGACTTGCCCTGCACCGGCGCATCATCCGGGGGATGGGAGGCGAACTCAACACCACGGCCGAAGACGGCGACTGGATACTGTACGCCCGCATCCCCATGCGCCCAGGTCCGGCACGCCACCAGGAGCGTGCATCATGACCGGGCCCCACGGCGACGACCGACCACGCAGGCGCGCCCATCGGACACGGCTTCACAGCCTCGTCGCCGGCCTCGATCGTCCGCATCGTCGCATGCTGACGGCCGTCACGTTCCTCGTCGCATGCATCGCCATAGCCGTGCCGCTGGCCGCATCGCTTCCGCAGCCGTGGAGCGGCGTGGCGGCCGACGCGCGCGACGGAACCAGCCGCACGTTGGCCACGGGCAGCGACCACCCCGAATTCACCGGTCCACACAAGTACGAGGCGCTCGACGCATGGAACAACCTGCACACCGAACTCGGGCGAAGCATACTCGAAGACGGCGTGGTGACGCCGGACGAACTCGCCGAAGTGCGCAAGGCCTACAACGCGTGCCTGTCCGTCTATGGGATGCAGGCCAAGACGATCACGGACGACGACGGCGAACCCATCGGCGAGAGCGTCGTACCGGTCCGGGGTTCGATGGACGGCCTGCGGCGATCGGCCGTCATCGACCAATGCCGCACCGAATCCGACTACCGATGGCTGGAACCGTTAGCCGGCATCCAAGCCTCCGGACAGCCGGCGAAGGAACCGCGATGAACGAGCGCGATGTCGGCGTTCCAGCCGCAATCGCGCCGGCCTACCTGCGTGGATCGTCGTTGCATTGGATCCAGATCTCGGAGTTCCGCTCGCTGTAGTATCTGCCGCCGGGATTGGTGAACTGTTCGCCCAGCAGACGGTACTCCTCGCCGTCCTCGTCGACGATCGGGACGTCGTCCGCGGTGAACTCCGGGCCGACCGCGCCCTTGCGCACGAGGCACGCCGCCAGATCACGTCGTATCTCCTCCGGTGTACGGTTGCGCAGTTCGCCGTCCGGATCCTGGACCAACGCGTTATACAGGGGTGTGATGAAATCCTGGCCCGACTGTCTGCCGCAGACGACGCTGCGCTCATGGAGCCGCCGTTGATCGTCGTCGCCCATGTCGCCGACCTGCATTTGGGCGGAGCCATCCGGGTTCACATAGTCGTATACGAATCCGGCATCCGCCATGCATGATCGGAATCGGTTCGCCGTCTCCGTGGCCTCCGCCTCGGTGATCCGCTCGTCGCGCAGCACGTCCTGCGCGAACGTATTGCCGGATTCGCGGGCCTGATTGTAGCTCCGGCTGAAATCCTCGGCCCAAGGGCCCGAAAACGTGGGCTCGCCTTCCGGCTGGGCGATGGTGTCCGAAGACGGTCCGTCGCATGCGGCGGAGAAGCATAGCATGGCGGCGGTCAATGCCAATACGGTTATACGATGTGCCAGTACGCGCTTCATGGTGATGCTCCTTATCGTTCGAGCGGATGCCTCCGTCATGTATGGCCTCGGCGCCATTACCGGCCTGGCCATCGCATAAGCAGAGCATCATCGCCTGCCGATGGTTCCACGGTACGTCCGCCGCTTCGATTCCGCATTGTTGGCTGTAATCCCTGCGACTACGGCAATGCGATGGTTTCCGGGCGCCCATGCCTATGCTGGAAACGAACGAGGAGGTCATCATGGTCGGTCGGGGAATAGACAAAGGGCATATGCAACACGATGTCCGTCATGCGCTTGCACTGCTGGTATCCGTATCCCTGCTTGCGTCCTGCGCGGCTTGCGGTTCGCAGTCGGGCACCGCGTCGAACGGCGACGCCGCACAATCCACCGCCGTCGCCTGCAAGGCTCCGGATTTCTCCGGTCCATACGCCGACGAGTTCAAACGGGAATACGGGAACGCGAAGACGGAACTCGCCAAACGCATTCTGGAGGACTGCCAGGTGACCGACGCCGAATGGAACGAGATCCTCGCCGCGCAGCAGCAATGTCTCGCGCCCTACGGTCTGGTCGGCAACGAAACCGAGGTGCGGCAGGTGCGGGGCAGTCTCTCCGACCAGGAGATTCTCGACGTGCAGGAGGACTGCGCGAAGAAGACCGATTTCTGGAACGTGCAGTCCATCTACCAGCAGATGCGCGACAATCCCGACAACCTCGACGCCGAGGCCCTGGCCCGGGCCAGCTACCGGTGCTACGTCAAGCACGATCTGCTGCCGGGGCCGTTGGACGAGGACGAGTACATCGATACGATGACCGTGAGCGCCGTCGCGCAACCCAGCGACGAGCAGACCATGGAGGCCAACCGACGGTACCAGGAGTTCTTCGGCGAATACTTCGAACAGATCGACGACAAGCCGAACCCGGATTTCAAATACGGTCAGAACACGCAGAAAGGGCACCAGTTCTACCTGTGCGAGACCGACCCATTGCACCAGTGACGATGCGATATGCGCGGGACGCGCATGAAACGGAGGAGGGGCGTGGAGCCGCGACGCCCCACGCCCCTCCCGCCGTCACGGACGGAACGTCACTTCACCAGACCGGTGAGCTCGCCGAGGTTCAGCTCGAAGCTCACGCCGCGTTCCTCGAAGTTCGGCTGGTGGCGGGTGCTCTCCATCGCATGGCGCACGAACTCGCCGGCGATCCTCGCCGACTCGGCGAGACCGCGGCCGGCCAGCACCGCGCCGCACAGTGCGGAGGCGAACGCGTCGCCCGTGCCGTGGATCATGTACGGCAGCTTCTCGTGCGCGAGCTCGATCTTGTTCTCCGCGCCGGTCTCCGCGCTCGCCACGTAGTTGACGATCCTGCCGTCGCCATGGTCGATGCCCTTCAGCACCACGTTCTTCGCGCCGAGCTTCAGCAGCGCGTCCAGCAGGTCGGTGACGGCCGCGTCATCCAGATCCTGGCCGGGGTAGTCGCGCTTCGTGAGGATCGACGCCTCCGTCAGGTTCGGCATGAGCACGTCGGCGCCGTCCGCCAGCGCGCCCATCGCCTCGCACAGCTCCGGCGTGTACGTCGGGTACATCTGGCCCGCGTCGCCCATCACCGGATCGACCAGGCGCAGCGCCTTCGGGTACTCGCGGTACAGGCGCTGGATCAGCGCCACCTGCTCGGCGGAGCCGAGGAAACCGGAGTACACGCCGTCCAGGTCCACGTTCTCCTTGCGCCACGCGTCAAGGTAGCCGGGCAGGATCTCCGTCGTGTCATGGAAGGTGAACACCTCGTAGCGCGTGTGCGCGGAGAACAACGCGGTCGGCACCGGGCACACGTCGCATCCGGCGGCGGACAGGATCGGGATGGCGGCGGTCAGCGAGCACTTGCCGTAACCGCACATGTCGTGCACGGCGGCCACGCGCGGGATGTACAGGGGGTCGCGGTCGTAGAGGGTGACGTCGGTCATGGGTCTTTCACTCCAATCATCGGAACGTGCGGCGTCGACGCATGCGCGCGGCGCCGCGACAATCATCACCGCCGAGCGTAGTCCGATTCACGAACCGGTTCACGTCCCCGCGCCGCGCACGGCCGCATAGCGAGACGTGCCGGGGTGCGCGGCTCCGGCGCGAGGACGCGGCGCGCGGCGGCCATCCGGCGTGTCGCGGGGGTTTCCGACGGCGGATCCGCCCCGGCCCATCCCCGGCGACGCCAATGATGCCAACGGATGATAAGCCCCTATAGGCAACCCCGATAACGTCGGGCTTGCGGCGCGCGGGGCAGGGGTCGTACCGTCATAACCAACACCTCGAGACCAACCGACAAGGAGCACACATCATGGCCGAGAACAAGAACTACCACTTCGAGACGCTGCAGCTGCACGCGGGTCAGGAGAACGCCGATCCGGCCACCGACGCCCGCGCCGTGCCGATCTACGCGACCGCCTCCTACGTCTTCCACAACTTCGACCACGCCGAGGCGCGCTTCGGCCTCGCCGACCCGGGCAACATCTACGCCCGACTGACCAACACCACCGAGGCCGTGTTCACCGAGCGCATCACCGCCCTCGAGGGCGGCACCTCCGGCATCGCCGTCGCCTCCGGCGCCGCGGCCGTCGAATACGCGGTGCGCAACATCACGCAGACCGGCGACCACATCGTCTCCTCCAAGAACATCTACGGCGGCACCTTCAACCTGCTCAAGCACACGCTGCCGCGCGACGGCATCACCACCACCTTCGTCGACCCGGAGGACCCGCAGAACTTCGAGGACGCCATCCAGGAGAACACGAAGCTCGTCTACTTCGAGACCTTCGGCAACCCGAACGCCGACCTGCCGAACTTCGAGGCCATCTCGGAGATCGCCCACAAACACCATCTGCCGGTGTTCGTCGACAACACCTTCGCCACCCCGTTCCTGTTCCGACCGCTCGATCACGGCGCCGACGTGGTCATCGAGTCCGCGACCAAGTTCATCAACGGCCACGGCACCGCACTGGGCGGCACCGTCGTCGAGGGCGGCAAGTTCGACTGGGCCGAGGTCCCGGGCAAGTTCCCGACCCTCACCGAGCCGGACCCGTCCTACCACGGCCTGAACTTCTTCGAGGCCCTCGGACCGGCCGCGTTCACCACCCGCATCCGCGCCATCCTGCTGCGCGACACCGGCGCGCTGCTGTCCCCGTTCGCCGCGTTCCTGCTGCTGCAGGGCACCGAATCCCTGTCGCTGCGCGTCGAACGCCACGTCGAGAACGCGCTCAAGGTCGTCGAGTACCTGCAGACCGTGCCCGAGGTCGAGTCCGTCTCGCATCCGTCCATCGAGGGCCGCCGCGACCACGAGCTGTACAAGAAGTACTTCCCGAACGGTGCCGGCTCCATCTTCACCTTCGACATCAAGGGCGGCAAGGACGCGGCGCGCGTCTTCATCGACAACCTGCACCTGTTCAGCCTGCTGGCCAACGTCGGCGACTCCAAGTCCCTCGTCATCCACCCGGCCTCCACCACGCACTCCCAGGAGACCGTGGAGGAGCTCGAGGACCAGGGCATCCACCAGGGCACCATCCGCCTGTCCGTCGGCCTGGAGAACATCGAGGACATCCTCGACGACCTCAAGGGCGGCTTCGAGGCGTTGCGCGCCTCCGGTCTCGCCAAGTGAACCCGGTGGGATCCCCACGTCGAAGGGGCGTCGCCGTGGGTCATGACGCGGCGGCGTGACGGCGGGATCCCGGAATAGGGGAAGGCTCCCGGGCGATCGGCCCGACAAGGGGCGGCGGACGACGGTTCCACGTCGTCCGCCGCCCCCGTTCGTTTTCGGCATCATCCTCGAGGATGATGCCGGCCATCGCGAATCACTCCCGCGCACGATGGGGCGCGCGGGGGAACGCCCATATCGTGGGGACCATACGCCGGACGACGGGTCCGGCCCGACTATGGGAGCAACGACATGGACGAGACGGCGACCCCCGCCATCCAGGCGATTCGACTGACCAAGGACTACGGCGAAGGCGACAACGTCGTGCACGCGCTGCGCGGCGTGGACGTGAGCTTCGGGAAGGGGCGGTTCACCGCAATCATGGGGCCGTCCGGCTCCGGCAAATCCACGCTCATGCACACGCTCGCCGGACTCGACTCGGCGACCTCCGGCCACGTCATCTTCGAAGGCCGCGATCTGACTCGCATGAACGACCGGCAGCTCACCCTGCTGCGCCGCGACCGCATCGGATTCATCTTCCAAAGCTTCAACCTGCTGCCGATGTTCACCGCCGAACAGAACATCCTCATGCCGTTGACGCTCGCCGGCGCCAAACCGGACCGCGCATGGTTCGATCTGCTCGTCGGGACGCTGGGGCTCGGACGACGCCTGGACCATCGGCCGAATGAACTGTCCGGAGGCCAGCGGCAGCGCGTCGCCATCGCCCGCGCGCTCATCACCAGACCATCCCTCGTGTTCGCCGACGAACCCACCGGCAACCTCGACTCCGTGTCGAGCGCCGAAACGCTCGCATTCCTCAGGCGATCCGTCGACGAGCTCGGACAGACCATCGTCATGGTTACGCACGACGCCGTCGCCGCCTCATACGCCGACCGCGCCATCGTGTTCGCCGACGGTCGCATCGTCGCCGACGAAACCCATCCCACCGCCGACCGCATGAACCAGCTGCTCATGACGGAACGACGGGCCGCGCTCGCCGCCGAAGAACGGTCGGCGTCCACCGAACCGCCGGCACCGCCGCGGCGGTCCCACGCGGCCCGGGACACCCATGCCGCCGCCCACGCCGGCGCGCACCGTGCCGGCTCCTACCGTCACGCCCACTGACCGAACCAATCCACGCAAGCAAGGACGACCCATGTTCCGCATCACCGTGAACCTCATGCGCAAAACCGCCCGCATGCTCATCCCCGCAGGCGTCGCCGTGCTCATCGGCACCGCGTTCATCGCCTCCACGTTCCTGTTCGGCAACGCCATGAACGACTCCCTCATCCGCCAGCAGACCGCCATCTACGCCGGAGCGGACGCGATGGTCCTGACCGACCTGCCCGAACATCCCACCGACAAGCAGACCGACGAGGCGTATTCGCGCACCGTGGCCGACTACCATCTCGACCGCATGCGCGCCGTCGCAGGCGTCGAAGGCGCGCGCGCCGTCACCGCCGCCGACATCGGGCTGTCCAGCGGCGCCCGCCATGCCACCAGCCATGCCATCAACACGGGCGAGACGAGCCTGCTGCCCGTGACCGTCACACGCGGCGAGCGGCCCGTCGGCGGCCACGGGATCGCCCTGCCGGAACGCGTCGCCGGACAACTCGATCTGCACGTGGGCGACACGGTGCGGGTCGTCCCCCGTGCGAACGCCGCCGGAAACAACGTCGGAAACACCGACGAAAGCCGGGACCTCGCCAATGGCGTCGAAGCGCGCGTGACGGGGCTGACCGACGACCCCAACGGCGCCTACGCGTACGACGGCGGCGCCTCCATCCTCTCCGACGACCTCATGGCCTATGCCAACGGCGTCACCGACTTCGATCAGGTCGCCGCCACATCCGTCTACCTCGACCTCGACTCCCAAGCGGACACGGCCGCCATCAGGCGTCTCCTGCCCCGATACAGCCGGCTCGTGGACCGCGACGAAGCCGACCGGCTCGCCGTGGAATCCCTCAGCGCCAACGGCACCAGCGTCGTCACCACGTTCCTCATGAGCTTCGGCGTACTCGCCCTGCTCGTCGCCGCGCTCGTCATCGCCAACACGTTCCAGGTGCTCGTCGCCCAGCGCCGGCGCATCCTCGCCCTGCTGCGCACCATCGGCGCCGACCGCCGCCAACTGTACGCTTCCGTCCTCTGCGAAGCCGGAATCCTCGGCCTCATCGCCTCGCTGCTCGGCGTCGCGCTCGGCATCGGACTCATGGCACTGCTGTGCGCCACCGGCGTCATGAAGACCACCGGCGCGCCCATGCGCCTCATCGTCACCTGGCCCGTCATCGCGGTCCCCATCGCCTTCGGCATGGTCATGACCGTCATCGCGTCCCTCGGCCCCGCACGCGCCGCCACCGCCGTCACGCCGCTCGAGGCGCTGCGTCCCATCGAACTGACCGAAACCGCACATCGCGGGCACGCGCGCACCGTCCTCTCCATCCTCATGCTCGCCGTCGGCATAGCATCATGCGCGTTCGGCGTCTGGCAGACGCACCTGTCCGTCATCGGACACGAATCCCTCGCCACCGACCATTATCCCGCCGTCCTGCTCGCCGCCATGGGAGGATGCGCGCTCACGTTCATCGCGCTCGTCGTCTCCGCCGTCCGCTGGATGCCCGCCCTCATGCGCGGCGCCGGCGCCCTCGCCGCCACGACCGGTCCCAGCGCCGCCATCGCCCACGCCAACATCCAGAAGAACCCGCGCAGGGTCGCCTCCACCGGCGCCGCCCTCCTCATCGGCGTCACCCTCGTCTCCGCCATCGCCACCGGCGCCGCCAGCGCCAAGACCACCATGGCCGACGCGCTCGCCACCCGCTACAGCGTCGACATGATCGCCACGGGCACCGGCATGACCGAGGAGCAGAGCCGGCAGGTGCGCCGCGTCGAGGGCGTCGGACGCGTTCTCGACGCGCCGACCGCCCTGCGCCATGTCACCGACGACCGGGGACACGGCATCGACGTCCTGCTCGTCGGTATCCCCGACCTCGACGATCTCGCGAAGGTCATGCACACCGACCTGACCGGCGTCACCCTGAACGACCATGACGTCCTCATGCCCCGTCACGCCTTGAGCGGCGCCGATATCGACTTCGGCCGAACCCACACGGCCGATTTCGCCGCCGGTGCCGGTTCCGCCGGCGCCGCGGGCGCGTCCGGACTCGATCTCACCGTCGTCCAGGCCGATTATCGGCGCGTCTCCTCCGACCACGACGCCGTCGCCTTCGTCGCCGCCAGCCACTTCGCCGACGGCGACCTGCCCGAACAGGGACGCATCCTCCTCATGACCGTCAATCCCGACGCCAACCACAACGGCGTCGCTGGCGTCATCGACGGCGTGCGCGAAGCCCTGGACGCCATCCCCGACGCCAACGTCGCCGGCCCCATCGCCGAACGCGATATGTGGGACACCAGCATCGACGCCATGATGGCCCTGCTCGTCGGACTCATCGCCGTCGCCGTGCTCATCGCCCTCATCGGCGTGGCCAACACGCTCAGCCTGTCCGTCATCGAACGCACCCGCGAATCCGCCACTTTGCGCGCCATCGGCATGACCCGCGGCCAACTGCGCCGGTCCCTCGCCGTCGAAGCGCTCCTGCTGTCGCTCGTCTCCGGCGTGGCCGGCGTGGCGCTCGGCACCCTGTTCGGCTGGCTCGGCTCAACCATGGTGTTCAGTCTCTACGGCACCGTCGCCATGCCCTTCGAATGGAAGACCAACGGCGCAGTCCTCGCCGTCTCCGCGCTCGCCGCCCTCCTGGCCAGTCTCCTGCCCGCGCGCCGCGCCGCGAGCACCCCGCCCGTCGAGGCGCTCGCCGAAGCCTGACGGAAAACCGGAACCGCCGGACGGCATGGTCCATGGCCATGGACCATGCCGTCCGGCGGTCCGTCGTTCTTTCTGTTCCGTCGCCGATCCGCTCACACCAGCCGGTTGTCATAGGCGAACACCACCGCCTGCACGCGGTCGCGCGCGTTGATCTTGGCGAGGATGTGCGCCACGTGCGTCTTCACGGTCGGCAGGCTGATGAACAGCTTGTCGGCGATTTCCTGATTGCTCAGACCGTGCGCGACCTCGACGAGGACCTCGCGTTCACGGTCGGTGAGCAGTTCCAGCTCCGGATCGGTGTAGACGGGGCGCGCATCGGCGTCGCGGCCGTCGGAGGTGTCGGGCGTCGGGGAGCCGGTCGCCGCGGAGCCGTCCGCCGGCCGGGACGCGTGCCCGTCCGCGAACATCCTCTCGATGAGCCGCTTCGTCGCGGACGGCGCGATGACCGCATCGCCGCGGTACACGGTGCGGATCGAATTGAGCAGCATCTCCGGCTCCGCGTCCTTCAGCAGGAAGCCGGAGGCGCCGGCGTCGATCGCCGCCATCACGTATTCGTCCAGGTCGAACGTCGTGAGGATGACCACATGTGTCGCATGTTCCCGTGGGGCCGCGTCGTCGGCGCCGGACGTGCCGGCGTCCGCGGCGGCGTCGGCGGCGATGATGCGGCGTGTGGCCTCGATACCGTCCATGCCGGGCATGCGCACGTCCATCAGCACCACATCGGGGTGCAGCCGTTCGGCCAATGCCACGGCCCGGCCACCGTCGCCGGCCTGCCCGACCACGTCCATGTCCGGCTGTGAGCCGATGACCATGGCGAACCCGGCCCTCACCAGCTCCTGATCGTCGGCGATGACCACTCGAATCCTGTCGTTCCCACTCATACCGAACCACCCTACCCGGTGTCCGGAATCCGGCGGGCGGTTTCGGTCCCTGATTCTTCCCTGAATCAGTGGAATCAATCGGGCCGATTCCGGACGCGATCGTCAGCCCGCTTGCCCAATTGGTCGTCCAACGGCGCCATCGGGGTGAGCAGCATACCCGTTTCGGCATGCTCGTGCGTCGCATCGCTGAACCCGGTCTCGCGCAGCACGGCGAGCAGCCCGCGCATGTGCGCCAACGCCTCACGCCCCTGCGCGCCGATGCCGGAGAACGATGCGGCGATGCGTTCCGGCGAAGGCGCGGACGTCCCATCGAGCATCGCCAATCCTTCGTCGGCGCGGCCGATGACCGTGCCGAGCGTCGCCGCGACCTCGGAACGCATGGCGGCGCCGATGCGCTCGCGTTCCATATTCGCCGCAAGCACCTTCCGCCGATCCTCCTCGGCGCGCAACGCCTCCTCGCGCTGACGCAGCACCAACACGTCGGATCCGCTCGAACGACGCCACTCGGCCATCGCCATGCATGCCAGGCACAGCAGCAGCATCACACCGCCGGCCAGCAGCCCGCCGAACGCCACCTCCCACGCCGGTTCGCCGCCGTCGCCCCGCAGCAGCGTATGAACAAGCGAATCATAGCCGTCCCGTCCCGCCACGACCCGCGCCCCGAACAGCCACGAATCGAACGCCGCGCAACACAACACCCAGCGCCAGGCCTTGTCGCGCCCATACAACACCGCCGAATACACCGACGCCAACGCGAACACGTTCACGGCGAGCGTCGAGGGGGCGAACAGCAATTCCACGGCGGACATGACGGCCATCGCCAGAGCGGCCGACTCCGGGAACCGGCGACGGAACGCGTACGGCGCGAGCAGGAACGCCGTCACCGCCACGGCGATCGCACGCCTCGCCGGCAGCGAGGCGAACGTGGCGGAGGACAGCCCCGAATCGTTGAACGTCGCGGTATGGAACATGAGCGTCAGCAGCGCCGCGGTCAGCGTGTCCATGAACAGGTAGTGCCGTTCGGTCCACCAAGCCACCCGTCCGATGCGCGTCATGCCCGCCGCGCCGCCGGATACGACGCCATCGGCGTCCACGTCGATGCCGGACAGACGGGAGCGCAACGACGCCAGATCGGCATGCAGCTTCGACAGGGCCGCCGGCACGGCGTCGTCGGGCCTCGCGGAGTCGTCGGAATTCACGCGGGTGGGCCGACGGTCAGGCTGCAGCGGAACCGTCGCGGCGACCGTGAACCCGCCTACGGGCGACGGTCCTGCTTCGACGTCGCCTCCCGTCGCGACGATGCGCTCGCGCATGCCGACCAGACCATATCCGGGCGCATGCCCGTCGACGGCGGAGGACGCTCCCATACCGTCATCATGGATGACGATTTCCAACGCGTCCGAACCCCAGGTCTCGTCCATCGTCACACGGGCGCCGTCACCCGCATGCTTGCGCACGTTGGACAGCGATTCCTGTACGAGACGGAACACGGCGGTATCCGCATCGGGAGAGAGACGATCGGGGCGCGCGTCGCCGTCCACATGACGCGCGACCGGCGGATGGCCGTCGAACAGGTCGGGGATGTCCGCGTAGCCGGTGCCGGCCGATCCGCCGAACACGTCGAACAGCCGGTGCATGTCGCGCTGGGCGTGCGCCGCCTCGCGGCGAATCGTCGTCATCGTACGTTTCGCCACGGCGAGATCGTGCGCGCCGGCGTACCGTCCCCCATCCGACTGGACGATGATTGTCGACAGGGTATGCGCCACCACGTCGTGCATGTCGCGGGCGATGCGCGCACGTTCCGCCAACCGCGCGATGCGCGTCTCCTCGACCTCGCGCGCGGCGATCGACTCGTTGCGCTCGCGAATGGCCCTGAGCGTGGCCGCCCGCGCGCGTTGCCAGAACGCCATGATGATCACGCTGACCAGACATATCGAAACGAGCAGGAACAGGAGCCCCGCGTCAATCGCGATCCTTCCGGCGCAGCTCGCCGATTGTGCGCCGAACACGCCGCTGGTCGACGAACGGCACGTCGGCATGGCCGGTATGGCCATCCTCGTCGGCGGCCCATCGGCCCCATCGAACATCGGCCCCAGATTGAACGCAAACGCCCAGACGCCGGAGACGAGCGCGCCCATCGAGAACGCGGCGACGACGAAACGCAGCGTATGGCGCGGATCGCCGTACAGCAGCGCCGAATACAGCATCAGCAGGGAAACGAGATCGGCGTACGTGACCGCGGGGCCGAACACGAGATGGGCCACGCACAGCGCGACGAACAGCCAAGAGGCCATCTCGGGCCGCCACCGTCGCATCGCCGCCGGTATGAGGATGATGATCGACCATAGACGCATGGCGCGCATGGTCGTGGGGAACAACAGCGCCGGGACGGTGCCCGGATCGGTGTCGCTCGCCAGCAGCAGGCAGAATGCCGCCATCGCCAACATGAGCAACGCATCCACGACCAGCACATGCGAGCGGCCCCATGCCACGATCCGTCCCATCACAACACCCATACACCCAAGGCTATCGCGGGGATGGTTCCCCTGCCATCATGCCTGAGGATGAGCCGGGGCGGGAGGCGCACGATGGGATACATAGGATGCATGGTCGTCGAGGCGTGATCTGCATGGTTCAGGGGCGAACCTGCACGGTCCGGGAGACTACCTGTATGGTGTGGCAATGGTTGTGTACGGTTCGAGGACGAACCTGTAGGTTTTTCGGCCGAACCTGCATGGTGTGGTGCCGAAAAGATAGGTTGCAACGGGGGCGACGACCATGCGGAGCCGCGGAAAATGGCCGATATGGCATCGAGCGGCATCGGAGAATCCGGCCGTCTACCCGAGGGCGGCGCACAGGTAGGGGCTCCGGCTCTACAGTAATGGCGGCAAACCATGCAGGCTATGCTCCGAACCATGCACAAGCGATCGGAAACCATGCAGGAACGGTGTCGAACCATGCACGAACGATACCGGCAGTGCAGAGGACGCCAGACGTCGCATGATGCCGCAAGCGGGAAGCGCGCCGCCGGAATGCCGTCTGAATGACGTCAGAATATTGTCCGCCCACACACGTGGAATGGGTGGAGGAATTCCGCCGGGCCGTTCCGACCATGGTGGACATCGGAAAGGACGCTCGCGCATGACGCTGCTCAACGAATACTACGTGCCCGGACTGCACATCGAAGACCATGCCATCGACGTGCCGCTCGACTGGACCGGCCACGAACCCGGCAAAGGCTTCGACGGGGAGAGCATCAGACTCTTCTACCGCGTCGTCACCACGCCCGAGCACATCCACGACGACCTGCCGTTGCTCGTCTTCCTGCAAGGCGGCCCCGGCGGCGCCGGCCCGCGCCTGCTGAACCCGACCAGCGACGGCTGGATCGAAGAGGCCACGAAGCATTTCCGCGTCATCCTGCCCGACCAGCGCGGCACCGGCCGCTCCAACCGCGTCGACACGCACACGATGGCACGCATCGCCGCCGCGCATGACGGCGACGGCGCCGGATCCGCGGCCGCCGCCGCACGCGAACAGGCCGACTACCTCAAGAAGTTCCTCGCCGACTCCATCGTGCGCGACTTCGAACACCTGCGCCGCACCGAATTCGGCGGACGCGCATGGGTGACGTTGGGGCAGAGCTACGGCGGATTCCTCACCCTCACGTACCTGTCCCTGTACCCGCAGGGCGTGACCGTGAGCTTCACCACCGGCGGCATCCCGCACGTGCCCGCCGACGCCACCGAAGTCTACGAACACACGTTCCCGCGCATGGCGCGTAAGACCCGGCAATTCTACGAACGCTACCCGCAGGACCGCGAACGCGTCGCCGCGCTCGCCGACATGCTGCCCACCGTCGACGACGTGCGGGACTTCACCGCGCATCTCGCCGACACCGTGCCGGAGACGCTGGCGGCCGACGGGCTCGGGCGCCGACTCGGCGTGATCGCCGGCATGGCCGCGCATGGATTCCCGCTGCTGCCCAATGGCGACCCGCTCACCGTCGAACGGCTGCAATGCCTCGGCTCCGACTTCGGCATGAAGCCGAGCTTCGAACGCGTCCACTGGATCCTCGACGACGCGTTCGCCGATGGCGACGGCTCCACGCCGGCCGACGGCGGCGCGACGTTGTCCGACGAGTTCCTCACCAAGGTGATGAACGCCACCTCGTCGCGCCCGCTCTACTGGCCGTTGCAGGAGTTCATCTACGCGAACGGCGAATTGGAGCGGCCGATCCACTGGGCGGCGCAGCGCGTACGTGATGCGCATCCCGAGTTCGACGCGGGGGAGCGGCCGCTCACGTTCACCGGCGAGGCGATGTTCCCGTGGATGTTCGAGCAGGAGGCGTCGCTGCGCCCGTTCAAGGCGGCGATGGACGTGCTCATGGAGGACACGCGCTTCGGCCGTATCTACGACGAGGCGCAGCTCGCCCGCAATGAAGTGCCGCTCCAGGCCGCCGTCTACTTCGATGACATGTACGTCGATTCCGGTCTCCAGCTCGACACGCTGTCGCGCGTCGGCAACAGCCACTACTGGACGACGAACGAGTTCGAACATGACGGTCTGCATGGTCCGGTCGTGTTCCGCCGCCTGTGGGACGAGGCGCTGAACAGGGGAGACCTCGCGGAGCTGTTCTGATTTCCCCGAAACATCGGCGGCGTTATGATGGCGTGCGGATAGCACGACACCTAGGGAAAGGCTACGAACAGACATGACCGATCTGAACGGCATCACCATCGGATTCATCGGCTACGGCAACATGGCGCAGGCCATCGCGCGGGGGCTCGTCGACGCGGGCGTGGTGCGCGGCGGCCAGATCGTCGCCTGCGCCGCCCACTGGGACAAGCTGGAGCGGACCACGGCCGAACTGGGCGCACGCCCGCTGCACAACGCGCTCGAGGTCGCCGTCGCGGCCGACGTGGTCGTCGTCGCCGTCAAGCCGTACCAGATCGAGGAGGTCGTGGGGCCGCTCGCCAAGGAGCTCGCCAAGCCCGGCAGGATCGTCGTGTCCATCGCCGCCGGCTGGGATCTGGAGAAGTACCGGAACCTGTTCGCCGGCGGTACCGATGGCGAGGCCGGCGTGGACGTGCACGTCCAGTGCACGATCCCGAACACGCCGATGGCCGTCGGCAAGGGCGTGCTCGTCACCGAAACCGCGAACACGCTGACCGAGGACGAGACGGCGACGTTCGAGGCGCTGTTCTCGCCGATCAGCCTCATCGAACGCGTCGACACCGCGCACATGACCATCGCGATGGTCGTCGCCGGCTGCGCCCCCGCGTTCACCGACATGTACATCGAGGCGCTCGGCGACGCCGGCGTCGCCTACGGTCTGCAACGCGCCACCGCCTACCGGCTCGCCGCGAAGATGGTCGAAGGCGTGGGAGCGCTCTACATGGCCACCGGCGATCATCCAGGCGTGATGAAGGACGCGGTCTGCTCGCCCGGCGGCACCACGATCCGTGGCGTCGCAAAGCTGGAGAAGGACGGGTTCCGCGGCGCCGTCATCGACGGCGTCGACGCGATCATGGCGTAGGGGAGCGGCCGAATCGTTCGTCGATCGGCTATTCCCCGAACAGCGGCGACATGCCTTCGGGCGTTGCCGCCCTGCGCCGTTTCGGGATGAGGCGCGCCTCGACGATCCACGCCCCGTCGACCAGCCGGGCGCGCGCCTCGAACTCGCCCGATTCGAAACCGCGGCGGTCGCCCCGGTTGATCTTGTACGCGGCCTTCAACGCCGCCGCGCGGTTCGCCGGCGTGGCGACGCGATGCCACCCCGGATTCGCGGTCAGCCACTTGGCCAGCTGCGGGCCGTTGCGTTTCGTGCCCGTCACGGTGGCGCCGTCGATCAGGGGAGTCGGCGTCCCCGATCCGAGCAGCGCGAGCGCGTCGAGCCACGCGTGCGCCGCCTCCTCGTCGGGAAATTCGAAGATCACACGTACCGTATCCGCCATACCGTGCCACTGTAGTCGCGTGACGCGCCGGATGCCTGCCGCCCTTCGGGAATCGGAAGACGATTGATCCGGCGATGTTTCGGCATGTTCCCGATCGCCGTTGCCGTATGATGACGGGATGCCTCCTCGTCGACGAGGATACGAGGATGTTCAAAGGAGAGAACCATGAAGAGGATCATCGCGGCCGTCGCCGCCATCGCGCTGCTCACCGGACTTGCCGCATGCGGCGACTCGGATGCGGCCGCGAACGCGCCGGCAAAGGCGGATTCGTCATCGAAGACGAAGACCCGGGAAGCGCCGAAACCGAAGCCGGCCGATCTGACCGGCACCTGGAAACAGACGAACTCGAACAGCGACGACACGTACATGCAGGCCACGGTCACATCCGATGCGATCAAGGTCGAATACATCATGCCGGACACGACCGCCCTGTTCTGGGCCGGAAGCTATGCCGCGCCCACCGAGTCGGGGGACTGGAAGTGGGATTCCGCGAATGACCACGACCAGACGCAGACCGCGTTGCTTGCATCGGGCGACGAGACGAAGACGTTCACCTACACGGATTCGTCGAAGGAACTGAGTTTCCCGATGACGATGCAGGGCGTGACCGCCACCATCAGAATGCAGAAGCAGTGACCGACGGCCCCTCCGTGTCGTAGGAGCCGCCACACTCTCATAACAGGGGAATAGTGGTGGTGGCGAGTTGTTCGTGATGCCTCGTAGGCGTCTTGGACGTGATCAAGGTCGAACGCGCCGGTGAACATGCGACCGGGATTGATCATGCCGGACAGCACGGCGGGCAGCAGCACCTCGCGATCATACGTGGCGACCGACGCGGGGCCGCCCCTCAGCCCGATGTTGCGCCAGAACAGGGCGTCCATGTCGATGTGCGCGTCATGCGGCACACCCACGCGTCCGACCGTGGAGCCGGGGCGCCCCACGCGCACGGCGGTTTCGACGGACTGGGCCGAGCCGACGCATTCGAGCACCGCGTCCGCACCGTCGCCGTCGGTCAGCTCCATCACGCGCGCCACGGCGGCATCGCCCCGTTCAGGCACGATGTCGGTCGCTCCGAACCGGCGGGCAATGGCCGCGCGGTCCTCGTGCCGTCTCATCGCGATGATGCGCGAGGCCCCGCGCATGCGGGCGAACAGTACGCCGGACAGGCCCACGGCGCCGTCTCCGAACACCACGGCCGTATCTCCGGGCCTGACCTCGGCCGAGACCGCCGCATGATAGCCGGTGGCCATCACGTCGGCCAGAGTGAGCAGCGAATTGAGCGTCGCATCATCGTACGATTTCGGGTTGCCGGGAACCTTCACCAGTGCGGTGTCGGCCTTGGCGGCACGCAGGTATTCGGCCTGATAGCCGGCATTGCCACCCGGTTCGGCGTTCATGCAGTTCGCCTCGAACCCGGCGCGGCAGGCGGCGCAATGCCCGCAGCCATGCGTGAACGGCACGACCACGAGGGCGCCGGGCCTGAGCGTGTGTACGTCGCCGCCGATCTCGTCGACGATGCCGATGGCCTTATGCCCAGTGAGGGAACCGTGCCGGCGCTGCGAAATGCCACGGAACCACCACAGGTCAGAGCCGCATACGCAGGCCTTGACCACGCGGATAATCGCGTCGTCCGGCTTTTCGATCGTCGGCCTGGTGACTTCCCGCACATCCATCCGTCCGGGTTCGGCGAATACCGCGGCCTTCATGCTGTTTGTCATGATGTTCTCCTTTGGATCGGAACCGATGCAATGAGTTGACGAACAAGTTCATCGTCTCCGTCGGACGCTGACGCCACGATATGCCCATGCGCAATGCATTACAAATATGATTTTTCTATCTCAATAGATAGAATTAATGCATATATTTTCGTTTTCAAAACCGGGAAGCTCGCATGGGACTCGCATGGAACTCAAAACGTTGCGTCATTTCATCACGGTCATGCAGGAAAGCTATGCCTGCGTAATCGGCCACGCCAAACCGGTCGACACGTCATGGGAATCGGGGCTGACATTCCGCCTACTCGACCCGCCGGTGCATACGAGACCGGCCGGTGCATGGAGAAACAAGCAGCCCCTCACCCCGGCGGCCACCGCGTTCCTGGATGAGCTACGTGCCGTGACGGCGGCATAGCACGCCATCGTCTGCCAGCTCACGTCGAATTTCCTGCGACGCGACCCCACACGATGGCGGTTGGTCGCAATATATGAGACGAGGGCTTGGAATCGCCGGAATCCCAAGGCCCTCGACGCTATGAAGCAATCACTTCTTAGACGTTGGGGGGAACTTGAACTCGACCGATTATTCTTCCTCAAGCAGACTGTTATTGCGAATCACGGGCGCATGTTCGATGGCGGGCTGCAACGCGTCGAGCTGGGTGGCGAGCTTCGACTCGTCCACCACGGGGATGTCAAGCAGCGTTCGGGCCGCGGCGTGCAGGTACTCGTTCAATGCTTCGATGCGGCCGTCCTCAAGCGGGTATGCCGAATCGTTCTCCAAAGTGACGTTCAATGCTTTGCGCAGCATCTCATGCTGTGCCACTCCCATGATGGACTCGCACTGATTGCGGAACGTCATGCGCGAGTTCGACGGCTGACGTTCCTCCAACACTTTCGGCGTCCACGCGCCACGTTCCCAATCGGAGCGCATATCGTTCTTGAACAGTGACATGTTGTGGTCGAACAAAGGTGCCGGGCCGAGGATACGACCGGTGGAGTTATCGCGCAGGAAGCCATGGTTGTTGGCGTGCCGGTCCTGGTTGACGATGAGCGCGTCAAACACCAGCATCGTGCGCATCGCCTCGAACGACTCCACAGACACGGCACGGGCGGCGGCGAGAACCTCAGGGAACGAGGCGAGCTGTGTGGCCGCGTAGAACGGCACGAACGACACATCCTTCGAGTTCATGGAAGGGCACACCGATGCTAGTTTGCCTTTCCAACGGGCGATACGGTAATCTACCGCGTTCACGCCGATCTTGCGTGCCAGCTGCGAGGCAAGATACTCGGAATACGGTTCCAACCCGGCGTTCGCATAACCCTCGGAACCGGCCTTCCATAATTCCAGACCGCTTCCCGTATGCCGCCACGCCTTCGGGAACTGCCCGTCCGTCGTCCACTCGCTCGACAGACCGATCGCATGCTTCTCACTCGACGTGTACCCCGTATACGCCACGATGGCGAGCGTCTCATCCAACGGATTGTCATACAGATTGATATCTGCGAACTTCAGATCCTCATCATCCCGCTCGACCCAGAACGAATCGTTGACCGACAGTCCCTTGCACAGGTCGATGATGCCCAGCGTATCCGCGATGTTCAACCCGGCCTGCGCGAGAATCTGGGCCGCGAACTCACGGTTCTTCGGAATGGTCCGTCGCTCCAGCCAAGTAGTGAGCTTCGCGTCATCCGGTTCCGGAGCCAACGGGAACGGGAGCAGCGTCCGCTTCGACTCGTCGAACCAACGGATACGGGCCTCGACCTTGCCCGCCAACAGGCCCGCACCATACGAAGCATCGAACTGGAGCAGCGGAACGTCATACAGACGCAACATGTAACTGGTCATATTCGCTCCTCCCGATCAGATACACACCAAACCCATCTCAACACGATCTGGTGCGGCGACGACTGAATACAGTATAGACGAGGGCCTTGGAATCGCTGGAATTCCAAGGCCCTCAGCGCTACCCGGCAATCACTTCTTAGACGTTGGGGAGAACTTGAACTCGACGAAGTCGCTATACGGCATCAGGCCGAAACCAGTTCGCCGTGAATGGCGTATTCATATGAGTGCTCGTACAAATATGTGGGAGAGATGTCGATGTCTCCATCACACCACGTCAGGATGCCACGATCGATTCGGAAGTCCTCGAACGTCTTTTCATCCCGCAGCGGGGCGAAAACGGGAACATCTTCATACATCTCAGTAAAATCGCATAGACGCGTCTCACCCGTGGAGAACGTCACCAACATGACATGGTCATCCGTGACGCGTGCCGACCGGACCTCCAGTTCCCGAGCGGGTTCATCCGCATACAGAATGCCGTTCACTTCAAACATGACGGGCTCCTCTCCTCACGAAAGCGGCTTGATACGGTCGAACGGACGTCCGGACACAGCCTCGTTCCAAGCCTTGTACAGCTCATCCTCATGTAACACGAGCCATGCCACCACTAGTTTGTATTGCTTGGCGGGAAGAGAACCAGCCAACAGTTCGCCATCGATGGCGATGGACGCCTTAAAGTCGCCGTAGTACACATGGACGTGCGGCTTGTGATGCTCGCTCTCATCCTGATACATCATGCGAACGATGATCCCGAAGAACCGACTCAACTCCGGCATACCGCACCTCCAATCCAACATCTCACATGAAGAAAGGGTCTGGCTCGAGTATATTCCCACAATAAGGCCATTGTCATCATCCCCGGTCAGGACCAGATGGTTGACTCATTGTTAACAGCAGCCTTCCACGCCTCCTTACAGCGCGCAATCCGGAAGGCTCTTCCATTTTCGGAGGCGCCGATGAAGTCTGCGAAAGCCTTAGAGCAGTGGAGCCCTATACAGACATAATACGTAACCTGTCATATCCGCCCCCAATCAGGTATGCAATGCACCGAGTCCATCACGACGCGATCCCCCCCATACGACAATAGCTATCTGCAGTACAGTCGAGGGCCTTGGAATCACTGGGATTCCAAGGCCATCGACACTATGGAACACTCACTTCTTAGCCGCTGGGGAGAACTTGAACTCGACGATGTCGCTATACGACATCAGGCTGTTTCTCCAGCAACAGGCCGTTCATACGGACAAGTCCCACTATCCGACTACGGCGTCGAGCGAGTCCACTGCACGCAGGGCGGTGGCCACGTCGGACGGAGTGACCTCGAACGGCATGTTGCCCATCGTGTCGTCCGGTGAGCAGGCCAGTTTGCCCACGCGCAGAAGGTCGGCGTCCGTAGCATCTGCGATGCCGATGTCGGCCAAGGTGGTTGGTAAACCGACCGCTCGGAAGAAGCCGAACGCCTCCTCGAAGTCTGTCATCGGCCGATCCTCCAGTACGAACTGCGCGAGAGTGCCGTATGCTACTTTTTCTCCGTGCAGATATGTATGCGTGCCTTCCAGCGCGGTCAGGCCGTTATGCACGGCGTGCGCCGCCGCCAGTCCGCTCGACTCGAAACCAATGCCGCTGAGCAGCGTGTTCGCCTCGACCACCTGTTCCAAGGCGCGCGTGCGCAGACCCTTACGCGCTGACGCCAAGGCCTTCACGCCGTCGGCGATGAGCAGATCGTGGCACAGGCGCGCCATCGCTTCGGCGGCGTTGGTGGCATGGCCACCGGCCATGGTGACCGCGTTCGATTTGATGCAGGCAAGAGCTTCGAAATAGGTGGCGTAGGCGTCACCGAAACCGGCCGTCAGGAGTCTGGCAGGCGCCTTGGCGATGACGTCCGTGTCCATGATCACCTTGTCCGGATTCTTGGGCAATGGCAGGTACCGGTCGAATTGTCCCTCGTCGGTGTACAACACCGAAAGCCGCGAGCATGGCGCGTCCGAAGACGCGGCCGTCGGCACGATGATGACCGGCAGCTCGGCGAAATGCGCCACGGCCTTGGCCGTGTCGAGCGACTTGCCGCCGCCGATACCGAGCACCACATCGCATTTGTCCAGCAGTTTCTGATGACGGTGGACCTCGGTCATCGAGCATTCACCGTCGAACGCCTCGTAATGATATGGAGTGTTCGAGGCATCGAAACTCGAAGTGATTCGATCGTGGTACATCCGGTCGATGAACGGGTCGACGATCAGATACGCGCCTGCTGAACCGAGTTCCACGTATTCCGAGGCGAGCGAGCCCAGAGCACCCTCCTGTTGGATGTAGCTGCCGGGCGAGCACAGCACTGTTCTCATGGTTACTCCTTACTTCATTGTTGGGTTGAGTGTTGTTGAAACAGCAGTCGAAGTTAGCATGCGACGCCGCGTGATTCCGCGCGCTTGAGCAGCATCAGCACGCCGACCGAACCCAGTGCCAGCACCGCGCCGAAGAGGCCGAGCCAACGCAGTCCCAGATGCGTCATGGCCAGTCCGCTGATGGTGGACCCCAAGGTTATGCCGATGTTGAATGCCATAGCGTTCATCGAAGAGGCCAATGTCATGGACGAGGGGAACCGCTCGACAGCGATGGCGGTATGCAGTACCTGCGACGGCGAATTCTGCAGGTACATGAGACAGGCCAGTGCGAGCAGATCCACGGCCCCGAGCGCCGGAACCATACTTGCGAACGGCAGCACGGCCAGGCAGACAGCCTGCAACAGGTACAGCGGGATCAGACCGATGATCGGCTGCGAGCCGGTGCCACGAGCCGCCAACTTGCCGCTGTACAAATTGGACCACAACGCCGCAAGACCGATCGCGGTCAACGCAAGACTCAGGTACCGCTCGGGGACGCCGATTTCCTCGGTGAGGATGGGGGAAAGATATGTGTAAAAGGAATACGTCGCCGCCGCCCCAAAAACGACCGCAAGCATGCCGTACCAGACCCGCACGTCGGTAAAGAGACGGAATTGTGGTAGGAAACGCGTGGCTCCGGTTGTATATGAGGCGCGTGGCAGGCAGCGCAGCATCGATATGATGACCATCACGGTCAGCAGATTGATCAGATGGAATGACCATCGCCAGCCGAACCGTTGTGCGATGAATGTACCGATCGGCACGCCGAAGACCGCGGCGATGGAGATGCCGGAGAAGATCCAGGACATGAACCGGGGCCGATCAGATGCGCCGACCAGATCCGGTGCGAACGTCATGGGCACGGCCACGAGCGGTCCGCTCACCGCGGCGATGACGATGCGCCCCACCAGCAGCATTGGATAATTCAGGGCAAAGGCGCACAGGACATTGCCGGCCAAGAAGATGCCCGTCATCGCCATCAAGGCATGGAAACGATTGAATTTCGCGGATACGGCCGCTCCGATTGGAGTCATCGGCGCGTATACGAGCGCGAAGGCGGAGACCAATGAACCGATGGCCGCCAACGAAACGCGAATGTCCGAAGCAATCGGCTGCATGACGCCAACCACGATGAACTCGCTCAGTCCCAGCAAAAACGCCAATGCGATAAGCGTGACGACCGGCACCGTGAAGAACCGGGATCCACTTCGCGTCCTCGTGGCATCCACTATGAGCATCCTTTCCTGAATGGCATGATTAACTATCGAAATAAGGTGAACATGACTATCGATATGTTCACATCACTCACCTAGAAACTACTGTTATGATAGCGATACAAACTTGATGAGATACGAGACGAACCATCACTATAGTTTCCATTACTATGGAAATCGTGACAACAATGACTGCCAAGCGAACGATTGATCAGACCTTTCCGAAGAGTTCCAATCCTCTGACCATTTTCTCCGATCTTTCGGAAACTCCGCACTACAATCTGCCGGGATTGCCGATGTACGCGAGACGTGACGACATGCGTCGCTATGGCTTCCGCATGGCGTGCCATTGGCATCGCGACCTGGAATTCATCCATGTTCTCAACGGCCATCCACGCGTATTCGTCAACGGCGCGCTCATTCCGTTGCATGCAGGCGAAGGCATCTTCATCAACTCGCGTCGCATGCACTATCTGGTATGCGACGACGGCGACGATGCCGGATTCGTCTCGGCGGTGATCGACGCATCACTGCTAGGCGCGATGTACGCGCCGATGGCGGCCGCCATGCTGAAGCGCATGGGCGACGACAATCCTGATTACGTCGTACTCGACTCAACCTGCGAACGGGACCGCACATTGCTGTTCGGCATCGACGAGCTCGAGCGACTGTTGTCCCGGTGCGAAAGGCAACAGGAGACAGGCGATGCGCTGACGGTACTGCCGGCAGTCGCCCAGTCTGCGCACTTGTGCTTTCTGGCGTTGGAAAGAATCAACGAAGGAACCATTGCCGCCGAACCCAAGACGGTGGACCAAAGGACCTCGGAATATCCAACTCCTTCATCGGCACATGCCGCGGCAAACAATCCGGGGCCTGAGTTCAGATCTTTCCTGCTTATGATGGCCTTCATCCGCGCCAACGCATCACAAAAGATCACCCTTGACGACATCGCGCGAGCCGGTATGGTCGGCCGTCGCGTTTGCTGCGAACTGTTCCGCACATATGCCGGACAGACGCCGATCGACTACCTGACCGACTATCGCCTTGGCAAGGCCCGCGAGTTGCTGTCCGAGGGAACCATGTCCATCAAGGAGATTTCACAGGCATGCGGCTTCTCGTCACCCGCCTATTTCAGTTATGTGTTCCGACGGCACATGGACGCCACCCCACGCCAGTGGCGAGATCGAGAGCTGGCAACATGAGGACGCAGAGCAGTGGCCGGCAACTGCTCCGCCATTCGCAGCGAACGGCAGCAAAGCCAACCTCAACATACAAATACACAAATAAGGGCCTTGGAATCACGGGAATTCCAAGGCCCTCGACGCTACGCGGCAATCGCTGTCGCGATTACTTGCTCACATTGAACTTGAACTCGACCTTTTCGCCTCACTGTGGCAGAAAACCAATCATGTTCGGTAGCAGTTCGGGACGGAGAGACTTGCGTCGGCCGCCGACAGGCGGGCCTCACTCCCGTTGCACGAGCCTGCCGATGATGCGGGCCGAGACCTCGGTGACGGATTCCCTGCTGTACGGCCCTTCGGCCGCGAGCGCGCGCATGGCGTACATCGCCCCTCCGATGACGAAGGTGAGGAGGATGTCCTCTTCCTCGGTGGTGTCTTCCGTCAGATAGAACTGCCGCAGATGTCGTTCTATCTTGTCGTACAGCACGTCCTGTCTGCCGCGAAACAGTATGTCTATGGCGTCTTTTCTCGTGTTCATGGCCGCCGGCACGTTTCCGAGGAAGATCAAAGGGTCGGTGAGCAGCTTGTCCTTGTACGGAAACGCCTCGAAGCATTCATCAAGGACCATGTCCTCAAGTTGGTCCGACAGGTCGAACACGTCGGTGTAGTGATGATAGAACGTCGACTTGTTGATCAGGGCCTCCGCGCAGATGTCGCGCACCCTGACCCGCTCCAGCGGTTGGGTGCGTCGCAATGCCAGGAAGGCCTCACGGATCGCCTTTCGGGTTTTGACAATACGTAGATCCTCCGCCATGCGCGGTCCCTTCGTTTTCGTATCCATGTGGGCGGTGTCGATAAGCGACATTTTCGTCCATCGGTCGCATATGCTCCCTGCGACGATTTCCGTCGGTTGAAGATATACAACTTTGGTCGCTAAATAGACATTAGACCAATAACCAACCACGGTCAAATTGCAGCGGTACGGCCGAAATCAGCGCCGGACCTTCGACGGAAAGGAACCTGTTCCTATGGGATTGACCCGAAAACAACGCATTACGGTCATCGTACTGTTGACGGGCACGGTGCTCGCCATTCTCGACCTGTCGTTTCTGTCTCCGGCGTTGCCGTCCATCATGGAGGACTTCAGCATCGACGCGACCACGGCTCAGTGGCTGTCGAGCGCGTATTCGCTGGTCGAAGCGTTGATCATCCCACTGTCGGCATACCTGCTCGGACGTTTTTCGACCAAGCGCCTGTTCGTCGCCGCGATGGGCATATTCTCCGCAGGAAGCCTGCTGGCCGCGTGGGGGCCGAATTTCGCAGTCCTGCTCGTCGGCCGCGTCTGCCAGGCGGCATGTACCGGAATTCTGCTGCCCATGGTGATGACCGAGATCGTACTCATCTTCCCTCGCGAACGACGCGGGACGGCCATGGGTCTGATCGGCTTATTGGTGGGATTCGCGCCGGCGATCGGTCCGACGGTGTCCGGTCTGTTGATCGATTCCGTCGGCTGGCATGCGCTGTTCCTTATCGTCGGCGTACTCGGCATCATCATTCTCTGCGTCGCAATGGTGGTGCTTGAGACCAAGGAGACGGCCACTCGGACGCCGTTCGACGCCTTGTCCGTGGCATTGTCGTCAATCGGACTGCTGTGCATACTGTACGGCTTGTCGACGTTCGCATCGGCCGACAATACCGCCGTCATCATCTTCCTCATCGTGATCGGCGCCGTTCTCATCGCGTTGTTCGTCGTTCGCCAGTTCAGGCTTGAGCAGCCCATGCTTGACATGCGCGTATTCCGTTCCCGCAGGTTTTCCAGTTCCGTCGCCGTCATCGCACTCACGCAGGGCGTGTATCTCGGCATCGGCACCGTGCTGCCCCTGTTCGTTCAGATCGTCAGAGGCGAATCCGCCGTGATGAGCGGACTCGTCGTGTTGCCCGGCGCTCTGCTCAGCGCGGCGATGGCACTGGTATCCGGCAAACTGTACGACCGGTTCGGCGTGCATGTCCCGGCTCGGGCAGGCAGTATGTGCACCCTCGCCGGCATCGCACTGCTTGCCACGATGCCGATGGACACCAGCATGCCGGTCGTCGCCATCGCCTACGCCCTGTGCTCGGTAGGCGTGCAGTTGATCATCACGCCCTGCAACACATGGGGCATCAATTCGTTGAGCAATGCTCTCGTGCGTCATGCGAATGCCGCCGCCCAGACCTCAAACCAGATCAGCAATTCCTTCATGGTCGCGCTGATCATATCGTTCTCCGCGCTATCCTCCGTGATCGCGCCCACGGCCACGGAACTCGAAGCGGCATACTACGGCGACAAAATCGCGTTCATCGCCGCCGCGGCGATTCTGCTGGCGCTGGCGGCATTCATCGCGATCTTCATCCGTGACCGCGAAACCGACACCATCGTCGAATAGGAAATATTCGGACAGTCGTCCAAAAGGACACACGCCAACCGAATCACATCAGCTGTCCTCCATTACAAATCCCATCACAGAAAGGAACACCATGACCGATACCACCAACAGCAACGCACCGTTGCTTGACATCAACGGAAGCGACATCCTGTTCAAACCGGCGAACCCACTGAATCAGGCCAAACCTCCGATTCCTCCATTGGAGACGCGAACCGTCCTCTACCGGGAGGGGAGCGTCAACGCCAAGGGAGCCATGAAGCTGCCGATTGACATCGAATGTCTGGAGGACATCCCGATCGAGCTGCGCGACGGCACGGTCATCTACGGTGACCTATGGCGCAGGCAGGGCGACACCCGCACCCCGGTCATTCTCGTCTATTCGCCCTACAGCAAGCGCGGAGGCCCGTTCAACGCCAACTACGATGTGACCAGCACCGGGTTCCCCAAGGATCAGGTATCCGGTCTGCAACGCTTCGAATCGCCAGATCCGGCATACTGGTGCAGGTATGGATATGCGATCTGCGTGGTGGACGAGCGGGGCATCGGTCACTCCGGCGGCGACATGTACTTCATGGGCACCCAGGCCGGACGGGACGTGCATGACACCATCGAATACATCGCGAGCCAGGACTGGTGCACCGGCAAGGTATGCATGATGGGCAATTCACAGCTCGCCATGATCCAATGGGCCGCCGCAGCCGCCAAACCGGCCCATCTGGCCGCGATCGCCCCGTGGGAGGGCCTCACCGACGAATACCGCGACGTGGTGTGCCGTGGCGGCATCCCCAACGGCACGTTCCACGACATCGACATCGTCGGATTCCTGTACGGGCAGAGCCGATTCGAGGATGTGACCGGCATGCTCGAACAGCACCCGCTCGTGGACGACTACTGGACCGACAAGATCCCCGATCTCGAACACGTCACCGTCCCCGCCTATGTGGTGGCCAGCTGGACGCATCCGATCCACACCCGCAGCACACTCTCCGGATTCAAACGACTCGGATCGAAGGACAAATGGCTGCGCATCCACGACACCCACGAATGGGGCGACCTCGACACCCGGGAGAACTGCGACGACCTGCGTCGCTTCTTCGATCACTATCTCAAGGGCATCGACAACGGCTGGGAGCAGACGCCGCGCGTACGCTATTCACGGCTTGACGTGGGGGCCAAACACAACCTGTTCTCCACGGCCGACGACTACCCCTGCGTACGGACCGAAACGATGGAACTGCACCTGGACGCCTCGGACGGCACCATGAACGAGCAGCAGGCCGCACTGGAATCCAGCGCCGAATACGATGCCGTCAGCCGTGACATGAACGCCGTCGCGCGTTTCGAATACCGGATTCCCCGGGACATGGAAATCCACGGGCCGCTCAATGCCCGCCTATGGATGAGCACCGACGCCGGCGACGACATGGATCTGTTCGCCCAGCTGTACAAGAAGGATGCGAAGGGCAAAGTGCTGTACCACGTGGTCTTCCCCGGCTTGGAGAAGAAACTGCGCATGATGATAGCCCTCACGCCGAAGGGCAAGCAGCTGCCCGGCGGACCGATCTACGTTGGCCCCAACGGCCGACTGCGCGCATCGCACCGCGAACTCGACACGAAGCGATCGACGCCGACCGAGCCGTACATGACCTACACGAACCCGCAGCCGGTCACCCCGTTCGTACCGGTGCAGGTCGATCTGGGATTGTGGCCGACCGATATGCTCCTGCATGAAGGAGAGACCTTGGTGCTGGAAATCGGCGGACACGCTTGCGGTCCGGTGGCCGAGGCCCGCGCCAGCGACGAGGCGCCGGACGCACAGCTGCCCACCGTCAATCAGGGCAGGCACACCGTGCATACGGGCGGCGTCTACGACAGCGTCCTGCTCATGCCGATCGTGAAACCGTGACATCGGATCAAACTCTGAAAAGCTCCGCATGACGGAAAACCAAGGGCCTTGGAATCACTGGAATTCCAAGGCCCTTTGCGCTATGAAGCAATCACTTCTTAGACGTTGGGGAGAACTTGAACTCGACCGGCTTGCCCTTCTGCAACAGTCGCTCGTTTCCACGCATTGATCTCAGTCATCCGCCGCGACAGCGAGTCTGATGGCAATGTACCGGTATTCCTGAGTAAGACCACGCGAAACCCCACGAGTCGGGATGCACGCCGGATGAACAACGCCTTATCACCCTTGGTGTTGGCGCCCTCGGCGATGGGGTCGCCTGTCCGGAATGGCGGATATGAGTTGAGACATGGAGACCTCACATGCCGATCCGCCGCCCGTTGCGTCTAAGCCGCGGGACGACGTCGAGTCTGCCATCGAGCGCGCGCTCATCGATCTGCTCAACGAAGGCGCCGATCCATCCGGCCCGGCGGGACGCGTCGAGCTGCCATCGGTCAAGACGCTATGCGCGAAAGCGTTCGTGGCGCGCAGCACGTTCTATGCGCACTACCACCACGTTGGCGAGGTGCTCGAGACGTTGGAACGTCGACTGGTGAGGGACCTCGAGGAGCTGAACGAGCCGCTGACCGTCAGGGATGCCGATGGCGGGGATGCGCACGGAGCAGCGCGCGTCACGCTCATGCCCACGCTGGACTACATCCGGGCCAACGAGGATGCGTTCCACGCGCTGCTCGTCTCGGCGCCCGACGTTCGGTTCATTGAACGATGGAAGGACGCCATCAAGCGGCAATGCAGACTGCGGATGACCGACGGCGGTGAGGCGTCACGGGCGGAAGGTCCGCGCCGTCCCACCGTCAACCGCGAGTTGATTCTGGAGATCGTCGCCTCATCGATGGTGTCGGCCACCACGTTCTGGCTGCACGACCCATCCAAGGTACACGAGCAGGGAGTGGACGGAATCGTCAACACGGTGTTCGGCGCGCTGGACGCACTGATCGTGCCGTGACGTGCGCCGTTTCAGCTCAGCAGGATCGTCTCGGGACGATTCGCCGTGTCGTGGCAGGCGATCGACCGCACGCATAGCGGCGACAGGCTCTGCTCGCGTATCCATTCGAGCGAGGAGCGCTGCGCGTGACGGTCGTAGACGATGCCTGACGTAACCATGTCCCTCCATGATCGCGTGGCGTAGCCGCCGTCGGCGAACAGCAGTACGTACCGGCCCGACGGCGCCGTGATCTTCATGGCCACCTGACCGTCGGTGTGGCCGGGGATGTTGATGAGCTGCACGCTGCGGTCGCCGAACAGGTCGTAGGATCGTCCGGCGGGGCCCTCATGGTCGTTCCAGTCGTACAGGTCGAGGTCGATTCCCCTCCACCACGAGGCATTGAAGCGCACGAGGCTGTTCGGGAACCGCGTGGCGCACCGCATCTCGTCCCTGGATATCATGATGCGCCGGGCGTTCCTCACGCCGCGCAGTCCATTCGCGTGGTCGCAATCGAGATGGGAGATCGCCACCACGTCGAGATCAGCCGGGGACAGGCCCTGCGCGGCCAGTTGCTCAGGCACGGTCATCCCCGTACCCACTACACCCTGGTTGACCCGGTACAGGGACCATGAGCCGAGAGAGCGGATCTGCGCCCCACGGTCGTAGACGCCGTCCGGGCTCATGTCCCGGCCCCAGCCGGTGTCGAACAGGATACGGCCGTGCGGCGTGGTGACGAGGAACGCGCACACGGGCAGCCATATGCGCTTGGACGCGGGCACGAAAAAACCCGAACCGCGGACCAGTCCGCACCCGTTGCCGAAAGGCAGATCCGGTGAGACACGAACACGGCCGGCCACCATAACCTGAATGGAGATTGCTGAGTTGTTGGCACTGTTGTTGGTCATGGCTCCATTACAGAACGCCGTGTGATGGAGAGGCTTCGTTTCGCGCTACACAAAACGCGATTATGTCCACGATTGGCACCTGTGGCTTTCTCTCCGATCCAATCGTCCGTCACACCGGGCGCAGACCCCGGCGATGCACCGTTCCCAACACAGACCACGCCGCAACGGCCAGCGCTCCCCATTTGACGAGGGCCTTGGAACCGCTTGGATTCCAAGGCCCTCGACGCTACGCGGCAATCGCTGTCGCGATTACTTGCTCACATTGAACTTGAACTCGACGATGTCGCCGTCCTGCATGACGTAGTCGCGACCTTCCTGGCGGAGCTTGCCCTCCTCCTTGATGACGGCCATCGAGCCGTCGGCGGCGACGAAGTCGTCGTAGGAGACGATGTCGGCCTTGATGAAGCCCTTTTCGAAGTCGGTGTGGATCACGCCGGCGGCCTGCGGGGCGGTGAAGCCCTTGTGGATCTGCCAGGCGCGCACCTCCTTTTCGCCCGCGGTCAGGAACGTCTGCAGGCCGAGCACGTCGAAGCCGACGCGGGCCAGCTGGTCGAGGCCGGACTCCTTGAGACCAGCGTCCTCGAGCATCTCGCGGGCGTCCGCCTCGTCGAGCTCGGTCAGATCGGCCTCGAACTGGGCGTTGAGGAACACGGCGGGCGCGGGGGCGACGGACGCGGCGAGCTTCGCCTTGAGCTCGTCGTTGGCGAGCTCGTTGTCGTCCACGTTGAACACGTAGATGAACGGTTTGGCGGTCATCAGGTGCAGGTCGTAGACGGAGTCCTTGTCGAAGCGGCCTTCGCGCGCCGCCTTGTCGAGCGTCTCGCCGCCTTCGAGGATGGTCTTGGCCTGCTTGACGGCCTCCATGTATTCGGGCTCGATCTTCTTGCCCCTGAGGTCCTTCTCCAGCTTGGGCAGCGCGTTCTCGATGGTCTGCAGGTCGGCGAGGATCAGCTCGGTGTTGATGGTGTCGATGTCGTCGGCCGGATCTACCTTGCCGTTGACGTGGACGATGTCGTCGTCCTCGAAGGCGCGCACGACCTCGCAGATCGCGTCGGCCTCGCGGATGTTCGCGAGGAACTTGTTGCCGAGGCCCTCGCCTTCGGAGGCGCCCTTGACGATGCCGGCGATGTCGACGAACGTCACGGTGGCGGGCACGATCTTCTCCGTGTGCACCAGCTTGGCGAGCACCGGCAGGCGGTCGTCCGGCAGCGGCACGACGCCCGTGTTCGGCTCGATGGTGGCGAACGGGTAGTTCTCGGCGAGCACGTTGTTGCGGGTCAGTGCGTTGAACATGGTGGACTTGCCGACGTTCGGCAGTCCGACGATTCCGATAGTTAGAGACATGCCCTCCAGTCTAAGGGCGAAAGCGACAACGCCGGGAGGTCTGAGACGCCGCCCGTGCCGCCGTGTCCATGATTCACTTCGGACTATCCGATAGCGGGGTATAAGCAGACTTCATAACGACGGTCGAGTGCGTCATGTCCGTCGTCGGCCGCGATGTTCGGTTCGTCGTCCGGTTTTCGTTGGAAACATTGCTTTTCCTGAGGTCGTGCTAGCTTGTCGTGATTGTTCCGACAGTATGTGGGATAGTTTTGATTGTGAGATAATGATTGAAAATGTTTCATATTTGGTAGAATCGGCGCGTTCGTTCCCCATTATTCTTATGGGTAACGAATGAATCGGCCCTGCGGAACCGAGACAAGAGAAGAAACGAACCGCAAGAGAGAATCGCACACCAGCGAACCACACATGACCATGACATCCATGCAAACCAAGACCAGGGAAGGAGGGCGGCAGTGAGCTGGGAAGTCATCCAACAGGCGCTTCCATTGTTCGAGAAGGCGTTCGTCCTGACGCTCAGGCTCTCCGCCGTCAGCGTCGTGCTCGCCACGCTGCTCGGGCTCGTGCTCGCCCTGCTGCGCGAATACCGCGTGCCCGTCCTCGCCCAGATCAGCACCGTGTTCCAGGAGCTGTTCCGCAACACCCCGCTGCTCATCCAGCTGTTCTTCCTGTACTACGGACTGCCGTCCATCGGCGTCAAGTGGAGCGCCGAGACCTGCGCGGTCGTCGGCATGTCCATCCTGGGATCCGCCTACATGTGCGGCGCGTTCGAAGGCGGCTTCACCGGCATTCCGCGCGTGCAGAACGAATCGGCGCGCGCCCTCGGCCTGTCGCCGCTGCAGATGATCCGCCACGTCACCCTCCCGCAGGGACTGACGCGCAGCGTGCCCGCCGTCGCCGCGAACGTGATCTTCATGGTCAAGGAGACGTCCGTGTTCACGGTGATCGCCGTGCCGGAGCTCACCAACACGGCGCGCGACCTGATCGGCATGTACTACCGCAGCGACGAGTACCTGCTCATGCTGGTCGTCGCCTACGCGATCATCCTGATCCCGCTGTCCGTCATCCTCACGCTCATCGAAAGGAGGGTCCGTCGTGGAACCTTTGGCGATAACTGACGCCGCGGGCGCCGCGTACGTCACCGCGGCCTCCGGTGCGAGCGTCATCTTCACGGGGGACAACCTCACGCGACTGCTGTCCGGCCTCGGCACCTCGGTGACGGTGGCGGGCCTCGCGCTCCTCGTCGGCATCCCGCTGGGCATCGTGCTCGGCGCGCTGCGCATCCTGCACAACCCGGTCCTGCGCGCCGTCCTGCGCCTCTACCTCGAGTTCTTCCGCATCGTGCCCACGCTGGTCATCCTGTTCCTGTCCTACTACATCCTGCCGCGCGAACTCGGCGTGCAGGTGGACGGCGTGACCGTCGCCGTGGTCGCCTTCGGCCTGTGGGTGGCGGCGGAGATCAGCGACATCGTGCGCGGCGCCCTCATCTCCGTGTCCGACCACCAGGTCGACGCGGGCAAGGCGCTCGGCATGAACGGGCTGCAGATCCTGTGGTACGTGCGCATCCCGCAGTCCATCAACCTTATGGTGCCCGCCACCATCAACCTGGCCGCCCGCGTCATCATGACCACGTCGCTGCTGCTGCTCATCAGCGTCATCGACGTGATCACCGTCGGCCAGCAGATCATGGAGGCGAACCGCATGACCCATCCGGACGCCGCCTTCTGGGTGTACGGATTCATCTTCTTCCTGTATTTCATCATCTGCTGGCCGCTGGCGATGATCGCCAAGGTCCTGGAGAAGCGAGCCAAGGAGCGTAACAATGGCTGAAGCCGACAACGAAACCACCGCCACGGGCGAGGAGCCGCTGCTGTCCGTGCGCCATCTGCGCAAATCCTACGGCGACTATGAGGTGCTCAAGGACGTGAGCTTCGACGTGAAGCGCGGCCAGGTGCTCGTCCTGCTCGGCCCGTCCGGTTCCGGCAAGTCCACGCTGATCCGCTGCCTCAACGGTCTGGAGACCATCCAGGGCGGCGAGATCCGCTTCAAGGGCGAGGTCGTGCCGAACAACAACGAGAAGGCGTGGCGTCGCCTGCGCAACGAGATCGGCATGGTGTTCCAGAGCTACGACCTGTTCCCGAACCTCACGGTCGCGAAGAACATCGAGCTCGGCCCCACCAAGGTGCAGAAGCGCCCCAAGGCCGAGGTCGACGAGCAGATGGACAAGCTCCTCGCGGACGTGCAGCTGTCCGAATACAAGAACGCGTACCCGCGCGAACTGTCCGGAGGCCAGAAGCAGCGCATCGCCATCGTGCGCGCGCTCGCCATGAACCCCGAGCTCATGCTGTTCGACGAGGTCACCGCTTCGCTTGACCCGGAGATGGTGCGCGAGGTCCTCGAGCTCATGCTGCGCCTCGCCAAGCGCCATATGACGATGATCGTCGTCACGCATGAGATGGAGTTCGCCCGCCGCGTGGCGGACACCGTCATGTTCCTCGAGAACGGCGTGATTCTCGAACGCCAGTCCGGTGCCGACTTCTTCACCAACCCGGAGACCGACCGCGCGAGGAACTTCCTCGACAGCATGTCGCCCGTCGGCGACGAGTGACGAGCGCCGACACCCCCGATACTTCCAACCTGTCATCAATCCAAGAGAGAGGAGAACCATCATGTTCAACCTGAAGAAGATCGCCGCCGGCGTGCTCGCCGCGGCCACGCTGATCTCCGTCGCCGCGTGCGGCAACGGCCCCGACCCGGCGGCCGGCGGTTCGTCCGCGTCCGGCCAGCAGGGCCAGACCGTCGAGCAGATCAAGAAGGCCGGCAAGATCCGCATCGCCACGTTCGGCGACCTGCCGCCGTACGGCTACGTGAAGAACGACGGCACCCGCGCCGGCTACGACGTGGCGCTCGGCAACCAGGTCGCCAAGGACCTGGGCGTGAAGGTCGAGTGGGTGCAGGTCAACGCGGACGGCCGCGTCGACTCCCTGAAGTCCGACAAGGTCGACCTCGTGCTCGCCAACTTTACCGTCACCGACGAGCGCAAGCAGGTCGTCGACTTCGCCAGCCCGTACATGAAGGTCTCCATCGGCGTCGTCTCCCCGACGAGCGCGAAGATCACCAGCGCCGACGACCTCAAGGGCAAGGACCTGGCCGTGACCAAGGGCACGACCGCCGAGACCTACTTCACCCAGAACTACCCGGACGTGAACCTGCAGAAGTTCGACTCCAAGACCCAGCAGTTCCAGGCGTTCAAGGACGGCCGCGTCGCCGCCCTCGCCGACGACAACACGTACCTGTACGCGTGGGCCAAGGACAACCCGGGCTACACCGTCGGCATCAAGACCCTGGGCGACGAGTCCACGATCGCGCCGGCCGTGAAGAAGGGCAACAAGAGCCTGCTCGACTGGACCAACAAGGAGATCAAGACCCTCACCGACGACGGCTTCTTCGAGAAGGCGTACGAGAGCGAGCTCGCCCCGAGCTTCACCTCCGACATCAAGCCCGAGGACGTCATCATCAAGTGACGCGATTGAGTGACGCATCGGCGTCGAAGATCGCATGAACAAGGCGGAAGGCTCCGGTCCGAGACCGGGCCTTCCGCCTTTCGCATATCCGCAAGGCCGTCCACGCCGACCGGCTCCCAGCCCGTCGCAAGGTTCCGGCGAACAAACACGTGGCATAATCGGGGGCATGCGAATCGTCATCCAGAAAGTCTCCCAGGCGAGCGTCGACGTGGTCAACGAGCTCGGGACCGTCGACCCCACGTTCGAGCCGCAGCAGATCGGCCACGGCTACATGATCCTCGTCGGCGTGTCCGACGCGGACGGCGACGCCGAGATCGCCTGGCTCGCCCATAAGGTATTGAATCTGCGCGTCTTCGAGGACGAACATGGCAAGATGAACCGCTCCATCCAGGACGTCGGCGGCGCGATCCTGTCCATCTCCCAGTTCACCCTCTACGCGGACGTGCACAAGGGAAACCGTCCCAGCTTCATCAAGGCCGGCAGGCCCGAACACGCGGACCTCATGTGGATCCGCTTCAACGAGGCGCTGCGTTCCGGCGGCGTTCCGGTGCGCGAGGGCCGTTTCGGCGCGCACATGCGCGTCGGCCTCGTCAACGACGGGCCGGTCACCATCGTCATCGACACCGAGACGGACATGCCGCACAAGGCGTGACCGGCCGCGTCCGGACCGCCCGGTCCGTCCACGCCATCCATCAGACATTCGAAAGGAAACCCATGTTCCCAGCCATCGACCTGACCGACGTCGACCTCAACGGTCTCGACCTGTCCGTCTTCGACCGCATCGCCGTGTGGTACGGGAGCCTGCCCGCCGAGGTGCGCACGTGCCTGACCGTCGCCATCGGCGCGGCCATCGCCTACGTGGTCTTCAGGATCGTCGTCAGGCTCATCAAAGGCATCATCGCGTCGGTCATCGCCGCCGTGCTCGCGTTCCTGCTGACCACCGTGCCCGGCAACATGCTGCTCTCCCAGGCGTACGACCGCGTCGAGCAGCAGGTGACGACCGGTCTCGGCCGGTGAGGTGAGGGGAAGCGCATGCGGGTCTTCGATTTCGATGGGACCATCTACGACGGGGAGAGCCTGTTCGACCTCTACCTGTTCAGCGCACGCTACGACGTGAAGGTGTTCCGCCATCTCGCCCCCGTGCTGCGCTACGCCGCCAAATACAAGCTGGGGCGTGCCACGCTCGAGCAGATGGAGCGTGGCGTGGGCGATGTGGCGCGCAAATACCTCCACGACCTGTCCACGTCGAAGGGCGTCGACGCGTTGCGCGTGAGCGCCCTGAACGACGCGGCGAAGGCCGGGCTCGGCAACGACATCCTCGCCGCCGACGCCTCGGTGGTCGGCGCCGACGACCTGACCGGCGGACTGAGGTCGCTGGTCAGCGCGTTCTGGGACCGCAACATGCGCAAGATCAAGCCGTGGTACGAGCCGCGGCCCGATGACGTGATCCTCACCGCCTCGTTCGACGTGACCGTGGGGGAGGCGTGCCGCAGACTCGGCGTCAGGCGTCTCATCGCCTCCACCATCGACCCCGCGACCTTCGAGGTCACGTACCTCAACTTCAACACGAACAAGCCGAAGCGTCTGCGCGAGGTGCTGGGCGCGGACGCCGTCATCGACGAGTTCTACACGGACAGCGCGTTCGACCAGCCGATGATCGACATGGCGCGCAAGGGGTTCATGGTCAAGGGGGACGCCATCACGCGGGTGAAATGATCGGCCGATCCGGCCGATCCGGCGAGGAGCCCGCGACGGCGTGTCGCGGCTTGCCCTTCAAGCGCTTCAGGTGCGTACGGTGGGAGCCGTCGACACGATGTGAAGTCGCGAATCGAACGACGATGATGATGAAGGAGACGATCATGAGCGAGACGATGAAGGCCGCGATCTTCGTGAAGCCCGGCGAGATGGCCGTGCGCGAGGTGCCGAAGGCGCGCGTCGAACAGGACACGGACGCCCTGGTGCGCGTGGTGCGCGCCTGCGTGTGCGGCTCCGACCTGTGGTATTTCCGCGGGCTCTCCCCGCATCCCGAAAACAGCCAGATCGGCCATGAGGCGATCGGCGTGGTCGAACAGGTGGGCGCGTCCGTCACGACCGTCGCGCCCGGCGACTTCGTCGTGCTGCCGTTCCCGTACAGCTGCGGCAAATGCCCGGTGTGCGAGGCCGGCTTCGAGTCCGTGTGCCCGCACGGCGGCTACTTCGGCGCCAGCCAGGCCGAATACGTGCGCGTGCCCGAAGCGGACGGCACGTGCGTCAAGGTCCCCGGCTCCCCGGAGGACTATGACGACGAGACGCTCGCCTCGCTCCTGACCATCGCCGACGTGATGTCCACCGGCTATCATGCCGCCGTCTCCGCCGAGGTCAAGCCCGGCGACACGGCCGTCGTCATGGGCGACGGCGCCGTCGGCCTGTGCGGCGTCCTCTCCGCGAGGATGCTCGGCGCGACGCGCATCATCGCGATGAGCCGCCACGAGGACCGCGCCGCCCTCGCCCGCGAATTCGGCGCGACCGACGTCGTCGCCGAACGCGACCAGGCCGCCGTCGACAAGGTGCTCTCGATGACCGGCGGCTACGGCGCGGACGCGGTGCTCGAATGCGTCGGCTCCAAGCAGTCGTTCGACACGGCCATCGGCCTCGCCCGCCGCGGCGCCGTCATCGGCCGCGTCGGCCTCCCGCACGACGTCGAGATCAGCGCCGAAGGCACGTTCTACGGCAACATCGGCATCAAGGGCGGCCCTGCGCCCGTGCGCCACTACGACCTCGAGTCCGGTCTGCTCGACGCGGTCGTGAACCACGGGATCGACCCCGGCCGCGTGTTCACCGGCGTCTACGACCTCGACCACATCCAGGAGGCGTACGAGGCGATGGACCAGCGCAAGGTCATCAAGTCGCTCATCCGCTTCTGACGCGCCAAAGTCCCGGCCGACCCGAACGCCACGGCCGGAGCCGACCGAAACGCGAATGGCCGCGTGCCGCCCCACCGAACCGGGGCGGCACGCGGCCATTGCGTATGATGGGTGGCAGCGCGGAAGGAGAACACGTCATGGCGGTACCCGAAATCGAACGCCGATGGATCGGCAAGTTCCAGGAGAACCTGTCGATCATACGCAAGGTCGCCGGATGGACCACGCAGGAGCTCGCCGACGAACTCGGCGTGGCCAGACAGACCGTCTCCAACCTCGAGACCGGCAAAACGCCGATGAGCAAACTCCAATACCTCGCCCTGCGCACCGTGTTCAACGCGGAGATCGCCGAACACGACAACCGCGACCTCGCCCGCGTCATCACCACGCTCGTCGACGAGCCGCTGCGCGGCGAGGCGGACGGCGATGACGCGACGAACGGCGAGACGACGGTCAATGACAAAACGACGGACGGCGACGACATTCCGGACAACGCCGGACGCGCGCCGTCGCCGGACGCGGCGCGCTCGCGCATCGCATCCGGCGACGCGACGACGTCACGTGCCGCGGCGAAGAACGTGCACGTGACGCCCGGTGCCGCCATGCGCATCCTCACCGTCGTGACCGGCGCGCTCGCCAGCGGCGCCGCGGCGGGCGCGCTCACGTTCCTCATGTTCCCCGACGGCGGTCTCGGCAAACGCTGAAACGCCGTCTCCTCGTATTTCCTCAATAAGCCGAGGTACGTTCGCGATTACTGGCCGTCCTGCCGGTGCGTCATCGCTTGGAGATGGGCGATGAGCCGGTCCGACGGGTCGTGCCGTGCCGTCAGGCCCGGTGATTCCGCTCCAGCAACAGCATGGTGATGACGGATGCGGTGAGCCCGGCGACCGTCACTGTCAAACCGACCGTAATGGCGGTTCTCCAACGTTCGCTCATGGTTGCCTTTCCTTCCCGTGCGCATGACATGCCATTGTGCGCCCTTTTCAATGTAATCCAATGTGGAAATGTAATCAAATTAGCGTTATGTCATTAAAATGGCTTTTTATGGGAGGTGTGGATTCCGCCGGGAAGACGAGATCACGCCGCTCATCCATCATTACGACCGGATGGGCGGCATCCCTCAGTCGTCGACTGAATCGGCGGCGAGAAGATCCGGGACATGTCGTGGCGGTCCTACGGACGGCCGACCCGGCCGATAGGATGGAAGACACGGCAACGACGACGAGGAAAGGAAACCAGACGATGGCCAATCTATTCGGCAATCTCGGCAAAGGAATCGGCGATCTTGCCGGCAAAGCGGGGAAGATCGCACAGGACGCGGGGAATCAGGTAGGTCAGGCGGCGAAGTCCGTCGGCGACGGGGTCGGCAAGGCGGCCGGCGATGCGATGAAGGTCGCGGCGAATCTCGGCGATGGCGTCGGCAAGGCAGCCGGCGCGGCGGGGAAGGCCATCGGCGAGACCGCCGGAAAGGCCTCCCAGGACACGCAGAAACTCGCCCAAGGCGTCAAAGGCGGCATCGACAGCGTCGATTTGTTCAACTCGCGTCTGAGGCAGCAGGCCGTGGACGACTACAACCATACAGTGGAACGCTACGAGAAGACCGCGGAGAAGTTGTCCGACAACACCAAGGCCCTGTACGACCTGCGCAGACTCGCGATCGTGCACGTCAAATACGTCGAGCAGCACATCAACCAGCTGGCGAACACGCCGAAGGAGTTCGCCGTCGACCTGAAGAAGATCGCCGTCGAAGTGGAGACCTTCGAAAACAAGGAACAGGAGATCAGACAGGCCGAGCACCAGGCCAAGGCCGCCGAGGGCGGTGCGGGAGCCGGCGCCACACTCGGCGCCCTGGGACTGGCGGTGGCGACGATGGGCCCGACCGCCGCGATGGGCGTGGCCACCACGTTCGGCGTCGCCTCGACCGGGACCGCGATCTCCGCGCTGTCCGGCGCGGCGGCGAACAGCGCCGCATTGGCCTGGCTCGGCGGTGGCGCGTTGGCCGCGGGAGGCGGCGGCATGTCCGCCGGCACGGCCCTCCTGGCTCTTGCAGGTCCCGTGGGCTGGACCATCGCCGGCGTGGCCGGCGCCGCGGCGGTGGGTTCGGGCATCTTCGCGAGCCAGAAGAACAAGGAAGCGGCGGACAAGCTGGTCGGCGAGCGTCAAGGCGTGGAGAAGATGATCCGCCGGTTCGACGGGATGAACGCCGAGGTCAAGGCCCTGGCCGATACGACACGGACCCAGATCGACGGGGTGGAACAGGCCAACAAGGCGGTGACCGGCACCGACTACAGCCGGTTCACCAAGGACGAGAAGATGCGGGCCGGATTGCTCGTCAACGCGACGCTGACCCTCGCGCAGCTCATCAACAAGGAGCTGAAGCTCGATGACTGACCGCAGGATCGTCGACCTCAACGTCGGACAGGGCATCGCGGCATACGTCGACTGGCTGAACCGGATGCGCCTGTCCGAGCTGGCGGCGTCGTTGGGGGAGATCCTGGCGCAGGAGAACGATTCACTCAAGGTCATGGACGGCCGGCTCGCCGAGGCGCTGCGCCATATCGATGCCGCCAAGGCGGACGTGGCGGAACAGGTCATCGACGCGAACCGCGGCGGCGACAGAGGGTTGCACGGGTTCATCGCCGAATTCGCCGAGACCGGCATCGCCAACGCCCGACGGGCACTCGACGGATTGACCGAGTCGACGGTCCTGCTGAACGACAACGGCCCGGCCGATCTGCTGGTCGACGGTCGCGCCGTGCAGATGAAGTTCTATGCGAACCTGCGTCATGAGATCGAGGCCGCCGCACGCTACCCGCAGATGGACATGATGTTCTCCAAGGACCATGTGGCGGCGTATCGGTCCATCATGAACGGAGACAAGGAGGTGCTCCTCGACGGCCAGCGGCTGAGCGACCGCACGGTCGAGAGCATCCGCAGACTGATCGAAGACGAGAGCGAACGTCGCGGCGTGCCGTGGGACGAGTGGATGCGTCCGTCGAAACTCGACTACGGCCAGGTGCAGAAAGGCGCGATCGACCGGACGTTCGCGCAGGAGGCCGAGAACCTCGACCGAAGGGCCGCGGAACGCAAGGAGCGGATCCGGGAGGACGCCGACGAACGACGCGCGACCGCCCAAGACAAGGCCCGCCCGAACCTCGGCGAGGCCCATAAGGCCGCCGGCGTGGCAGCCGCCATGCAGGGCGGCGTGAACCTCGGCATGTTCATCTACGAACGTCACAGGGAAGGCAGGGAGATCTGGCAGTTCACCGCCGACGACTGGAAGGCGTGCGGGCTCACGACCGCCGAAGGCGCGCTCAAGGGAGGCGTCTCCGGCTACGCGGTGTACGGCCTGACCAACGTGTGCCGGCTGTCCGCCCCCAGCGCCGGCGCCATCGCGGCGGGGACCTTCGGACTGATTGACGCGGTCATCAGATTCAGATCCGGGGAGATCGACGACGACGGATTCCTCAACCTCGTGACGATGAACGCCATCGACGCGACCGGTGCCGCCGTCGGCGCGGCGGTCGGGCAGGCGGTCATCCCCGTTCCGGTCGTAGGCGCCCTGATCGGATCGATCGCGGTCTCGACCGCGCTTCGGCTCGGCAAGGACGTGCTGAACAGACGCGAGCGCGCGCTGCTGGACGACTATCAGGCGCGGATGGACTCGTTCATCGCCGACCTCGACGAGCGTCACGCCCGCGCTCTGCGACGACTGATGGCCGAATACCGAAAGCTCGGCGACCTGCAGCGCTACGCGTTCGACCTTGACGTGAACGTGCGGCTGCGGTTCGAGGGATCAATCGAGCTGGCGAGGGCCACGGGCGTATCCGAGGAGGAGATCCTGCACGACGAATCGGAGATCGACGACTTCTTCCTGATGTGATGTCAGGGAAGAGCGATGCGGAACGATACAAGGAGACACGGCAATGAACGCAACGGGAGGGGAGCGGCGGCTCACTGAGGAACTGCTGGACCGTCTGCTCGCCAGCGGCAGCATCGACGCGTACCTCGACGAGGAACGCCCACGCGACTACCGGCTCGTCGACTACCTGAGGTTCCTCTTGGACCGTCACGGCCTCAAACGCGCCGACGTGGCGCGCGCCTCCGGCATCAACCCCACCGTCGTCTACGACGTGTTCTCCGGCAAAAGCCGCCCCGGCCGCGACCATGCGATCCGGCTCGCGTTCGGCCTCGGCTGCGACCTGCGCGAGACGCAACGTCTGTTGCGTCTCGCCGGCGTATCGGAACTGTGGTGCCGGCAACGCCGCGACGCGATCGTCATCTGGTGCATCACGAACGGCCTCGGCCTCGCCGCCACCGACGACGAGCTCTACCGGTTCGACGAGCCGACGCTCACGCCGCGGGACTGAGCGGGAACGGGAGCGACTGGAGCGATCATATGGACGACACGCAGACCCTGCACGCCATGGGACTGGACGACGCCTACCGCGTCGAACGCACGCTCGCCGACGGGCCGTCCGGCGTCACCGAACTCGTGACGTTGGACGGCGCCGGACCGTTCGTACGCAAGAAGATCCCGCTGCGTCTCGCCCGCAGACGCCTCTGGTCCACGCTCGCCGACTGCACGTCGCCGCGCCTGCCCCGCGTCGAGGCGTCCTACGAGCTGCCCGACCGGTTCGTGGTCGTCTACGACTACGTGCCCGGCGTCACGCTCGAACGGTACGTCACCGGGAAAGGCCGGCTGGACGCGTCCGAGGCGACGCGCATCGCCGTCCAACTGTGCGAAGCGGTCGGCGAACTCCATGCGCACGGCATCATCCACCGCGACGTGACGCCCGCGAACATCATCATCGCCACGGACGGCGTGCACCTCATCGACTTCGGCATCGCCCGCGAACACGCCGGTACCGTCACAGGCGACGCGACGCCGCGCGCACGCGACACGACCACGCTCGGCACATGGGGGTACGCCGCTCCCGAACAATACGGGTTCGCGCCCACCGACGCCCGCACTGACGTGTATGCGATCGGACGCGTGCTCGGCTTCATGCTCACCGGCGTGAGCCCGTCCGACGTGACGGCGTACGGGCGCGCGCTCGCCGACGCCACGGCGGCGTCGCCCGCGTCGCGCGCCGTCGTCGCCAAGGCGTGCGCGTTCGAGCCAAGCGCGCGCATGCAGTCCGTGCAGGAGTTGCGTGACGCTTTGGAATCAGCGGAACACGGCACGGAAGGCAAGGCGCCTTCCGCAGCGGCGTCGCCCGCGGTCTCTACGTCGGCGCTCGCCGGCGACGGCACCGTTGGCGCGTCCGCGCCGACCGGTGCCATGCGCCGCGCATCCACCTCCCGCCGCATCGTCGCGTGGACGGCGGCCGGTCTCGTCACGCTCCTGCTCGCCGCCGGCGTCGGATACGCGGCGCTGCGCCTCGCCGACACCGGGAACGCCGCGTCATCCGCGTCATCGACGACGTCGCGGCCTTTGACGGGCGGTGACGGGACATCCTCCGGCAACGGCGCGGATGGCGCGAACGGTTCCCACGATGCGACCGGTGACACGGCCGGCGGCACGGACGCCGTGGACCATAATCCGCTCGAACTGGTCGAATCCGGCTGGTCGGCCGAAAGCGGATACGTGGAATACGCGCTCGCCCTGCGCAACACGGATACGACGCACGCCGTCCAATTCCCGAGAGTCACCGTCACCGGTCGCGCCGCCGACGGCTCCGTCATGTTCTCCGACACGCCCGTCTTCCCGCTCGTCTTCGCCGGCGAGACCGCGTACTTCAGCGGGCAGAGCGGCGACGGGGAGAAACCCGCGACCGTCGAGTTCACCGTCGAGACGCCATCCTCCGACGACCTGCTCGACACGGGAGGAACCGAATCGTACAGCGTGCACGACGTGCAGGAACGCAAGACCGACCTCGACGGCGTCACGTTCGGCGGCGAAGTGACGACCGACCGCGACGACGACAACGGCAAAGGCGTGTACACGGACGACATCATCGTGACGCTCGTCCTGCGCGACAAGACCGGAACGATCATCTTCGGACGCAACGAGTACGTCGCCAAACCGGCGACGGGGAAGAGCCGCGCGTTCTCCATCGAGACCTACGACCTGCCCGCATACGCGTCATACGAGATCCACGCGCACACCGCGTGACGCATGCGATACGAACTGGAGCACGACGACAACAGACGTACGGCATCTACAATGGGCCGCATGACGGATGAGCATGATCTGGAGCGTACGGAAGAACGGGGCAAAAGGCCGGAAGACGCGGGGAAGCGCCGCACGCCGACCGCGATCGAAGTGCGCGGCGCGCACGTGCACAACCTCAAGCACATCGACGTGGACGTGCCGTTGGACGCGCTCACCGGCGTGGCCGGCGTCTCCGGATCGGGCAAAAGCTCGCTCGCATTGGGCGTGCTTTATGCGGAAGGCTCACGCCGCTACCTGGAGGCCCTGTCCACATACACGCGCCGCCGGCTCACCCAGGCGACGCGCGCGCAGGTCGACGACGTGCGCCACGTGCCCGCCGCGCTCGCCCTCCACCAACGGCCCGCCGTGCCCGGCGTCCGCTCCACGTTCGGCACGATGAGCGAACTGCTCAACAGCCTGCGCCTCCTGTTCTCCCGCTGCGGCGCGCACGTGTGCCCGCATTGCGGCGCCCGCCACGAACCCACGCTCGACGTGGCCGCTGAACTGCCCATCCGATGCGCGAACTGCGACGAGACGTTCTTCGGGCCCGGCGCCGAATCCCTCGCCTTCAACTCGGCGGGCGCATGCCCCACCTGCTCCGGAACTGGCGTCATGCGCGAAGTGAACCTCGCCTCGCTCGTGCCCGACGAGTCGAAGACCATCGACGAAGGCGCCGTCGCCCCATGGGGGTCGCTCATGTGGGACCTGATGAAGGACGTGTGCCGCGCGATGGGCGTGCGCACCGACGTGCCGTTCCGCGACCTGAGCCCCAAGGAGCGCGACATCGTGTACCACGGGCCCGCCGTCAAGAAGCACATCCTCTACCGGTCGAAGAAAAGCGACGACTTCGCCGAACTCGACTTCACCTACTACAACGCCGTGTACACGGTCGAGAACGCGCTCGCCAAGGCCAAGGACGAGAAGGGACTGAAACGCGTCGCGCGGTTCCTCGAGGAGAAGCCGTGCCGGGACTGCGGCGGCACGCGATTGAGTGAGGCCGCCCGTGCGCCGCGCGTGCGCGGGCTGGATCTCGCCCAGGCGAGCGCCATGACCTTGGATGAGGCGGTCGCCTGGGTGCGCGGCGTGCCCGCCACGCTGCCCGAGGCGATGCGTCCGATGGCGACGAACATCGCCGAATCGTTCCTCGACGTGGCCAGACGCCTGCTGGAGCTCGGCCTCGGCTATCTCGCGCTCGACCGTGCAGGTTCCACCTTGTCCACCGGCGAACGGCAGCGCGTCCAACTGGCGCGCGCCGTACGCAACCGGACCACCGGCGTGCTGTACGTGCTCGATGAGCCTTCGATCGGCCTGCACCCGGCGAACGTGGACGGGTTGATCGGCGTGATGCGCGACCTCGTGGCGGACGGCAACACCGTGGTCGTCGTCGACCATGACGTGCGCGTGCTCAAGGCGTGCGACCATCTCATCGAGATGGGCCCGGTCGCGGGCGCGGCCGGCGGCCACGTGATCGCGCAGGGCACGGTCGCCGACGTGGCGGCCATGGGGGAGCGGGGCAGCCGCATCGCGCCGTTCCTCGCCGAGACCGGGCCGGAACGGGTGCGTGCGCAGGTCGACGCGGGCCGGATGTTCGAGGCGGGCGCGATCCACATGGAGACCGGGCCGCTGCACACGGTGAAACCTCTGGTCGTGGACGTGCCGCGCGGGCGTCTCACCGTGGTGACGGGCGTATCCGGTTCCGGCAAGACGACAATGGTGCTCGAATCGTTGATCCCCGCGCTGCGGGCGAACGCGGAAGACACCGCGATGCCCGCGCACGTGCGTGCGATCGCGGCGGACGGCATCCGGCGTGCGAACCTCATCGACGCGACGCCGATCGGCGCGAACGTGCGCTCCACCGTCGCCACGTACGCGGGCATCCACGACGACCTGCGCCGCGCGTTCGCCCGCACCGACGAGGCGAAACAAGGCGGCTGGAAGGCCGGCGACTTCTCCTACAACACGGGACGGCTGCGCTGCCCCACCTGCGACGGCACCGGGTCGATCTCGCTCGACGTGCAGTTCCTGCCCGACGTGAGCATCGACTGCCCCGACTGCCGCGGCTCGCGCTACGCGCCCGCCGCCGGCGCGATCCATCGCGTGTCGAAGGACGGGCGCGCGCTCACCCTGCCGCAATTGATGGCGATGAGCGTCGATGAGGCGCTGGACGCGACCGGAGACATGCGCAAGGTGCATGCGCGGTTGGAGACGCTGCATGATTTGGGACTCGGCTATCTCACGTTGGGGGAGCCGACGCCCGCCCTGTCCGGGGGCGAGGCGCAGCGGTTGAAGCTCGCCGGCGAGATGGGGCGCGCCCAGTCGGACGCCGTGTTCGTGTTCGACGAGCCGACCATCGGCCTGCACCCGTTGGATGTGCGCGTGCTGCTCGACGTGTTCGACCGGCTCGTGCAGGGCGGGGCGACCGTCGTCGTCATCGAACACGATCTCGACATGATCGCCAACGCCGACTGGATCATCGACATGGGCCCCGGCGGCGGCGAGGCCGGCGGCCGCATCGTCGCCACCGGCACGCCGGAAGCCGTCGCCACGAACCCGGACAGCGTGACGGGCCGGTACCTGCGGTAGGTGCGGGTGCCGTCGGTCGTCAGCGGAATCGGAGGCAATGTTCCGTAACATGCATGTCGGGCATGGTCGGCGATCAGATACGGGTATTGGACACCGCAGGACCATGGTGTTTCGATGGGTGGTATGAGTCTGAACACCACCACCTGGCATACGATCCGCGAGGCGTCGCTCGCCTCCGGACTGCCGGAATCCACGTTGCGCTACTACGAGCAGATCGGCATCATCCCGCCGATCGCCCGCGACCCGTCCGGGCATCGCGCCTATTCGGACGACGACCTGACCCGGCTCACGACGATCGCATGCCTGTCCGCCACGGGCATGCCGCTCGAATCGATGCGCGAATACCTGCGCAACGCGCAGGACGGCGCGGCGGGAGCGGAACGCCAGATCGAACTGCTCGACGCGCAGGCGCTGCGGCTCGCCGCGCGCGCCGAAGCCATCCGCATGCAGCAGGCGTACGTCTCGTTGAAGACCCTCTACTGGCGGGCCGTCGCGGAAGGCCGGGACGATGATGCGCAGGCGCTGCTCGACGAGCATCGCGACGTCATCGCGCAGGTCAGGCGCCTCCAGACGCAGGCGCAGACCGGCCGGTAGGACGCTTGGCGCCGTCGCGGCGGACCTGATCGCCGTCTCTCAGCGCAGCACCTTGCCGAGGATGTGGCGCATGAACGGGATGGTCGTCGCGAACGTGAGGATATCCGCCAGGGACTGGGCGGCCTCCACGCCGGTCACGCCGAGGAAGTGGGGGAGGATGAGCACGATCGGCGCGAGATAGAGGCCCGTGCGGCATACGGCGAGGAACGAGGCGATGCCGGTCTTGCCCAGCGTCTGGGAGATCATGTTGCCCATCATGTTGACGCCGTTGAGCACGACCGTCACGCATTGGAAGTGCAGGGCCGCGACGCCCACCGCGACCACGGCCGGATCGGAGCGGAAGATCTCCACCAGCTGCGGCGCGATCGTCCAGATGGCCACGGCGAGCACGAGCAGCACGCCGGTGGCGAGCTTCACGCAGAACCAGTAGGCCTCGCGCACGCGCGCGAACTTGCCGGCGCCGTAGTTGTAGCCGCACACCGGCTGGAAGCCCTGCCCGAGGCCGATGATGACCGAGTTCGCGCCGAGCATGATGCGCATGACGATGGCCATGCCGGCGATGGCCGCGTCTCCGAACGGGTTGGCAGCGATGTTCACGCACGTGGTGGCGATCGAGCCGGCGCCCTGCCGGATCAGCGAGGGGAGACCGCCGCCCGCGATCTCGCGCAGGAGCAGCGGGTCGGGACGGCAGTTGCGCAGCGACAGCTTCAATACGCCGAACCGGGCGCTCATCACGGTGAGGATGACGAAGCTCACCGTCTGGCAGATGCCGGTGGCGAGACCCGCGCCGAAGATGCCCATATGGGCCACGAAGATGAACAACGGGGCGAGCAGGAAGTTGAGCAGCGCGCCGGTGACGAGTCCGATCATGCCGAATGCGGACTGGCCCTGGTAGCGCAGCAGGCCGTTCAGCGCGAACGAGCCGCATACGCACGGAGCGGCCACGAGGATGGGCGTCAGATAGGTGACCGCGTACGGTGCGATGGTCGCGGTCGAGCCCAGCGCGACGACCAGCGGGCGCAAGGTGGCGAGGCAGACGATGGTCACGACGAGTCCGGAGAGCACGGCGCCCGCGAATCCGATGGCGAGCAGCTTGGAGGCGCGCTCGTCGTTGCGTTTGCCGAGCTCCCGGCTCATCGAGTTGCCCGCGCCGTTGCCGAAGAAGAATCCGAGCGCCTGCAGGATCGTCATGATGGAGAACGCGATGCCGATCGCGCCCGATTGGGAGGTGCCCAACTGGCCGATGAAGAACGTGTCGGTGAGGTTGTACGCGGTGGTCACCAGATTCGATACGACCGCCGGGATGCACAACCGCAGGATCAGCGGTTTGACGGGGCTTTGCGTCATCTGCCGGTATTTCGCGTCGGCCGATGCCTGTTTGATTCCTGCACGATTCTGAGCCACGGAACGCTACTGTACTCCCGTTCCCACCGTCATGCGCCGGCCGCGGCCGATGGCGGACGTGTGGAGCGGGTCAGCCGCGGGCGGAACGCGGCGGCGCGCATCCGTGCCGGCCGGTATCATGGCTGGGATGTCGAAACGAGGTGAGAAGTAGGGTATGAGCCTGATTGAGATGATGATTCTCGGATTCCTGTCCGAGAAGACGATGTGCGGCTACGAACTGCGCAAGAAGATGGAGCAGCTGCAGGGCGACATGCGCCGGTTCAGCGACGGCGCCATCTACCCGGCGACCGGCCGTCTCGCGAAGGCCGGTCTCATCTCCGAGCAGACGGATGTGCGCGACGGTCGCCAGCGTCACCTGTTCACGTTGGAGCCGGCCGGCCGCGAGGCGCTCGTCGAGGCGTTGAAGACCGCGGACGGCTTCATCCTCACCGACTTCAACCGGTGGCGGGTCGTGCTCACCTTCCTGTCCGTCGTTCCGGACAAGGCCGACCGCGACGCGGTGCTGCGCCGCCGCTACGACCTGCTGTCCGGCGGCGACGTGCACTTCTTCTACTGCGATGCGGGCAACCCGCTGTCGATTGACCACATCGACGACCCGTACCGTCGCGGTCTCATCACCGTGCATGACGCGCAGGTCGCGGCTGAGCTCGGATGGCTGCGTTCGATGCTCGGCATCGAGGAGTGAGGATTCCCTCACCTGCTTGTACGGTCTTACGGCAAATGACTGGGCCCCGACGCGATACGGTTCGCGTCGGGGCCCAGCCATTTGCCGGCGGGTGACCGCTTACTTGACGACCTTGAAGCCGCCGGTCCACGGGGTCTGCTCGGTCACGCCGAGGACGATCTGCAGGGCGCCGTAGCCCTCGAGGTACTGGGCGCGCTTGAGCGGGCCCGCGTCCACGGTCTTGAGTCCCGCGGCCTCGATGAACGCGGCGACGGACTTCTTGGCCGCGTCGTCGTCGGAGGCGAGCTGGACGACGGTCGGCGCGCCGTCGTTGACGCCGGTGGCCAGGGTCGCGGCGAAGGTCGTGTTGAAGCCCTTGACGACCTTGGACTGGGGCAGTTTGCCGGCCAGCCATTCGGCGGCGGACTTCGCGCCCTCCGGCAGCGCCAGGTCGAAGGTGGTGAAGTCGATCGGGTTGGACACGTCGACGATGGTCTTGCCGGCGAACTGGCCGGCGTAGGCGGCGAGCGTCTCCTCGTAGGCGGGGAACGGCAGGGCGAGCACGACGATGTCGCCGGTGACGGCCTCGCCGAACTTCGCGCCGGTGACGCCGTCGGCGGCGGCCGCGGCCTTGTCCGGGTTGCGGTCGATGACCTGCACGGCCGCGCCGGCCTTGACGGCGATGCCCGCCACGGCGGATCCGATGTTGCCTGCGCCGAAGATGGTGATGTTGCTCATGGTGGTTTCCTTCCGGTGTGTTGTTCCCGTTGTCGTTCCGTTGTCGCTGCCGGCGGCGGTGCGGTTGCCGTTCCCGTCGCCCTCGCGTTGGTCATCACTCTATTCGAGGTATTGGCATATTTCAAGCCGAGATATATCGAATCAATGTATGGCCAGTTGCAGAACGGTGGAATTCCGCGGTCGATGTGTGGGGTGATCGCCGTTCGCTGTCGGCGTGTCGTTTCGAGATATATCGAAGCGAGGTATCATGGTGGGCATGATGAACACGATAGAACTCATGACGTTGGGATTCCTCTCGGAGGGGCCCGCGTGCGGCTACCGGCTGCGTAAGAAGATGGAGCAGCTCCAAGGCTACATGCAGGCGGTCTCCGACGGCACGCTGCATGCGGTCACCGGGCGCTTCGTCAAGGCCGGGTACATCGGCGAGACCCATACGGTCGTCAACGGGCGGCGTCTGCGCGAATTCCATCTCGAACCGGCCGGCCGTGAGGCGCTCATCGAGGAGCTCAAGGGCACGAGCGGATACATGCTCACCAACATCACCAAATGGGCGGTCGTCATGTCGTTCCTGTCCGTCATCCCCGACGAGGCGGACAGGAACGCGGTGCTGCGCCGCCGGCTCGACTCGCTCGCCGAGGCTGACGTGCGCCGCCTCTACAGCGACGGCGAAGGCCCCATCGACAACGACGAGGTCGAAGACAGGTACCGTCGCGCCATCATCGCCGTCCACGACGCCGAGATCGACGCCGAACGCGCGTGGCTGGAACGCGAGCTCGGCGTCCGCGAATGACCGACGGGCCCGCGGCGGCCGTCACGCGACGAGCATGAACCCGGCGGCCACGGCGAGCGGCGGGACGACGACGCTCGCCAGCAGATAGCCGGCGGCGGTGGGGTAGCGGCGCTTGCCGAACAGCGTCACCGTCTCGTTGACCGCGGTGGAGAACGTCGAGAAACCGCCGAGGAAACCGGTGGCGAGCAGCAGCCGCCACGACTCGTCCACTCCGCCGCGAAGCGCCGCCGCGGCGACGAGCCCGGCGAGAAGGCCGGCCAGCAGGTTGATGACGAACGTGGACATCGGGAACGCGTGCGTCCAATACGTCTTGACGGTCGTGTCGAGCAGATAGCGGCAGGAGGCGCCCAGACCGCCGCACAGGCAGACGAGCACGGGAAGGAGCATGGCCATCGTCACGCCTCCTTCTGCGCGTCGGAGACGGATGCGGAGTCGGCGGCGGTTCCGGTCGCGGCGAGCCGCCCGCCCGCCCATGCCCCGATCGCGGCGCATAGGATGCCGAGCACGAACGTCACGACGAGATACAGGACGCCGACGCCCGCGTCGCCCGAACGGATCGCGGTGAAGCACTCCAACGCGAGCGTGGACATCGTGGACAGCCCGCCGCACAGTCCCATGCCGAGCCCGCGGCTCGCGTACTCCCTGCCGCGGGAGCCGAACCGCGCGGCGAACGATGCGGAGCCGGCGAGGAACGCGGTCAGTCCCGCGTACAGGAGGCAGGCGAGCAGGTTCGCGGCCAGGGTGCCGGTATGGAAGTCGCCGGCCGCGGGAATCAGTGTGAACGCGTAGCGCAATGCGGTGCCGACCGTGCCGCCGACGAAGACGACGGCGAGGATGTCGGGGTGGATCTGGGGTATGCGATGACCCATGTCGTTGCCTTTCCGGATGCCGCCGCGGTCCGCTGAAGACACGACGGCCCCTAAGGGAGAATCGTGTAGGAACTATCAGCGGTAATGCGGTTCGGAAAACGGGTTTCCCGGCGGGTTCCATCGCCTGCGTGCAAGACTACTCCACGACGCGACAATATGGCGGCATGCACGGGGGAATACCATAAACGGACACCGTGTCGTCCGTTTTGACCATGCAAAACAGACGACACGATGTCCGTTCAACGGTTGGCGTCAGCCGTGGTCCCGGTCAACGCCTCCAATGGCGACGGTGGCTGATGATGCGCTTGCCGCCGACGCCCGCCTTGCCGTTCGGTCCCCACGGCCCGCGCGCCTCGGCCTGGAGCTGCCTGAGATGGTGCTTCATGGCGAGGAGCATGATGTGCGTGTCCTCGAGGCCCAGATGGCGTTCGGCGTCGTCCTCGCGCAGCGCGCCCTGACGCTTCGCGTACGCGTCGAGGCGGTTGTCGCCGTCGGGATGCTCCTCGCTGGGGATGGAGCCCTCGTCCCACAGGCGGCTCATCGGCAGCGTGTCGATGATGGTCACGTGGCCGTTGCGGTACGCCTCCGCATAGCCCTTCACGTTGAGCATGAAGAAGCTGTGTTCGAACGTGGCCATATGCGCGACGAACGGCTGCGCGGTCAGACGCTTGAGCAGGTCGGCCTGGGCCTCGGCGTCCTCGTCGAACATCGGATAGTCGGCGCCGACGCGCTGCTTGATGTCGATGCCGGTCAGCTGGATGATGAACGGGTTGCCGTGGCGCGCCGCCTCGTCGGTCACGCCGAACGAGAACCGATGCTGGTCGTAGGCGTCGCCGCCCTCGTAGTAGTCCTTGTCGTACTCGTAGCCGGTGGGGGCGTCCGCCGGGCGCGGGGACTTCATGTTCATGTATTCGAAGCCCACGTCGATGATGTACGCGCGGTACGGTTCGGTGCCGTTCGTCTCCAGATCGATGCCCATCACCTTGTCCACGTCGCGGCCCGGCAGGAACACCTCGCGCCAATAGTCCTTCGGCCGCGCCGCCTCGCGCGCCGCCACATGCTCGGCGGCCCGGTGGCGCGACTTCTCGAAGCGCGCCTCGGGCACGGCGGTCTCGTCGCGGTTGACCTGTTCGACCGTCGGCACGGCGGGATTGTCGTCGTTGATGACCGGCTGGCCCTCGATGAGATAGTCGTTGCTGCCCTGGTCGGAGCTTGATTCGATCGGCGCGGACTCGTCCGGGCCCGCCTCGACGGAGCCGTTCCGCACCTCGTCGGCCTCGAACAGCGCGTGCTCGCGGTGCGCCCGCGCCGCCTCGCGCTTGGCGCGGTCCGCCTTGCGGCGTTCGGCGCGCGTGTTGACGATCTCGGCCGTACGGTCCTGGATGTCGTCGACGACCACGCCCTCCCTCGCGGGCGTGAGCACCGGCACGGTGACGCGCTGGCGGTCCTCGTCCTCGACGGTCCACAGGCCTTCGGCGATGCCGCGGTCGCGCAGCAGCGCGATCTGGTCGTTGAGACGACGGTCCGCGTAGGCGAGCGCGCGCGGCAGATCGTACGTCTTGATCCTCCGGTCGAAGTCGCGCATGAACGTCATGCTCATCTTCGCGATGACGGCTTCGAGCCGGTCACGGATCGCGAGATCCTCCTTGAGCAGATCGTGCACGCTGGACGCGGCGCCCGCCTCGAAGTCCTCGGGGGAGGCCACGCCGATGCCGTGCTCCAGGTCGAGCGAACGCACCCAATCCCAATCGATGTCGTTGTCGTCCGCGTCCTTCAACATGATGTACGACCACTGGCTGATGCTTTCCTTCGCCTCGGTCAGCCACGAGCGGTCGATCGTATGCCCACTGTTTTCCATTGTTTCTTTGCTGTTTTCTTCGCTACTCATACTCATTCATACCTGCGGGAACCATGTCCCGTCATCTCCATGGTAGCGCTCACGGCGGCTCCCATGCGGGAATCGCCGGAAACAATGGGGAAACGGCGGGTGGCGTGGACGGTTCCGGCCTCCGTCGTCCGCCGTCGTGCCCGTGGAGAATCCCCGCGTTCAGCGCACGCCGCGCATGTCCTGCGGGCGGAACTGGTCGGCTTCGGTGAAGCAGGTGCGGTACGTCATCGCCATGATGAGCCCGTCGGCGACGAGCGTCAGCGCGGCGATCGCCGCGAACACGACGAACTGGTATTTCGCGGCCTCCAACGGGTCGCCGCCGGCGATGACCTGGCCGGCCATCATGCCCGGGATCGTGACGATGCCGCAGGAGGCGAGCGTCGCCATCGTCGGCAGCAGTCCGAGCCTGATCGACGAGACGATGGACGGCCGCGCCGCCTCCCATGCGGTCGCACCGAGCGCGAGCATCGTGTCGATCTCGTCGCGCCGCTCGTCCATGCTCTCGTAGAACCGGCTCAGGCCGACGGCGAGCGCGGAGACCGTGTTGCCGAGCAGCATGCCGGTCAACGGCACGACGAGCTGCGGCGCGTACCACGGGTGGGGGCGCACGACGAGTTCGGTGACGAGCGCGATCATGAGCAGCATCGTGATGGTCAGGCTCAGCAGCACCGGGCCGGCGAGCCCCTTGGGCACGCCTTTGGCGCGCGACAGGGTGATCTGCACGGCGGCGACGAGCATCACGCCGATCGTCACGAACACGAGGAACACGTTGTCCGCGCGGATCACGTAGCCGACGACGAACCCCATCGCGCACAGCTGCAGGAGCGCCCGGCAGGCGGACCACAGGAGGGAGCGGCCGATGCCCATGCGCATGAGCCCGCTCACGCCGGCCGCGACGGCCACCATCGCCATCGCCACGGCGAGACCCCAGATGTCGATGTCGTACGCGTTGCCGCTCATGCCGTCTCCCTCCCGTCCGTCGCTCCCGTCGCGCGTTCCGCCGCGTCCGCCCATGCGAGCGCGCCGTCGGCCAGCGTGGCGACGCGCGAGGCGCGCCCGTCCGGAGGCCGGTGCCGGATGCGCACGATCGCCATGCCGCGCCCGGCCGCATACGCCATGATCGACGCGACCTTGTCGGCGTTCTCGTCGTCCAGTCCGGCGTCCACCTCGTCGGCGAGCAGCACCTGCGGTTCGGTCAGCAGGGTGCGGGCGAGCGAGACGCGCGCCGCCTGACCGCCGGACAGGTCGTGCGGCCGCCGCGTCAGATCGATGTCCCCGCATCCCATCGCGTCGAGCGTCTCCCGGATGCGCGCGTCCGGCAGCATATCCCGTGCGGCCGCCGCGTCGTCGCGGAACAGGCGGGCGAACCGGCCGACGAGACCGCCCCGCCGGCCGTCGTCCCGCGCGTCGGCGCGCACGGCGAGCGTGAACGGCAGGCGGATCGCGTCCGCCACCGTGTCGCCCGGCAGGATCGGCTTCTGCGGCAGGTAGGCGACCTCGCGCCGCCACCGTTGCGGCGTGAACGACCCGGCGTCGCGCCCGTCCAGCGCGAACGAGCCCGACGCATGCGGATTGAGCCGCGCGAACGCCGTCAGCAGACTGCTTTTGCCCGAACCCGACGGGCCCACCAGATCGACGATCTCGCCGCGGCCGATCGCGAACGACAGGCCGGCGAAGACCGTCCGGTCGCCGTCCGGCGACGGCACCGTGCACGACACCCGGTCCGCGGTGAAGAGAGGGGAATCACATCGCATACCGCGCACGATAACGCCGCGGACGCCGCCGGACCAACCGCCGCCGCGTTTCTTAGCGGTTCCTAAGCCGGCCGGCGGTCTGATATAACCGTAAGAGAATCCCCGATCCCCCATGAGGTGAGACGCGCATGGACATGACGACGCACGCGACGGCGACACCGGAGACGCCAGAACCTGAGACGCCGGAGGCGTCAAGACCGATGGCGGCCGCATCCCCGGAACGATTGCTCCTGCCGGCCGTCCTCCTCATCGAGGACGACCCGAACCTCGGCGCCATGACCGCCGAGATGCTCGCCGCCGACTACCGGACCGACTGGGTGCAGTCGGTCGCCGAAGCGGACCGGCTCATGGCGGGCGCACGCTACGACGCGCTCATCGTCGACCGACGGCTGCCCGACGGCGACGGACTCGACCTCATCCGCATGCTGCGCGGCGCCGGCGTCACCACGCCCGCGCTCATCCTCACCGCGCTCGCCGAGGTCGACGACATCGTCGAGGGCCTCGATGCCGGCGCCAACGACTACCTGACCAAACCGTTCCATTTCGTCGAACTCGAAGCGCGCCTGCGCGCCCTCCTGCGCGGCTTCCACGCGCAGGCCAACGGCGTGATGGTCGGCGACTGGCTGCTCAAACCCGACGCCAACGTCATCGAGGATCCGGACGGGCGTGCCGTGCCGCTCACCGACGTCGAGACGAAGCTCCTCGCCGCGCTCGCCACCTCGCCCGACCACGTGTTCACCCGCGAGGAGCTGCTCGCCGGCGCGTTCTCGCCCGGCAGCGACTTGGGCGTCGTCGACGTGTACGTCTCCTACGTGCGCGGCAAGACCACGCGCCGCATCATCGACACCGTGCGCGGGCGCGGCTACCGCATCGGAACACCGGAAGGATGAGCGATGGGCATCACATCATCGGACAAGGGACGCGCCCGGCTCATCAGCCTGCGCATGACCATCGCCATGGCCGCCATCACCGCGATCGGCGGCATCCTCTTCACGCTCGGCGTGCTGCTCGGCTCGCGCCACGAATTCACCGAACGCGGGCTCGACCCCGACGCCATGAGCGTCACCCAGCAGTTCGGCTCCGGCATGATGGTCATCGACACGAGGAAAGCCGTCGCGTTCACCCTCCTGTTCGTCGTCGGCGTGATCGCCGCGGTCGCCGTCGTCGGCCGCTACTACGCGCGCAAGGAGGTCGAACCGCTCGAACGCGCGTTCGAACTCCAGAAGGACTTCGTCGCCGACGCCAGCCACGAGCTCAAGACGCCGCTCGCCGTGATCGCCACGCGCATCGACCTCATCGACTTCCGCCGCGCCCACGGCGGCGACATCGACGAGCCGCTCGCCGCGTTGCGCGGCGACGTCGACCGCATGACCGCCATCATCACCGACCTGCTCGTCGCCGCGCGCGGCGCCGTCAACGCCGAACCCGTCATGCTCGCCGACGTGGCCGACCAGTCCGTCGAGGAGGTGCGTCCGCTCGCCGAGACGCGCGGCGTGAACCTCGACGTGCGCGTCGACGGGGAGCGAGGCCGGCTCGTCGTGCGCGGCAACGCGATCGGACTGTCCCGATGCCTCGTCGCCGTGCTCGACAACGCCATCGCCCACTCGCCCCAAGGCGCGAAGGTCACCATCTCGACCGGATACCTGCATGGCGGACAGGCCGTCGTGCGCGTCACCGACCACGGCGGCGGCATCGGCGACGATCCGGAACGCCTGTTCCGCCGGTTCGCCCGCGACGACGACGGCACCGCGCACCAGGGCTACGGTCTGGGACTCGCGCTCGCCCGCGACGTGGCGACCCGCTACGGCGGCGCGCTCGACGTGGAATCCACGTCGCCGGCCGGCACCACGATGCGCCTCACCCTGCCGCTCATGGACGGGGAGGAATGACGCCCGACGGCCTTCCCGGTGTCACAGATCGCGCACCGCGCCGATGAACAACGGCACGCCGTCCGGCGTGGCCAGTTCGTAGAGGAACGGCCGGTCCACGTCGAACGTGACCTTATCGTCGATCGGCGCCCCGGCCGCCTCCGTCTGGATCTGCGTGAACGCGGCCGCCTTCGCACCCTTCTCGTTCACCTCGATGCGCGTGCCCTGGATGATCTCGCCGATGAACGGATTCCCCGGCAGCCCGTCAGGCTCCAGCATGCCGGAGAAATCCGCCGTGCCCTGCGAGAACGCGTCCGTCACGCCCAACGCCCGGAGCGTCTTCTCGGCGCTCTCTGGAGAGAACGCGTTTTCGATGGAGAACCGCGGAAGTTTCAGGTCCACGCTTGTCGACGCGGCCTCCACCTCCGGGACGGCGTTTCCCGCGGCATCGGTTCCGGCCTTCTCGCTGCAGGTGGGCGCATCGCCGCCGGTCTCGCGCGCGGAGCACGTCGACATCACCCACTCCAGCCGCGCCGCGTCGGAGGAGAACTCGTCGAACCGTCCCTCGGCGGGCAGCAGCACCGTCAGCGCGCCGCCGTTGTCGAACGGGATGGAGACGCGCCGCCATGAGCCGTCCGCCGCCTGCGCATAGGCCATCGAATCGAACGTATGCGCCATCATCGGCACCATGTGCTCGCGGGATGCGCCGTGGAACGTCCGGTCCTCGGTGTGGTCCTCCTCGAACGGCATCTCCCAACGACCGTCCGCGTACACGGTGTCGATGATCGTCATCACCGTGTCGGCGTTCAACCGGATGTCCGGTCTGAGCATGCCGCGCGTATTGTCCTCGATCCACCGGGACATGCGCTTCTCGGCGCGCGCGTCGAACGCGAGGGACTCCACGTCGGCGTCGAACCGGTCGCGCGCGGCTTGCCGGAACCGGTCCTTGAGCGTGTAGCGGCCGTCCACCCACACGGAGTCGTGCACGTCCATCACGGACCGCGCATCGTCGTACCGGCCGTTGACCGACGAACGCAGCGACGTGTAGTCCCCGTCACGGAGGCTCCCGGCGCCGAGCGCCTCGTCCAGCTGTATGCGCGTCGCGCCGCCGGCCCCCTGCGCGGCGAGCGCGAGCGCCATCCACATCGACGTGGGGGAGTAGTTGACGTTGCCGTCGCCGTCGCCGTTCGCCGCGTCGAGGAATCCGGGTGCGGAACGGTAGGCGAATCCGGTGACCGCGTCGATCGCGGCCTGCGTCGCCGGCGAGGCCGGTTTCCTGCGCATGAGCGCGACGGTTCGGGCGCCGTCTCCCAGCGTCCACCAGACGGTCCCGCCTCCGCCGATTGCGATGATCGCCGCCAGCAGTGCGGCGAGGATGATGCGGACGCGTTTCGCGAGGCGCGGGGACCGGGATGTGTGTGAGGCGCGTGACGAGCCTTCGCCCGGCACGGTCGGTGCGGACGCCGTGACGGGCGTGGATGGTGTCGTGCCGTGGTCTCGCGTGGACATGGCGATCTCCCTCGATCCGTCGATGCTGCTCGCGTTACCTCCCGCGATACCCCCATCGTATCAGCGGTCGTCACCCGCTTCCGTCGCCTCCCGTGCGGATGTGTTTCGCTCCACGCCGGCCAGCTCGGCGATGCGGTCCACGAACGCGGCGACGGCGGGCGTGGGGCCGAGCGGGTAGAGCAGACCGTACTGCATGCCGACCGGTTCGGGCCAGTCCACGGCCACGTTGGCGAGCTGCGGGTGCACGTCGGCCCACATCGGTTTGGAGATGAGCAGGTCGCCGGTCTGGGCGCACTCGTTGAACACGTCCAGATCGTAATGGTCGATGTCGGCCAGTTCGATGCCGCCAGCGCGTTCGCATCCAACCGCCTGTCGTACATCCGGTCTCCTTCCTCCGCCCCGGCCGAGAGGGTGTGAACCCATTGTTCATGCGATATGAACCATAATCACTCACATTCCAACGTTCCCAACATCCCACGCGCCGTACCATATCCTACGCGATAACCGATATGACATTCCGATCCATAGCGTAAGGAGAGAACGACGACCACCTCATCGACCGTTTCATCGCCAGCCCCATCGACTTCGTCGCCCGCGCTTGCGGACGACCGCACGCGGGCCATCGCCCGTTCTGCACCGTTCGCCACGGCCGCCGCGTCCATCGCCTCGTTCCTCGTCGGCATGGACGTGCTCATCGTCAACGTGGCGTTGCCCACCATCAGCCGAGACCTCGGCGGCGACATGGCCGTCCAGCAGTGGGTGGTCGACGGCTACAGCCTCCTGTTTGCCGCGCTCCTTCTCCTATGCGGCAACCTCGCCGACCGGTGGGGCGCCAAGCGCGTGTTCGTCTGCGGCGCCGCCCTGTTCACCGCCGCGTCCCTGTTCAGCTCGTTCGCATGGTCGATGGGCGCGCTCGTCTTCGGCCGATGCCTGCTCGGAGTCGCCTCCGCGCTGATCCTGCCCGCATCCATGTCGCTCATCAACGAGACGAGCCCCGATCCGAAGCGGCGCGCCTGGGCGCTCGCCCTGTGGGGTGCGGGCGGCGCGAGCGCGTCGGCCGTGGGGCCGCTGCTCGGGGGTCTGCTCACGCCAATCCACTGGAGTCTTGTGTTCGCAATCAACGTGCCGTTCTGCCTGCTGGTCCTCGGCCTGTGCGCGCGCGTCGCGCCCTCGCCTCGGCGCGCCAAGCGGTTCGACTGGGTGGGGCAGTCGCTCGCATTGTCCGGCCTCGTCATCCTCATCGCCGGCGTCATCGAGATCGGCGCCCTCGGCGTCGCCTCGCCACTCGCATGGACGCTCGTCGCCGTCGGCGCGGTCCTGCTCGTCGCGTTCGTCCGCTCCCAGGCGAAGGTCCGCACGCCCATGATGCCGTTGGATCTGTTCCGCGTGCGCGGCATGCAGGTCGCGCTGCTCATCGGATTCGTCATGATCTTCAACTGGTACGGCATGGTGTTCATCTGCACGCTGTTCCTGCAGAACGGGCTCGGCTTGGGCGCCTTCGCCGCGGGACTCGTGTTCGTGCCGTCCGCGTTCGTCACCATCGCCGGCAACCTCGCCGGCGGCCGCATCATCACCGCACGCGGATCGAAGTTCTCGATCACGCTGGGGCTCGCGATCATGATCGCCGGATTCCTGTTCGAATTTCTCTACCCGTCGCCGATTCCCGTATGGGCGATTGCCACGGGGCTGAGCGTCGTCGGGTTCGGCGCGGCCATCACCACGCCGGCGGCTGCGGGCGTGGTGCTCAAGAGCGTCGATCCCGCGCAGGCCGGCATCGCCTCCGCCATGTTCAACACGTTCCGTCAGGTCGGCGGCGCGGTCGGCGTGGCCGTGTTCGGCGTCATCGCCACGTTCCTGCCCTCGCTCACCATGGCCCTGCGCGCCGTGTTCCTCGCCTCCGCCCTCCTGCTCGCCCTCATCCTCGCCTTCGAACTCCTGCGCTGGCGCGACCGCTGACGTACGGCAGGGGCGCCCGGTCGTCACTCCGCCCTCTCCATGGCGAGATAATCGTCGAGCATCTGTTCGTACATATCGTTCCGGAGCTCTTTCGGATCCGGCATATGCGGAAGGAACTCGGCGCCGTCGAAATATCCGGCGATGTCGTTGCACGCGATGATGAGCCGAGGGGCGATGGACAGCGTGTGATGCGCGTCACCGGCACCGCAGTACACACGATCGTGGGCGAGCAGTCGCCGATCGAAGAACATGCGCACGTCGCCGAGGAACAGCGGCCCTACGACGCCCGCGTCGTATCCTGTGTGCTTTCGGACCGATTCCCGCGATGCAAGATGGATCTGCCGCAGTCCCAGCGCACGGCCCAGCGGACGCCATCTGAGATGGCCGACGGCCGACGCGACCACGGCGAACACGCCTTCCTTCGATTCCACGATGTACGTCGCCGCCGCGCGATTGATGTCGAAGACCTCTGCCCCGGACTTCAGATCGACAATCGCCGTTTCATGCCTGATGAGCTCCGCCTCATCGGCATGTTCCTTCACGAATCCGCGAATCCGCTCGTATCCATTCATATGCCTGCTCTTTTCCGCATAGTCTCTTTCGGCATCCTACAACGGCCGGCAACGGCGGTCATGAACCGTACGGCGACGTAAGGAGGATCCGCCGATGGGCGGAGGGATCTCCGATGCGGCCGCGTCATGTTCGCGATGCGGACGCATCTGCGGACCGTATGCGTCCGCATCGCTAGCGTGAATCGCATGGTCGTATGGGATTCGGAACAGTATCTGCGATTCAGGACGGAACGCACGCAGCCGTCACATGATCTGGCGATGCAGCTGCCGCCGGACGACGGGACGGTCACACGCCTCATCGACATCGGCTGCGGACCGGGCAACAGCACCGCCGTGTTGCGCGAACGCTACCCGCACGCCGCGATCCTCGGCGTGGACAGTTCGCCCGAGATGATCGCCGCCGCCCGCGAAGCACACCCCGACATCGACTTCGCCCTGTGCGACATGTCCAAGACGGACGAGGTCGCCGCCCTGCCCCACGACTTCGACGTGGTCTTCTCCAACGCGTGCATCCAATGGGTGCCCGACCACCCGCGCCTCATCCCCGCCATGCTCGGCCTGCTGAAGGAGGGCGGCACGCTCGCCGTGCAGACGCCGATGAACTACGAGGAGCCCATCCACCGCATCATCGGCGAACTCGTGCACTCGCCGGCGTACGCGGACCGGCTCCCGCAGGCCCGCGAGTTCTTCAACCTCACGCCGCCCGAATACTGGGAGCTTCTGCACGCGCACGCCGCGCGTTTCCGCATGTGGACGACCACCTACATGCACACCCTGCCCTCGCACGAGGCCATCATGGACTGGTACCGCGGCACCGGACTGCGCCCCTATCTGCAGGCGCTCCGCGACGAGCACGGACGGGCCGCCTTCGAACACGAGGTGCTCGCCCGCGTGCGCGAGGCATATCCGCCCCGATCCGACGGCAGCATCATCTTCCCGTTCCCCCGGTTCTTCTTCACCGCCGTCAGGTGAGTCGGGAACGGCATCGTCACGACATTCCAGGAGGAAAAGGAGAACCCGGCATCATGGTCACATCGAACAGGAGCCGCGTGGTCGTCGTCGGCGCGGGCAGCGTCGGTGCGGCGGTGGCGAGCGCCATCGTCCAACAAGGGTTGTGCAACGAGCTTGTGCTCGTCAACCATCATCCGGAGAAGGCCGAGGGACTGGCCATGGACCTGGCCGACGGATCCGAGTTCCTCGGCAGGTTCGTGACGATCCGCGCGGGCGGCTGGGAGGACTGCCGTCGCGCCGACGTGGTCGTTGTCACCGCCGGGCCGAAGCCGAAACCGGGGGAGACGCGCATGCAGGAGCTCGGCGCCGCCATCGATATCGTCGACCCGATTCTGCGCCATATCAGGGATTCCGGGTTCGACGGCATCCTCATCATGGTGTCGAACCCGGTCGACGTGCTCAGCTGGTTCGCGTGGAGACGCACCGGACTGCCGCGCGCGCAGGTGCTCGGCTCCGGGGCGGCGCTCGACACGTCGCGCATGAAGACGATCATCGGCGAGACCACGCGCCTCGACCCGCGTCTCGTCTCCGGCTACGTGATCGGCGAACACGGCGACAGCCAGTTCGTGCCGTGGTCCACGGTCTCGTTCATCGGCAAATCGTTCGCGCAGTACCTGGAGGACAACCGTTCGCGCTATCCGGACGTCACGCTCGCCGGCATCGAGGAGGAGACGCGCCGCCGCGGACTGGACATCAAGGGTCTGCGCGGCGGCACCAGCTACGGCATCGCCGCCACGGTCGCGGGGCTCGTGCGCATGATTCTGTGGAACGAGCGCGGCGTCGTATCCGTGTCCACGCTCATCGACGGCGAATACGAGTACGGCGAGCATGACGTGTTCCTCTCCCTGCCCGTCGCGCTCGACGGCGACGGCGTGGGCGACTTCGTCGACCTGCACCTGAGCGACGAGGAGCTCGCGAGGTTCCATAGGTCCGCCGCCGTGGTGCGCGACCACTGCCGTCTCATCGCCGACCGGCTGTAGGCGGATGCGGGCGACTGTAGCGTAGACCGGCGTTGTCGGCGAATCCGGCTAACGTCTGGAACCATGTGTTCCCTGTGTTGCGCCTCGTCGCCGGACAACAACGCCCCGGTGTACGCGCCCGGCTTCATCTGACATGCGGGCCGGCACGCCGCCGCCGCACCGTCCGCGACGGACGGTCGGCACGGCATGCCGGTTCGACCGTACGCATGCCATGCACGGCACGGAACGAACGGACCGTGCGGAACGATGAAGTGAAGGAACACCCGTATGCCCGATACCCTTGAACCGACCATGCCCTTCGAGCCGGAGACCGATCCGCGCGAGCTCGGCTGGACGCGTCGCGTCGCCCTGCTGCTCACCGGACAGGCGTTCTCCCTGCTCGGCTCCAACATCGTGCAGTACGCCCTCTGGTGGTGGATCGTACTGCAGGAGAAAAGCGGCTGGTCCATGCTGCTCGCCACCCTGTTCGGCGTCATGCCGCAATCCCTCGTGTCGATCTTCGGCGGGTCGATGGCCGATCGCTACCGGCGCAAGCCGCTCATCATGCTGCCCGACCTCATCATCGCCGGCGTCACCGTCATGCTGTCGTTCGCCTTCGCGCACGGTTGGGCGAACCTGGCCATCCTGTTCGTCGTCCTGTTCATCCGTTCGGCCGGCGGCGGCGTGCAGGCACCCGCCATCCAATCGTTCATCCCCGACATCACGCCGGCCGGCGGACTGCTGCGCGTCAACTCGATCTACGGCATGATCAACTCGGCCAACATGCTCGTCGCGCCCGCCATCGCCGCCGTGCTCATCAACGTGATGCCCCTATGGTCGATCCTGCTCATCGACGTGACGACCGCGGTCATCGGCGTCGGCTTCGTCGCGCTCATCCGCGTGCCGGAACGCCGAGGAGGAGCCGTCGCGGCACCGGTGCCGGTCGCGGGCGTCGCGGCGGACAACGCGCTCGTCTCCGGCCTTCGCCGTGCGTTCGCCGACCTCAAGGCCGGCCTCGCCTACACGATGCGGCAGCCCCGTCTCAAAGGCGTGGTGCTCGGCGATGCACTCACCTGTTTCGTGGCGGTCGCGCCGATGAACCTGACGCTCCTGCTCATGACCCGCGAATACGATGGGCTGGACTTGGACCTCGGGTTCGTGAACCTCACGACCGCCTCCGACAAGCTCGCCGCCAACGAGCTGAGCTGGAGCGCCGGCATGCTGCTCGGCGGCCTCATCATGTCCACCATCGGCGTGAAGGTCATCCGCGACAACATGCGCGTGGCCGCGCACGCGATCGCCGCGGTCGGCATCACAATCGTCGGCCTCGGGCTCGCCCCCGGACTGCTCGCCTACCTCGTCATCAACATCCTGTGCGGCATCGCCTGGGGCATGTGCGCCGCGCCGATGCGCACCGTCATGCAATCCGAATCCGATCCATCGATGGTCGGCCGTGTCTTCGGCCTCGACACGACGCTCGCCACGCTCGGCATGCCGCTCGGCATGCTGGTTTTCGCTCCGCTCGCTGACCTGATCCCAATCGCGTGGGTGTTCATTGCCAGCGGCCTGCTCGCCCTGCCCGTCGCCTGGTACGTGCTCCGACAGACGCGCGTCCGGTGAATGGGAGAATGGAACGTATGCATATGGACGATTCCGGAGATTCCGCGGCATCCGCAGCCTCGGCGGCCGGCGTGATATTGCGGCCGCTGCGACACGACGACTGTCCGGCGCTCGTCGCGATGATGCGCCGCATGTGGTACGCCGACCCCGCGATGGACGGGCGCTGTGCGCGACGCCTCGCGACCATCGACCTGCACCACTGCCTGTCATGCTCGACCATCGCGACCGTCGCCGTGCGAGGCGACAGGGTCGTGGGCGTGATCCTGGCGCGCGTCGACGCGAAGATGCCGCGTCCGCGGTCCACGCCGTTCGACCGTCACGCCCGACGCGTGATCCGTGAATCGCTGCCGTTACCGTTCACGGCGGACGGCCGACGCGGCATCCGCGACGCACTCGACCTGATCGCCGTCGACCGACGGCTGATGCGCGGGCTCAGGACGCGCTACGACGCGGAGGTGGTGCTGTTCCTCGTCGACGAGCGGACGCGCGGCAGGGGAGTGGGACGCCTGTTGTTCGACCATGCGGTCGGACGATTCCACGCCGACGGCGCACGCCGGTATTTCCTGTTCACCGACACCACGTGCGATGTGGGCTTCTACGACCATCGCGGACTGACCCGCATCCGCGAGGAATGCCGGGAACATACGGACGGCGCTTCCGGCACGTACTATCTCTACGAAGGCGAGGTATGAGGGACACGAGTGGCGGGAAGCCGTCGCCTCCATACCCGTCGCCCGCGTCGGTCACTCGTTCCGTGCGGCGTCGCGTGCGGCGATGCGCTCGCAGAACCCGGTCCTGTCGGCCTCGGTGATCGGGCGGATGACGCGCGCCGGATTGCCGACGGCGACCACGCCGGCCGGGATGTCCTTCGTGACGACCGAGCCGGCGCCGATCACCGAACCACGTCCGATGGTCACGCCGCCGAGCACGGTCACGTGGCCGCCCAGCCATACTCCGTCCTCGATGCGAATCGGCTTCGCCCGGCAGGCCCCCGCCTTGCGCTCCTCGAAATCGAGCGCATGGTTGGTGGCGAACAGGCCCACCATCGGCGCGATCCACACGTAGTCGCCGATCACGATCGGCGCGTTGTCGAGCATCACGCAGTCGAAGTTGACGTAGGCGTGCGAGCCGATCGTGATGTTGCGGCCCATCTCGCAGCGGAAGTTCGGTTCGATGAACACGTCCTCGCCGACCGAGGCGAACAATCGCTCCATGAGTTCGCGGCGGCGTTCCACATCCTCGTAGTCGGTGCGGTTGTAGGCGACGAACAGCCGCTTCGCCTCCGCGCGCTTGCGTTCGATCTCCGGATGGGAGTCCTCGTAGACCTCGCCGGAGACCATGCGGTCCCATTCGACGCGACCCTCCGGCGTAAGATCCGCGGTGACGTCGTAGTCGTTGCCCTGTGCGTCCCTGGTCATATCCCTGAAGCTCCTTCGCTCGGTTTTATGTACGTTCGTACATTATATGGCGTCGATGCGCACCCGGCCGGCTCCGGCATGTGACCGGCGCTCCGACCGGTAGAATCGTCGCATGGATCTCAAGGCATGGAAGCATTGGACGGACTGGCCGCTGATGGTACTGTCCGTCATGTTCCTCGTCGCCTACTCGTGGGAGATTCTCGCCGGCACGCACATCCTCCTGTGCGAGACCGTCATCAACGCGATTTGGATCATGTTCGTCGTCGACTACGCCGTCTCGCTGTGGCTCGCCGAAGACCGGTGGCGATGGTTCACGCGCAACCTGTTCGCCCTCGCGACCATCGCGCTACCCATGCTGCGCCCGTTGCGGCTGCTGCGCCTGCTCACCGTGCTGCACGTGCTCAACCGCACCTCCGGCATGGCGGTGCGCGGCCGCATCGCCGTCTACGCGTTCGGCGCCGTCGGCATGCTCATGTACGTGGGCGCGCTCGCCGTCTACTCGGTGGAGCGCGGGGCTCCCGGCGCGACGATCGACAGGTTCGGCACGGCCCTGTGGTGGGCGTTCGTCACCGTCACCACCGTCGGCTACGGCGACGTGTCGCCGGTCACGTTCCAAGGCAAGCTCATCGCGGTCGCGCTGATGTTCGCCGGCATCGCGCTGATCGGCATCGTCACCGCCACGCTCGCCTCATGGATCGTCGACCAGGTCAACTTCGAGGCGCACCGGCGCGAAACGGAAAGCCGGAAAGTCGGGAATGCGGATGTGACGGTGACGGCGACGGACTCCGCCGAAGAGCTGCGCGCGCTGCGCGAACAGGTGCGCGAGCTCGCCGTGGCCGTCGCCGCCCTGCGCGAGGAGCTCGCGTCGCGCGACCGGTAGATGCGTCGCGGCCATGCGGCGACACGGTCCGTCGTGGACTGGGGATTGGGGACGACGGCCTCTCGACGCGAAACGGCTCTCATGGGCGGACCATGAGAGCCGTTCTTTGCTATGGAATCATTCGATTGACGTTATTTGGCCAGGAACGCCTTGTAGTCCGCGACGGCCTTGGCCAGCGCCTCGTCGGTGATGCCGAAGGAGGCGAAGGTGACGAACGGCTTGACCCACGTGGCGTTGATGTGGTTGGCCGTGCCCTCGAACGGGACGAGCACCTGTTCGATGGTGAACTTGTTGTCGCCCTCCGGCTGGTACTTCGACTCCGGGGAGCCGGTGGAGACGGCGACGGCGAACTCCTTGCCTTCGAATGCGTGGCCTTCGGAGCCGTACGCCCAGCCGTGCTCGAGCACCTCGTCCTCCCACTCCTTGAGCAGGGCGGGGGAGGAGAACCAGAACAGCGGGAACTGGAACACGACGCGGTCGGCGGCCTCGACCGCTGCCTGCTCGGCCTTCACGTCGATCCCGCCGTCCGGGTAGAGCGCGTATTCGTCGCGCACGGTCACATTGTCCAGTCCGCCGGCGGCCTCGGCGAGCGCCTTGTTGACGTGGGACTGTCCGTTCAGGGACGGGTGGAACACGAGGACCAAGGTCTTCTTCATATGTTGTCTCCTTGTTGGCATGGCTCGCTTCGCGATATCTCGAAACGAGAGGTCTATGTCTTTTCTACCATGTTCGCCCGCGACACGCCGTGACGGGGGTCGAATACGTTCCAGGCGAACGGGCCTATGCGGGCGAACGGGCCTATGCCGCCGATAAGGTCGACGAAGCCAGGGGCTGATCAATCGCAGCTGCGGCATGTCCGCACCCGGTGGGCATGATATGCCGCGTATGTCTCAATATCTTTCGGAAGAAACAATCGAAGAAGAAACAATCGAAGAAGAAACAATCGCAACGACAACCGAAGACACAGCCGACCGGTCCGAACGCGGGTGGATACGCCGCGCCGCGCTGCTGCTCACCGGCCAGGCGTTCTCGTTGCTCGGCTCCAGCGTCGTCCAGTTCGCCATCTGGTGGTGGATCGTCCTGCAGGCGCGCACCGGTTCGGCCATGCTGTTGGCCACGCTGTTCGGCGTCCTGCCGCAGGCGCTCGTCTCCATATTCGGCGGGCCGATGGCCGACCGCTACAATCGCAAGGCGCTGATCATCCTGCCCGACCTCGTCATCGCCGCCGTCACCGTGGTGCTGTCCATCGCGTTCGCGACCGGCTGGGCGAGCCTGTCGCTGATCTTCGTGGTGCTGCTCGTCCGTTCCGCCGGGGGCGGCATCCAGGAGCCCGCCGTGCAGTCGTTCATCCCGGACATCGTCCCGGAGAAGGGGCTGCTGCGCGTCAACTCGATATTCGGCGTCATCGACTCGGCGAACCGCATCGCGGCGCCGGCGATCGCCGCCGTGCTCGTCAACGTGGCGCCGCTGTGGTCGATCCTGCTGGTCGACGTGACGACCGCGGTCATCGGCGTCGGCTTCGTCGCCCTGATCCGCATGCCGGCGAAGCGCCGTCCGGCGGAGTCCGGCGGCGACGCGACCGCCGTGGCGAGGTCGGGGGAGACGGCGGACCCGCTGCCGCTCATCGTGCTGCGCCGCACGTTCGCCGACCTCAAGGCCGGTCTCGCCTATACGATGCGCCACCCGTACCTGAAGGGCGCGGTGTTGGGCGATGCGCTCACCTGCTTCATGTCGGTCGCGCCGATGAACCTGACGCTGCTGCTCATGACCCGCGAATACGATGGGCGGGATCTGAACCTCGGGTTCGTGAACCTCACGACCGCCTCCGACAAGCTCGCCGCCAACGAACTGGGCCTGAGCGTCGGCCTGCTGCTCGGCGGCGCGCTCATGTCCGCGATCGGGCCCAGACTGCTGGGCGGCGCGCTCGCCCGGATGCGTGCGATCGCATTCGGCATCGCCATGGTCGGCGTCACCGTCGTCGGTCTCGGCCTCGCGCCGAACCTGCTCGCCTATCTGGTCGTCGACGTGCTGAACGGCGTCGCCTCCGCGGTCTGCGTCGGCCCGATGCGCACGATCATGCAATCCGAATCCGACGAGTCGATGACCGGCCGTGTCTTCGGCCTCGACACGATGCTCTCCACGCTCGGCATGCCGCTCGGCATGCTCGTGTTCGCGCCGCTCGCCGACCTGATCCCGATCGTATGGGTGTTCGTCGCCGGCGGACTGCTCACCCTGCCCGTCGCCTGGTACGTGCTCGGGCTGTCGTCAGTCCGCGTCGTCCGGCCGCGCGTCGCGTGACCGTTCCGCCGGCGGCGCGGGAAGCAGGATGTTCAGGTCGAAGACGCCGTCGTCGGCGTCGATGACCATGTCGCCTCCCAGCCGTTCGACGGTCATGCGCATGCTGGCGATCCCGTAGCCGTGCGCCGAAGCGCCGTCGGAGTCGTCGGAGCCGTTCCCGGAGGCCACGGGCGTGCCGTCCTCGTCGAAACGGATGTCCCGGCAGTAGTTGGAGACGTGGATGTTGACCAGGTCGGCGCGGCGCACGACGGTCAGCCGGATCACCTTGCGTTCGGGGTCGTCCAGCCGTCCTGCCGCCTCGACCGCGTTGTCGAGCGCATTGCCGAACAGCGAGTAGACGTCCCGGTCGTCCATCCACGCCACGCCGTCCGCGCCGGCCATATACGTGAACCGGATGCCTTGGCGCGCCGCCTCGCGGCCCGTCTGTGCGAGCACGACGTCCAGCGCCGGGATTCCGGTGCCCGTGATGCGGTCGCGGTCTTCGACGGCGTCGGCGATCTCGTCGATGACCGCATCGTATGCCGTCGCGCCCGGGACGCGCAGACGGGCCAATTGTCGTGTGAGATCGTCGCGGCGGACGTCCGCCGTCTCGAGCACATCCCTGAGCCGCGCGTAATGGTCGGCGCGCATGTCGTCCATCCGCCGTACGAACGCCGGCTCGTCATCGGGCGTCCGATCGCGCACGACCTCGCCGAACAAAGCCAGGACGATCATGCCGGCGAGCGCGGAGACGGCGGAACCCATGAACCATGCGGCCGAACCCGGGCCGGCGGCATACGCGCAGGAGCCCAGTCCGACGGCGGCCAACGGCACGGCCACGGCCAGGAACGCCGTCGACGCGGCGGACGACAGGCCGATCCTCGACATGTCCAGCGGGCGGACGAACCATCGCCAGGCCGCGGCGTACGCCGCGACGAACACCAGCACGCGCATGGCCTCCCCGGCACCCCATGAGGCGAGCCACGGGGCGGACCACCGTCCGGCGAGCAGCATCCGAACCGGATGCAGCATGCCCGCCAACGCCGCGACGCCCTGCCGCAGCACGTACCCGCACAGGGCCGTCCCCGCAACCGTACGCCATCCGCAGCGCACCACGGCGCCGAGCGCCGCACAGGACGCCGCGAACATCAGATAATCGCCGACGATCAGATGCGCGAACACGGCCGGCACGGCCGCCGAACATCCCGCCACCGCCAGGCCGAACGCCAGCATCGCCGCCACGGCGCACAACGCGCGGCGCGGCGCATGCTCGCGGCGCGGCAGGCGCCACGCGAACAACGCCTGCGCGGCCAACAATTCGACCGTGACGAGTCCGGGGAACTCCATCCATCCGTTCACAGCGCACCACCCATCGACTCGGCCACGGCCCTCAGAATCTCCCGTCTCTTCGGCATGCTCACCTCGATGCGATGCCCGTCCACATGGATCTCGTTCCCGTCGACGCCGGTGACGTCGTCCACGTTGATCAGATGCCGGCGGCCGCAACGGATGAAACCGCCTTCCGCCAGCAGCTCCTCCGCCTGGGCGAGCGTGCCCCTGACCGTGACGTCGCCGTCGGCGGTGTGATACGTGAGAAGACGGTCCTCCCGCGCCTCCACCAGTGAGATGCGTCCGATCGGCACGAGCCTCAGCACACCCTCCGACATCAGGCACACGGTCTTGGCGCGCCGCCCGCCGATGCGCCGCATCACCCTGCGCATCACCAGCGCGAAGTCGGGGTAATCCACCGGTTCGGCCACGAAATCCAACACGTCGGCCGCATGTCCCGTAACCGTCAGCTGCGTCGAATCCGAGACGAGCACGATGACCGTCGACGGATCGTCCTCCTGGATGGCGTGCGCGGCATCGCCCCCGTCCGCTTCGGCCCCGCCGATGCCGAGGAAGACCGCATCCCACGTCGGATGGTCGTGGCGCAGCAGCCCGGAGACGTCCGCGAAGCCGGCGACGGCGACGTCCAGGCCATGTTCTCCGGCGAACCGCGAGATGCAGGCGCCGAGCCGTCCGCGCGCCTCGGCGTCGTCGTCGACCACGGCGATCGCAGCCATCCCGTCTCCTCCCTCTATCGGTGCCGTTCCCCCATCATCGTACCAGCGGGAACGGGGACGGCGGCGGATCGTGGCCGGGGCGAGGGGATATCAGGGTGGTCAGTCGGCGAGGAACGCCTGGTACCTTCGGCCCGCCTCGGCCAACGCCTCGTCGGACAGCTCCATGGAGTCGAAGACGACGAACGGGTCTCGCCACACGGCGTGCGTGTAGCGGGCCATCATCCGGTAGGGGGAGAGCACCTCGCGCATCGTGGCGCCGTCGTCCTCCTCCACGTATTCGGATTCCGGGCCGCCCGCCGTGGTGGCGACCGCGATCTCCTTACCCTGCAACGCCTCGCCGCCCGGGCCGTACGCCCATCCGAACGCGAGCACCTTGTCCTCCCACTCCTTGAGCAGGGCGGGCGCCGAATACCAGTACATCGGGAACTCCAGCACGATGCGGTCATGCGCCTCGACGAGCCGCTGCTCGGCGGCCACGTCGATCACGCCGTCCGGATACAGCGCATACACGTCGCGCACGGTCACGGCGTCGCCGGGCAGTTCGCGCGCCGCCCCGGCCAACGCCTTGTTCGCGCGCGACGCGCCCTCGAGATCGGGATGGAACACCAGAACCAACGTCCTCATCGGAGCCTCCTTGCAGTATGCGGTAGGGGTGTGCATCGACACCTCGCATGATACCCGAGAAAAGGCGCGGCCGATCCATGGTCGCCATGGCCGGCCGTCACGCCCGCCACATCATGCCGATGTGGGGGATGCCGTCCTCGAGGAACTCGTCCGACACCTGCGTGAACCCGAGGGCCTCGTACAATCCGCGCGCATACGTCTGCGCCTCGATATGCACCGCGTCCGCGTGCATGCGCTCCCGCGCCACCCTGAGACCTTCGCGCACGATCCGCGTACCCAACCCCTGCCTGCGCCGCGTCGCCAGCACGCGCCCGATCGACGCCTCGGGGAACGTGACGCCCGGGTCGATCACACGGCAATACGCGGCGATGCCATCGTCATCATGCAGGAACACATGCCAGCAGCGCCGGTCCGCCTCATCCACCTCCTGGTAGGCGCACCGCTGCTCCACCACGAACACCGCCACGCGCACCCGGTAGATCTCATACAACTCCGCCGTACTCAGTTCCTCGAACCGTTTCACCGTCAACCGCATGCACGCCATCGTAAAGGCCGGCCGGGAACGCGAACCCATGCCCGCGACGCATGACGGGATATCGAACGACACTATTGGCCATCGCGGTGTGGCCGCGGTGTAATAAGGAGTAGAGCCACGGACCTTTCATATTCGAGGCTCATGGAGCGTGGACATAGTCCTCAGAGGGAAGGGAACCATCATGAACAAACGCATGCTCGTCGCCTATTTCTCCGCCACCGGCACCACGCGGGGAGTGGCCGAACGACTCGCGCACGCCATCGGGGCGGATCTGAAGGAGATTCGACCGGCACAGCCGTACACGGCCGCCGACGTCAACTGGCGCGACTCATCCAGCCGTTCCAGCGTGGAGCACGCGCACCGCGACATGCGACCGGCGCTCGCCGGACCGGTCGACGTGAAGCCCTACGACGTGGTGTTCGTCGGCTACCCGCTGTGGTGGGAGACCGCGCCGCGCGTGGTGCGCACGTTCCTTGAAAGCGAGGATTGGGCCGGCAAGACCATCGTGACGTTCGCCACCTCCGGTTCCAGCACGCGCGGCGCCGACGGCGTGCAACTGCATGATTCCGCGCCCGCCGCCCGCTGGGTGCCGGGACGCCGCGTCGCCGCCTCCGAAAGCGAGGCCAAGCTCACCAAGTGGGTCGACGGTCTGAGCCTGTGAATCTGATCAGTCGCGCACGGTGAATCCGGCACCGGCGATGCGCTTCCGCATGTCCTTGGCGATGGACAGGCAGCGGGTGCGCGGGATGCCGGCCTTGACGCCGATGCCGGCCAGGTCGGCGAGCGTGATGCCCCGCCCCTTGCCGTTGACCGCCGTGGTGTGCTCGCCGTTGATGCCGGGGTTCTCGGTCAGATCGTAGGCGGGGGAGAGCCGCCAGACGGCGTGCTCCCGGTCGTACAGGTAGGAGAAGTTCTTCGCGTGGTCGTCACGGTTGCCGATGAACACGTTGAAGCACATGAGCCGGTACATGCGTTCGCATTCCTCGGCGCTGTCGGTCATGCGCATGGTCAGCCGCATGAGCAGTCCGTAATCCAGATTGGCGATGCGATGCGAGGTCTCCAACAGTCCGCCGGCCGATACCATGTGCACCTTGCGGGTGTTGCCGTCGGCCGGCCGGACACGGTCGAACCGCTTGGTTCCGAAATATCCGGAGCAGCGTTTCGACGGGAACAATCGGGTCTCCGGCATGGTGATGCCACATTCGCGAGCGAGATTCGAAATGCGGTATTCGGTCTCCCCGATGTCGGGTGGATCCACGGATGAGGGGAACTTGATGATCCAATCCTCGTCGTCGATCGTGGTGAGGATCTTCGGGCGGGCGCCGCCGGAAGACCCTCCGAGGGCGAACAGCCGGTCGAGGTCGTCCGAGAAATCGGTGTTCAGCAGATGCAGGCACTCCTGTGCGAGCGCGTCAAGATCGAGTGGATTGGCGCGCTCGTCGTCAATCGTCGTCACGGGCTCGTATTCCAACGCGCCCATACCGCTCGCGCCCACGATCGACAGGCGTGGCAGCAGGCCGACCGTATACGGGTCGATGCCGTGTTGGCGCAGCATCCGGTCGGTGAGCAGACGGCCCCAGCCGTCGGGCATGCTGTCGTCGAAGACTCCGAACATGCCGTCCAACGGGTCCCGTCTGGCGACGAACACACCTTCCCGCAGTGGCAGGCTCAACGGGCTGATGGAGAATCCGTGCGTCAGCCACGTCCGATCGTAGGCGAATGCTAGGGTACGGTTCGGGGACATGGTGAGCGTACCGACCGATTCCCCGGCATATGTGACTCGAATCCGGTCAAGATCCGGCAATGGGTTGGTCATGCGCGGCCTCCGTTCCGTCGTGCGGCTGCGGTGACATCGTCGATGGTCGCATAGTACGGCTGTGCGAACAACGCGTCGAAATCCCGTTCGCAACGCAGTGCGAAGGCGATGTTCACCAGCGAGCCGAAGGAGATCTCATGCGATTGCTCGAACCGCCTGATCGACCCCAAGCTTACGCCGGACTTCTCCGCCAATGCGGCCTGCGTCATGCCGTGCTCCTTGCGCCGTTTGACCATGCGATCGGCGACGCCGGCCATCACGTCGCCCGGCATGGGCTCATCCAGCAAATCAAACATACTCACATATTAGCAATATTCGTTAAAATATACCATATTTACTACTATATGAGTAGTACTTGCATATGTGTCTGTGCCGGTCAACCGGGTCGCAGGCCGCTTTCTGTCCGTCAGTGGTTGGTGAGGGCCTCCTGCGTGGGCTGGTAACGGGCGCCCTCGATGGTGATGGAGTCGAGCGTGCGGTCGATGGCGGCGAGTTCGTCGGACGTGAACGTGACGGCCGCGCCGCCCAGGTTCTGACGTAGACGGTCCACGTGCTTGGTGCCGGGGATCGGCGCGATCCACGGCTTCCGCGCGAGCAGCCAGCCGAGCGCGATCTGCGCGGGCGCCACGCCTTTGGCCCGCGCCAGGGATTCGACGTAGTCGCTCATCGCGATGTTGTGCGCCATATGGTCGGGGGAGAAGCGGGGGATGCGGCTGCGATAGTCGTCGGCGGCGAAGCGCGTGGACGCGGTGAACCGTCCGGCCAGCATCGCCTTGCCGAGCGGACTGAACGGCACCAGTCCGATGCCCAGCTCCTCCAACGTGGGGATCAGTTCCTCCTCGGGTTTCCTCCACCACATCGAATACTCGTTCTGCACGGCTGTCACCGGCGTCACCGCATGCGCCCGACGCACGGTCGCGGGCGCCGCCTCCGACAGACCCCAGTGCAGGATCTTGCCTTCGGCCATGAGCTCGCCCATCACGCCGGCCACATCCTCGATCGGCACCTTCGTATCGACGCGATGCTGGTAGTAGAGATCGATGTGGTCGGTGCGCAGACGCTTCAGCGACCCTTCGACGGCCTTGCGGATTGTCTCGGGACGCGAATCGGTCTGCTGCACGCGGCCCGAGGAATCCAATTGCGCCTCGCTCTCGCCTTCGCCGAATCCGCCGTGCAGGGCGAACCCGAACTTGGTGGCGATGACCACGTCATCACGGAACGGCTCCAACGCCTCGCCCACCAGCTCCTCGTTCGTGAACGGGCCATACACCTCGGCCGTGTCGAAGAGCCGTTCGCCCATCTCATAGGCGGTGCGAATCACACGGATCGACTCGTCGTGCGGCAGGAACGGCGGCCAGCTCATCGTGAACCCCATGCAGCCGAGGCCTATCGCCGAAACCTCCAACGCCGCGGAACCCGTGCCGAGCGTGCGCTTCGGCAGATCGACCGGCGTGATGTCGCCGTAGTCGTCGTTAGCGGACCTGACTGTATTGGTGGACATGATTGTTTCCTTTCCTGAATGATCCCTAATCGCATGTTCCGCCGCAACGTCGCAACGTCACGGCACCGGAACGTCACACGTGTCCGATGACCCTGGCAGGCACCCCGGCGACGATCGCACCCGCCGGCACGTCATGCGTGACGACCGCCCCGGCCCCGACGATCGCGCCGTCGCCGATCGTCACATCCTGCAGCACGATCGCGCCCGCGCCGATCCACACGTGCGCGCCGATACGGATCGGCTTCGAGACGGTCGTCGCCCGCCGCATCGGGTCACGCATGTGGTTGATGGTGATGAGCTGCACGTTCGGTCCCAGGAACGAACCGTCCCCGATCGAAATGCTGCCGCGATCCATCAGCGTGCACCCCCAGTTGACGAACACGTCCCTGCCGACCTCGATGTTCCGGCCGAAATCCGTGTAGAACGGCGGATTAAGACGGAACGACGGGTCAACCGGATGCCCCACGATACGCTCGAACATCGCATGGACCTCGCCCGGCTCGTGATAGCCGCCCGTATTGAGTTCCACGCACAGACGCTTCGTCTCCGTGATGATCGCACCGATGACGGCATACCCCGGTTCGGCGGGGTCGACGGGCTCGCCGCCTCTGTCTCGGGCGAGGATGTCGATTGTGGGGTCGGCCATGACGACACTCATGATTACGGTCCTTTCCACAAGTCGGTCCCATTGAACCGCTGCCGGAAAGAACCAGCCAATAGTGTCGTTCGATACACCCCCATGCCCGCCGGCTATACGGGATGCACGTCACGCGATGAACCGCAGATACGTGCGGTCATCGAACGATTCCAGCCCCGCCGTGAACCCCTTCGTACTCCGAAACTCACGCACAAGCCCCGGATCCTCACGACGCAGACGCCCCAACTCCGCCTCCGACCCCGCCAACGTGGAGCGCAGCAACGGATACCCATCCGACGCAAGCACCACCTCGGCACCCGGCTCCACCGGCACGACACGAATCGGATACTCCGGATCCGTAAACCCATCGAACACGAAATACCCATACTCCCCACGCCGATTAGCGAACTCCGACTGCAACCGCAGAAACGGCATGATCATGTCACGCGCCGGATCGGCCGAAACCGGCGCATCCTCACGTCCGGCAGCATCCGCCCGCAACGCCAACGCCCGCGCGGCGAACGAACGCAACTCCCCAAGCAACTCATCCACACGCTTCAACGTCGGCGTCCGCACCCCATCCACCATGACCTGACAATCACCGAACAACCACACCTCACGCCGAAACACGCTATAGACCACGGCATTCGCCTGAAGACGCTCCCACGGCTCCACCTCGAACACGCGCGAAGACACGTCGCCTGAGGACGAGGACACATCACCATGCACGGCCGCGAACCCCGCATACTCATCACGCAGACAACCATCAAGAATCCGCTGCGCCTCACGCATCGAAGCACCACCGGGCAAACCCGCGATAGCGCTCGCCAGCAGGTCCTTCGCGACCACGCCGCCGCTCGGCTTCCACAGATGCCGCAGACTCTTGCCCGTCACCCCGTCCACCACGGCGGCGAAATCCTCCGTGACGACGAGACTGTCCTCGTTCAACGACTGGTCGGCGTGCTTGCCCCGGCAGAATCGTTCGATGATGCGCATGCCTCCACCATACGCCCGAGGCATGGCCGTGTATGAGGTGACGCTATTGGCGGGAATGCGATGGCGGGCGTGTAATGGACATCGATAACGGCAAGAAAGAAAGACACGAAAGGACGAAACATCATGGAGAACCCGAGCGCCTTCCCGATGGGGGAGCCGAACGACGCATACGCGCAGTACTTCGAAGGCCAGAGCTACCTCGCGCCGCTCGCCGGCGACGGTCAGGTGAACGTCGCGAACGTGACGTTCGAGGCGGGCTGCACGAACCACTGGCACATCCACCACGGCGTGTGCCAGGTCCTGCTCGCCGTGGGCGGCCGCGGCTACTACCAGATCGAAGGCCAGGAGCCGGTCGAGCTCAAGCCCGGCGACGTGGCCTATATCCCGCCGGAGACCAAGCACTGGCACGGCGCCTCCCCGAACGAGGCGTTCGCGCATGTCGCCATCATGCCGAAGAAGGAGGGCGCGAGCAACGAATGGCTTGAACCGGTCGACGAGGAGACGTACCGCAACCTCGCCTGAGCCAGCACCTCTCCGTCATGCGCCGTCATGTGCGCAGGAATCGGGCGAACGCGCCGGCCGCGGGGGAGGAGACTCCTTGCTTCTTCCACACGAGCACGGAACTGCTTTCGAACACGGGCGTGAGCGGCACTGCGCGCACGCCCGGATACGAGGCGCCGTAGTCGATGCACAGGTACAGGCCCAACCCGTTCGCCGCCATGGCCGCGCCGTTCGCCGGCAGATTGCACGTGCCGGCGATGACCGTTTTCGAAGCAAGGGAGCCGAACCAGTGCATCACCACGCGTCGCACTGGTTCGCGCGACGGCAGCAGCAGCGGTTCGCCGACGAGATCGGACGGTGTCAATGATTCGCGGGTCTGCAATGGATGCCCGTCGGGTACCATCGCCGCCCAATGGTCGCTGATGCCCGTATGCAGGTATTCGTAGCGTTCGGTGTCCACCGGGTCGGCGAGGAGGCCGAAATCCATGAGTCCTTGTTCGAGCTGGTCTTGGATCACGTCGGCCGTCGTGCTGACCACATGGAACCGCACGGCGGGGTGCAGCTGACGGAATTCGGCCATGCGCCGTGCCAGATACGACATGCCTCCCACCTCGCCGCAGCCGGCCGTGATGTCACCAGCCAGCTCACCTGCGGAACACTTCAGATCGACCTCGGTCTTGTCCGCCAACGAGACGATGGTCTGCGCGCGGTCGCGCAGCAGGCGTCCCTCCTCGGTGAGCGTGATCGCATGCGGCCCGCGTTCGAACAGCGTGACGCCCAACTCCTCCTCCAGCTGCTTCAACTGGCGCGATAACGTCGGCTGGGAGATGCGCAGCAATTGCGCCGCCCACGTGATGTTGTCCTCCTCGGCCACCGCGAGGAAGTATTTCAGCACGCGCAGTTCCATGGTTCCACCCTCCGGCATGGGGATTCGTTCCGGGATTCGTCCGTGATGCCACCAATTGTAGAGGTGCCACGGGCGGCTGCGGTTCAGCGCCGGTCGCGCACGAACAGCGACAGCACGAACGCCATGCACGCCACGACGGTCGCCGTGACGAACACCGCATCCACACCGTGCGCGAGGCCGGCCGCCGCGGAGCCGGCGACGGATGCGGGACGCGTGTTCGTGGTCATGATGGTGAAGTTGACGGCGATGCCGATCGCCGCGCATGTCTGACGCAGCGTGTTGTTCATCGCCGTGCCGTGCGGCAGCATCGGGCCGGTCAGCTGGTTGAGTGCGGTGGTGGTCAACGGCATCAGGCAGAACGCGACGCCCGCCATCATCAGCGTGAAGAACACGGCCGGCCACCATGCGGGCGTGTCCGCATCCATGCGGGAGAGCGCGAACGCGGCGACGGCGACCACGGCGATCGCGGGCGGCGCGATGCGGTGGATGCCCACGCGGTCGAACAGGCGGCCCGCCACCGGGTTGAACACGCCTTCGGCCACGCCACCGCCCATGAGCAGCAGGCCGGACTGCAACGCGGTCATCCCCAGCGAATCCTGGATGAACATGGGCAGGATGTTCATCGTCGAGATGAACGTGACGAACACGAGCACGATGACGAGCATCGACAGGGCGAACATCGGCTTGGCGAACACGCGGAAGTCAAGCATCGGCCGCGCCAGATGCAGCTGACGGTGGATGAACGCGCACAGGGCAACCGCGCCCACGGCGAGCGGGCCGAGCGTCTGCGGCGACGTCCAACCCTCCTGGCCGGCGAGGCTGAAGCCGAGCAGCAATCCGCCGAAACCGAGCGTCGACAAGGCGATCGAGAACACGTCGATGGTCGGGTCGGTGCGCGTGGTCACGTTCCTCACGGTCGGGACGGCGGCGGCGAGCACGACGACGGCGATGACGATTAGCGGCACGAACAGGAAACGCCATGGCAGGAAGTCGATGATGAGGCCGGACAGGGTGGGGCCCAGTGCCGGCGCGAACGCGATTACCAGGCCGAACCAGCCCATCGCCGCGCCGCGCTTCTCCGGCGGGAACGTGATGAACAGCACGGTCTGCAGAAGCGGCATGAGGATGCCCGCGCCGGTCGCCTGCAACACGCGGCCGGCGAGCAGCATCCAGAACCCGGGAGCGAACGTGCACACGAGCGTGCCGAACAGGAACATGCCGATCGCGTAGAAGAACAGCTGGCGCGTCGTGAACTTCTGGATGAGGAACGCGGTGACCGGGATCATGATGCCGTTGGTGAGCATGAACCCGGTGCTCAGCCATTGCGCCGTATTGCTCGTCACCCCGAACTCGCGCATGAGATGCGGCAGGGCGGAGGTCATCAGCGTCTGGTTGAGGATGGCGGTGAAGCTGCCGACCATCATCACGATGATCGGGATGACGGAACGCTTCGACGGCGTGCGTCCGGGCATGACGGAATCCATGGGAACCTCGAATCTGTCGGAAAACGGATCCGGCTGATTTCGGTCGTCGTCGCGCGCGGGAAACGTGGATGCGCGACGCCGTAGCCCCTGCCGGCGTGACAGCCTCAGTGTACCGTCGCGCGGGACATGCGCCGGATGCGTCGCATCCCATTGGCGTCGCCGATCCCGTCAGTTCCGATGATCGTCCTTCAGCGAGTTGATGAGCTGGGCGATGGTGTCCGGCAGGGCGGAGTCCGCGAGCCATGCGACGCTTTCCGGCGTGAACAGCGTCCGCGCCTTGCCGAGCACGCCGAGGATGCCGCTCGTCGCGAACTCCAGCACGACCCGCTGCCCGGGATTGAGCCGCGACTCGTCCAGCCCGAGCACGGACAGCCATACGCCGCCGACGTATGTCTTGAGCTGCGCGGCCAGTCCCGTGGAGCCGTGCGGTCCGGCGATGAGCGACAGATGGCGGATGCTTGCGAGATGTTCGGGCGAGCCGACGAACTCCAGCGCGTAGTCGCGCAGCATACTGATATCGCCGTCCTGCCGGATGATGTGCGCGATGAATCCGGTCACGCCCGGCTCCTCGTAGATCGCGGCGATCGCGTCGTCGGCCAGCTCGGGGATGTTGGCGTAGTGGTAGTAGAACGCGCTGCGGTTCAGCCCGCTTTCGCGCGTGATGTCGCTGATGGTGATCTGCACGTACGGCTTCTTCTCCAACAGCGTCCAGAACGCCTCCTGCATCTTTTCCGGCGCCGATCGTTCGGTGGCCTTCGGTCGTGCCATATATCCCCTCCTTGTCGCCATTATTTGCCGGACAGGCTGATTCTGTGCTGTTACGCGGTTGTCCGGCACGGATTCATGCCGGACAACCCGATCCGAGACGATTCCGCGCTTGCCTGGCACGGCTCCTGTCTCCGTTAACCCCACACTGTATCGGGATATGGGGATTTAACCCTACGCCGTGATGGGTTACGCTCTCAGGTGCCCGGTGAACAATGGAAGACAGCACCGGTGCCGACCAGAGAGGTGAAAAACGATGAGCTTCCTTGAATTCCATGACGTGGTCCGTCAGTACGGCAGCGGCGAATCCGCCGTGTTGGCCCTCGATCATGCGACCTTCGACATCGAGCAGGGCGAACTGGCCGTGATTCTCGGCGCGTCCGGCGCCGGCAAATCCACGGCGTTGAACATCCTCGGCGGCATGGACCGCGCCACGTCCGGCAGCGTCAGGCTGGGGGATCGCGACGTCACGAAGGCGTCCGATGCCGAACTGACCGACTACCGCCGCTTCGACGTAGGCTTCGTGTTCCAGTTCTACAACCTCGTGCCCAACCTCACGGCCCTCGAGAACGTGGAGCTCGCCTCGCAGATCTGCCCCGACGCGCTCGACGCCCGCGAAACCCTGGAGAAGGTGGGGTTGGGGGAGCGTCTCAACAACTTCCCCGCGCAGCTTTCCGGCGGCGAGCAGCAGCGCGTGTCCATCGCGCGTGCCCTCGCCAAGAACCCGAAGCTGCTGCTGTGCGACGAGCCGACAGGCGCGCTCGACTACAACACCGGCAAGGAGGTGCTCCAGCTGTTGCAGGACTCCTGCCGCCAGCGCGGCATCACCGTCGCACTCGTCACCCACAACTCCGCGCTCGCGCCGATGGGCGACCGTCTGATCCGCTTCCGTTCCGGCAAGGTCACCGAGATCGCCGTGAACGAGCATCCGACGCCCATCGCCGACATCGAATGGTAGGTGGGCCGTTGCGTAGAACCGCACTCTGGAAGGACGCGTGGCGCACGATCGCCGGCAACGGACGACGGTTCGCCGCCATCGCGATTATCGTGGCGGTCGGCGTGATGATGCTCGGCGGTCTCAACACCGTCGGCAAGGACATCCGCGCCGGCCTCGACGACTTCTTCGACGCGACCGGCATGCACGACATATCCGTCGTCTCCACGCGCGGATTCGACGACGCCGACATCGCCGCGCTGCGCAAGGCGGACGGCGTCGCCGACGCGGCGGGCATCCGCTCGCAAAGCGTCACGACGAAGATCGACGGCAAGCGCGCCGCGGCCACCGTCTCGACTCTCGACGACCGCGGCATCGACGACCCGTACCTGAGCGAGGGGCGCCTGCCGAAGGCCGGCCACGAGATCGCCGTCACCCGGCAGTACCTCGATGACTCCGGCAAGCAGGTCGGCGACACGGTGACGTTCTCCGCCGACGGTTCAGCGACGGCGACGGCCGCCGCGACCCGCACGCCCGCCGTGTTCGACGACGGCGCGTACCGGATCGTCGGCGTCGTCATCGACCCGAACGACATCGTGAACCCCTCCGGACCGCTCGCCCTCGTGACCGCCTCGAAGACCGTCCACCCGATGTTCGTCAGCGGGGACGCGGTCGTGAGTGACGCCATGCCGTACACGTCCGCCGTCGTCACCGTCACCGGCGCGAAAGCGCTGAACACGTATGACGACGACTATCTGGACAAGGTCGACGCCGCGAAGACCGCCATCGGGCATGCTGCGCCTTCGGGTGTGAAATGGATCGTCAACGACCGCAGCGCCGTCACCAGCTATGAGGACGTGAAGACGCAAAGCGAGATGATCTCCCGCCTCGGCACGTTGTTCCCCGTGCTGTTCCTCGTCATCGCGCTGCTGGTGAGTCTGACGGCCATCACGCGCATGGTGGAGGAGGACCGTCAGCTCATCGGCACGTACAAGGCGCTCGGCTACGGCCGTCGCGAGATCATGCTCAAATTCCTCGTCTACTCGGCCGCGGCCTGCCTGCTGGGCGGCGTGCTCGGCGACCTGCTGGGACTCATCGGACTGCCGTTCGTGTTCACGCGGAAGATGCTGGCGAACCTGTATCTGCTGCCGCATTATCCGCTGCTCGTCGATTGGCGGCTCGCCGTCGGCGGTGTGCTCCTGTTCGTCGTCGTCATCACCGGCGCGGCGATGGCCGCCTGCACGGGGTCGTTGCGGCTGGAGCCCGCTGAGCTCATGCGCCCCAAGGCGCCGAAAGCCGGCAGGACGATCATGCTGCAGCGCATCGGATTCATCTGGAACCATCTGGGATTCCTGGACAAGGTGACCGCCCGCAACCTGTTCCGCTACAAGTCGCGCGCGCTCATGGTCATCATCGGCGTGCTCGGATGCACCGCGCTCATGACCGCAGGCTTCGGCATGGGCTCCTCCGCGCTGACGCTCATGCCGCGCCAGCATGGCGAGATCTCCGTCTACGACGTGATGGCCGTGACTTCCGCCGCCGATCACGACAAGGCACAGCAGGCGCTCGACAAGGACGAGGATGTGGAATCCGCGCTGCCGTTGCAGCTCGGCTCCGTCACCCTGGCCTCACCGGACGCGGACGCGGGTGACCATGATGCGAAGCTCACCGCGCAGCTCATGGTCATCCAGGACGGCGAATCGACCGACGGGCATATCAACATCCAGACGCCGTCCGGCACGCCGATCGAACTGTACGGCGCGGATGGCGACGACCTGACCGGCGGCGGCATCATCGTCACCGCGAACGCCGCGAAGAAGCTCTCGCTTGTCGAAGGTTCCGAGGTCGACGTGACCGACGCTATGGCGAACACCGCCGGACTGCCCGTGTTCGTGATCGCGCAGTACTACACCGGCAACGTCGTGTTCATGACGCAATCCGCCTATGAGAAGGCGTTCGACGCCGATTATGCGCCCAACGCCGACCTCGTCAACGTGAAGGGCGACGATAACGCGCAGATCGCGTTCGCCGACCGGCTCGCCTCGCAGAGCGACTACCTGTCCGTGACGAGTTCGGCGAAGCAGGAGCGCGACTTCGCGAAGAGCTTCGCCATCTTCTTCGCGATGATCGGCTTCATCGTCGCCATGGCCGCGATTCTCGCCGTCGTCGTGCTGTACACGCTCGCCTCCACGAACATCTCGGAACGCGAACGCGAGCTCGCCACCATCAAGGTGCTGGGCTTCCGCCGCGGCGAGGTGCATGGCTACGTGAACAAGGAGATGCTGCTGCTCGCCGCCATCGGCATCGCGATCGGTCTGCCGTGCGGCCGCGGGCTGCTCGGCTTCCTCGTGAGCCGGCTCGATCTGCCCGGCATGAACATCGTGCCCAACGTGCTGTGGTACTGCTATGCGGCGGCGGCCGTGTTGGCGTTCCTGTTCACGCTGCTGGTGAGCCGCGCCACGAACCATGCGCTCGACCGCATCGACATGGTCGGCGCGTTGAAGAGCCCCGAGTGACGCGGGCGACGATCCGATTCGCGTATTCGCGCGCGCAATGTGTGTGGGCCCCGCATCCTGCGGCAAGGATGCGGGGCCCACACGCGTGTTGAGACAAGGTGCGCCGTCGGCGGGAATACGGAAGCCGTCGGCGTTGTGTACGAGTGTACGCAACAGTATGTACGAACGTACATTACGGCGTGTATGCTGGATGACGACATCGATATCACGATCGGACATCACGGCAGCAAGGAGGTGCGTCATGGGGGAGTCGGCCCGCCGCTTCGACCCGGAACGCAAGGACCGCATCATCGAGGCGTGCCTCGACGTCATCGCCGCCAAAGGCGTGGCCGGCGCGTCGCACCGTGTCATCGCCGCCGCCGCGAACGTGCCGCTCGGATCGATGACCTACCATTTCGACGGCATGGCCGACCTGCTGCACCAGGCGTTCGACCGGTACGCGGACCGTTGCATCGCCTCGTTCGCCGCGCGCATGGACGAGGCGACGGACGAGGCCGGGGCGTGCGAGGCCGTCGCCCGTCATATCGAAACCGATCTGGTGAGCACGCAGCGCGACCTCGTCATCAATATGGAGCTGTACACGATCGCCGCCCGCGACCCCGCCTACCGTGACATCACCGAACGCTGGATGGCCGCCAGTCGCGCACAGCTGGAACGGTTCTTCGACAAACCGACCGCCGCGATCCTCGATTCGCTCATCGAGGGGCTGACCCTGCACCGGGCGCTCGGCGACGAGACGCTGGACGCGGCCGCCGTCCGCGAGGCGATCCGCCGCGCCGTCCCAAAATGAACGCCCGCCGTCACGCCGCGTCCGATGCGTGATAGCATGTCCGCCGCAATCAATCCGGAAAAGAGAGACGAGGAGAGACGCGGCATGACACGGGAGGAGCGGCGCGGCATGCGCCTCAAGGCGTTGAAGGCGGCGTTCCCACTCACCGTGCCGATCGCGCTCGGATTCCTGTTCCTCGGATGCTCGTACGGCATGCTCATGGGCACGAAGGGGTTCTCGTTCGTCTGGCCGATGTGCATGAGCGCGTTCATCTTCGCCGGCTCGATGGAGTTCGTCACCGTGAACCTGCTGCTCTCCGCGTTCAACCCCGTGGCCGCGTTCCTGCTCGCGCTCATGGTCAACGCGCGCCACCTGTTCTACGGCCTGTCCATGCTCGGACGGTTCCGCGGGCTTGGCTGGAAGCGCCCGTACCTGATCTTCGGCATGTGCGACGAGACGTTCGCCATCAACTCCTCGACGCAAGTTCCCGAAGGCGTGGACCGCGGCTGGTTCTACCTGTGGGTCACCGTGCTCAACCAGGCGTACTGGGTGACGGGCGCGACGCTCGGCGGCGTGATCGGCTCCAACCTGCCGTTCGACACGGACGGCCTCGAATTCGTGCTCACCGCGCTGTTCCTCGTCATCTTCCTCGACCAGTGGCTCGGCACCGGCACGGGCCGCCGCGGGCGCGTCAGCGCGGTCGTCGGCGTGCTCGCATCCCTCGCCTGCCTCGTCGCGTTCGGTCCGGACGACTTCATGATCCCCTCGCTGATCGCGATGATCGTGCTGTTCGTCCTGCTGCGCCCGCGGCTTGACGACCTGCATGATGACGATGCCGAGGGTGCCGCCGTGGCGGCAAACGACGAAGGCAACGACGAAGAAAAGGAGACGACGCGATGACGATGACCGTGCTCCAGGGGGTGATCACCGTCGTCGTGGTGGCGGCGGGCACGATGCTCACCCGGTTCCTGCCGTTCCTCGTGTTCCCCGAGTCGAAGCAGCCGCCGCGCCTCATCGAATACTTCGGCAAGGTACTGCCCTATGCGATGACCGGCCTGCTCGTCGTCTACTCGCTGCGCAACACGCCCATCCTGACCGGCAGCCACGGCGTGCCCGAACTCATCGCATGCCTCGTGATCGTCGCATTGCATCTGTGGCGGCGCAGCATGCTGCTCTCCATCGCCGGCGGCACCATCGTCTACATGCTGCTCGTCCAGCTCGTGTTCTGAGGATTTCCGTAGGGAAGGGGATAAGCCGTGCAGCAGTTCGGCATCGTGCTCGGCCAGATGATCGGCATGGCCGTGATGATGGTCGTCGGCTATATCTGCGTCAAATCCAAGGTGCTCGGCGAGACCGCGCTGGACGGCATCTGCGCGTTCATCCTCAAGGCGGGCATCCCGCTGCTCGTCTTCTCGAACGCCGTGTCCGGCACGACGCGTGCCGACCTCATCGGCTCCGACGCGATCATCGCGATGACGCTCGTCATGTACGCGCTGCTCATCGGCCTGTTCACCCTGCTCTCCTACGTGCTGCGATTGAAGCGCGAACGCGGACGCATGTTCCGCGGCTGCTTCGCGTTCGGCAACGCCGGGTTCATCGGCCTGCCGCTCATCCTCGCCCTGTTCCCCGGCAGGGGAGCGCTCTACTTCGCGCTCATGTCCATCGTCGACCAGTTCCTCCTGTGGACGTACGGCGTATGGACGTGCAAGAAGGTCGACGACCGGCAGTCCATCGCCGACGAACGCCCCGCACACGGCTGGCTCGACCGTCTCACGCCGCTCGTCAGCCCCGCGCTCATCGCCGTGGTGCTCGCCGTCGCGCTGATCCTCGCCGGCGTGACCATCCCCGACGTCGTGCTCACCCCGTTGAAGACGCTCGGCTCCACCGCCTCGCCCCTGTCCATGGTGTATCTGGGCGGTCTGTTCGCCATCCGCGACTGGACGGGCATCCTCGGGAAATACGAACTGTACGTGGGCATCGTCGTCAAGATGCTGCTCGTCCCCGTCGGCTTCTATGCGCTGCTCACCACCGTGCCGCCGATGCTCGGCCTCGGCGCCGTCAACCCGGACATGGTGCATATGATGACCCTCGTCTCGGGCCTGCCGACCATGAGCACCATGGTCATGTTCGCCGAACGAGAACACAACCAACCCGAATACGCGATCGGCATGGTGCTCGTCACCACCGTCGCCAGCCTGTTCACGCTCACCGCGGTCTCGTTCCTCGTGTTCTGAAACCCGTTACCGCGTCGGAACTGTCGGATATCATCAAGGGGAGGCCAAGGCTTCGTTCATCTTGGATTAGGGGGGTGCATATGACCGGACGTCGTTCGCCATACGTCGGTCTGCATCGCAGGCGTACCGACTGGCTGCTCCTCGGGGAGATGCTGCTGTGCGCCATGCTGGCCATCGCATTGTGCGGCACCATCGCCCTATGGCAGGCCCGCGCCGCCGAGCGCGACGCCGTGATCGCCGCTTCGTCCGGTGCGGGTGCGTCCGTGCAGGTCGAGGACATCGCCGAGAAGTCCCTGCGACGCAGGACGGTACCGAAGGTCAACGAGACGCTCGCCAAACAGCGCGAAGCCGAGGAGCAGCGCGCCCGCTGGACGAATCCTACCGGCGGCGTCCAGCCCGATCTCGCCCAGTACACCGGCATCAGCGTGGACGTGGACCTCGCCGCGCAGAGAGCCTACGTCAAGTCCAACGGGCAGACCATCTACACGATGGTCACCAGCACCGGCATGGACGATTCCACGCCGCACGGCACCTACACGGTGGACGCGCGCGGCCCGCACTTCTTCAACGCGTCCGAAGGCATGGGCGCCGACTACTGGGTGCGGTTCTACGGCCCCTACCTGTTCCACACGGTACCCACCGGCGAGAATTTCGGCGATTATCTGCCGGACGAGGGGGCGAAGCTCGGCCGACCGGCCTCCCATGGCTGCGTGCGGCTCAGCATCGCCGACGCGAAATGGCTGTACGAGCAGCTGCCCGACGGTACGCCCGTCACCATCGCCTGAATTCTCGGTGAACTTCCGCCGCCGCGCGTATGACGGTCATACGCATGGCGGCGTTTTCGATTATGCTGGAAATCCGCATGTTCCGGTGGTTCCGGAACGCATCCGACGACGACACGACGAAAGGAGACGCCCATGAGCATGCCGCTTGACCTCTATGTGATCCGACACGGCGAATCCGAGGCGAACATCATCGTCCAGGCGGGGGACCGGGGCGACAATTCGCTGTACACGCAGGACAACGTGACCGTGCCCGACCGCTCCTGGCGACTGACCGGCACGGGGCGCAAACAGGCCGACTGCATCGGCCGCTGGCTCGTCGGCCAGCAGCAGCTGTTCGACCGTTATCTCGTCTCCCCGTACGTGCGCACGCGCGAAACCGCCGCCACGATGGCCCTGCCCAAGGCGAAATGGGAGGAGAACCGCGTCATCCGCGAACGCTCCTGGGGTGAGATCAACACGATCACCAAGGACGAGTTCAAGACCAACTACGCGCGCAACTGGATGTTCAAGAACACGGACCCGCTGTACTGGCGTCCGCCGGCAGGCGAATCCGTGGCCGACGTGGCCGAGGACCGCGTGCACAACGTGCTCAGCTCCCTGTCGCGCAAATCCGATCTGGGCAGCGTGGTCATGGTCACGCACGGCGACTTCATGCTCGCGCTCATGCTCACGCTGGAGGACCTTTCGGACGAGGAGTTCCTGCACCGCGCCGCCTCGCCTGACTGGGCGATCACCAACTGCACGTGCCTACACTACACGCGCCGCGATCCGGAGACCGGACGCACCTCCAAGCGCATGCACTGGGAGCAGACTGCCCGGCCTGTCCTCAACGAGGAGACCGGCAAATGGGAGGTGAAGGTGGACCCGTGGCGCGAGTTCAAGCGCCCGTACCTCTCGAACGGCGACCTGGTGGACGTGGTGCACGCCGTCGACCCGCATCTGCTCGACTACTACGGCAAGTGACGCCGGTGGCGTACCGAGGTGCCGACGCGCCGACGCATAGGGCGGCTACAATGGCTTCGAATCGCGGGGACGAGGTATGCCCCGCAAGAGAGAAGCTAAGGAGAGCCACTTATGAGCGAGCCCAAAGGCAACATCTTCCAGTGGAAACTGCACGGCGACGGCAAGACGCTCGCGCCCGGCGAGGTCGTCGAACCCGATGAGCGCCTGACCTGGACGCGCACCGCGGGCATCGGCGCGCAGCACGTGATCGCCATGTTCGGCGCCACGTTCCTCGTGCCGATCCTCACCGGATTCGACCCGTCCACCACGCTGTTCTTCACCGCCATGTCGACCGCGTTGTTCCTGCTCATCAACAGGAACGTGCTGCCCAGCTACCTGGGTTCCAGCTTCGGCTTCATCGCGCCGATCACCGCCGTCACCACCGCGCACAAGGGCATCGCCGTCGCCAGCTTCGGCATCATGACGACCGGTATCCTGCTCGCCCTGATCGGCATCGCCGTGCACTACGCGGGCGCCAAGTGGATCGACATCATCATGCCGCCGGTCGTCAACGGCGCCATCGTCGCGATCATCGGCTTCAACCTCGCGCCCAGCGTGTGGGCCAACTTCCAGAAGGCGCCCGACACGGCCATCGTGACGCTGCTCGCCGTGCTGCTCATCGCCGTGCTGTTCAAGGGCCTGCTCGGCCGTCTCAACATCCTGCTCGGCGTGATTGTCGGCTACGCGTACGCGTGCTTCCGCGGCCAGGTGGACTTCTCCGCCATCGCCGACGCTGCATGGGTGGGCCTGCCGAAGTTCCACATGCCGCAGGCCGACCTCACGATCCTGCCGATGTTCCTGCCGGTCGTGCTCGTGCTCGTCGCCGAGAACGTCGGCCATGTCAAGTCCGTGGCGCAGATGACCGGCCGCGACTACGACGACCAGATGGGCACCGCCCTGCTCGCCGACGGTCTCGGCACCACGCTCGCCGGCTTCGGCGGCGGCTCCGGCACCACCACGTACGGCGAGAACATCGGCGTGATGGCCGCCACCAAGGTGTATTCGACCGCCGCCTACTGGTGCGCCGCCGCCTTCGCGCTGATTCTGTCGCTGTGCCCGAAGTTCGGCGCCGTCATCAACACTATTCCCGCCGGCGTGCTCGGCGGCGTCACCACGCTGCTCTACGGCATGATCGGCATGATCGGCATCCGCATCTGGGTGGAGAACAAGGTCAACTTCGACAAGCCGCTCAACATCATGGTCGCCGCCATCACGATGATCATCGCGATCGGCCAGTTCGCGTTCACCGTGAACGGCATCTCGTTCAACGGCATCGCGATCGGCACGATCGTGATCCTCGTCGCCTACCACGGGCTCAAGGCCGTCGGCAAGATGACTGGCACCATCGAGAAGGACGACCCCGACATCCTGTAATCCCGGCATCTCCTCCATCATCTCCCATGGTGCGGTGAAATCCCCATGGTGCGGTAGGGCGTTTCGGCGGAATTCCGCCGAAACATGGAATCCCCCTTACCGCACCATGGGGATTCGTCGTCCTAGGCGCGGGCGTTGCGATAGGCGTTGGGGGTCATGCCGAAGCTTCTGCGGAAGACGCTGATGAAATAACTCGACGAGGAGAACCCGCAGGCACGCGCCGTCTCTGCCACCGAGGCGTCCGTGCCGGTCAGCATGCGTTTCGCCGCCTCCAGACGGCGGTCGGTGAGACATTCTCCCGGCGTACGGCCGACATGCCTGCGGAACAGGATGCAGCACTGGCTACGGCTCACCCCGCCCGCCGCGGCGATGTCGTTGAGGTTCAGCGGCTCGTCGAACCGTCGTTGGATGAGGCCGATCATGTTGAGCACCGACATGCGGTCGCGTTGGTCGGCCACGTCGTCGGCCGTCCTGCCGTCGGAATCCCCCGCGGGGGAGAAACGGTCGATCACGGCGTCGCACAGGCGTATCGCGGCCGCGACGGCGGGCAGCGGGTCGTCGCCGGCATGGCGGTCGCCTCGTGCCGACGAGACCGGCGAGAACGGTGAATCCGATGGAGTCGATGCGCCCGTCAATCCGGATACTCCCGGCACCGCCGGCATCCCCGATATTCCCGACGATCCGGCCGTGGCCGTCGCCGCCGTCGCGTCGGTGCCGGCGGCGCCACGCATGCCGCCGCCCGGCGTGAGGCGTACGACCTCCTCGATGCCCATCAGCACGTCGCGTTGCCATGGCACGTCGGGAGACAATGCGAGGCAATCGTCCATGCGCTGGGCGAACGCCCGCTCGCAGCGTTCTCGCGTCGCCGTGGTCAGGTTCTCGAATAGTTCCGTGCCGATGACCGCGCATGAGAACCACGCCTCCTTGCGTTCGGGGGAGAAGGAGTAGTGGAGCCGGCTGGAATTGACCACCAATCCGTCACCGGGGCGCATGATCACCGTGCGCCCGTTGACGAAATAGTGGAGCGTACCGCTGACCACGCGGACGAATTCGAGGTCCCGATGCCAGTGACAGGGGCAGCGGTGGTCGGCGAACGCGGAAATCGGGTCGCAATGCGCGTAGATCGGCAGCTCCGGGATGTTGTAGTCGATGCGTTCCGACATGTCGGAGAACACCTTGATCCGTCTCGTCACCGTCGCCATGCTCTGCCCCGTTTCCCGGCTCCACCGTTGTCGATTTCACTGCGTATACGATTTTGATATTATCATCGCCGTTGACGCGATGATGGTCCCGTGGCGAAGCGTTCCTGAGCCGTATGATTGAGGCATCTTCGCACTGCAGTGGAAGAACGGAAAAAGGAATGCGACTCGCCGGGATATGGACGATTACGCCATATCCCGGCCTGTCGGAACCAAAGGAGTGATTCCCATGCGTACCATCATCGACACCGAAATGAACGTCAAGGCCGTCTCCATGCTCACGCGCTTCTTCGCCGCCTGCCGCGAATGGATGGCGGAACGCCTCGCCGTCCCGTACGAGGACGACTGGCTGGCCATCTGGTACCCGAAGAACGTCGCGCAGATGGCATGATTCATCGGTCCCAGGGCCACCTATGGCACGCCGGAACGCGACCGAGAGGGCGCGCCGCCGGGCGAAACGCGAAACCGCGTCGGAACGGTTCGATAGCCTGAACCATGACCCAAGAACCCATCCTCGTGAGGGAGAACCGGATATGGCAATGCAATCGAACGGGAAGAACATCGCGATCGTCACCGGCAGCGCGCTCGGTCTCGGCTACGAGCTGGCCAGGCAGCTCATCGCCGAAGGCTGGTTCGTGGCGGGCGTCGACTTCAACGCCGAGCGCCAGGCCGAACTCGAAGGGGAGTTCGGCGCCGAATCCTACAAGGCGTTCGTCGGCGACGTGTCCGACGAGGCGTTCGTGAACGCCTCCATCGCCGAGATCGCCGAACTCGGCCACGTCGACCTGCTCATCAACAACGCCGGGCAGCCCTCGTTCAAGACGCCCACCGCCTACGAGGCCGCCGACGTGGACAAGTGCCTCAAGGGTCTCAAAGGCATGATCCTGTGGTCGGTCGCCACGCTCAAGGCGGACGGCGAGGCCGATCTCAAGATCGCGAACGTGATGAGCACCGCCGCCACGCGCGGCAACGCCAACGAATCCGTCTACTGCGCGACCAAGTGGGGCGAGAAGGGCTACACGCAGAGCCTCAAGGCCGCCTACAAGGGCACGAGCGTGAAGATCGTGGGCGTCTACCCGGGCGGCATCGACACCGCGTTCTACCGCGACAGCCACGACTACGTGTCCGAGGAGAAGCAGCACACGTTCATGGACCCGGCCCAGCTCGCCGGCGTGATCCTGTTCAACCTCGTCAACGACGCGAACCTCACCGTCTCCGACATCCTCATCGAACGCAACTACGTGTGACCCACATGGAGTGATTGATCGGACCGTAAGGCCGATGCCTTGCGTGCGACGCCGCACGCAAAGTATCGGCCTTACGCTACTGTCGTATGGTTTGCGCAAACCGCGCATGATCCCATATGACATGAAAGGCCGTTGTGCCAGATACAACCTTCCCTACGCCCGTCGTCGAGACGCGCGCCAAGACCTTCTTCGAACTCGGCGTCCCCGAGCCGTTGTGCCGCGTGCTCGACGCGGACGGCAAGACCGAGGCGTTCCCCATCCAGGAGGACACCCTTCCCGATTCCCTCGCCGGACGCGACATCCTCGGCCGTGGCCGCACCGGCTCGGGCAAGACGCTCGCCTTCTGCATCCCGCTCGCCGCGCGCCTGTGCGAGGCCGCGTGGGAGCCGGGCATGGCGATGTCCGAATTCCGCCGCAACGTCAAGTTCATCCGCCGCGAGCATCTCGCCGAACGCGAGGAGCGCGGCTTCCTGCCACATCCGCACGGGCTCGTGCTCGCGCCGACGCGCGAGCTCGCCAACCAGATCAACGACGTGCTCGAACCGCTCGCCCGCATGATGGGCATGACCACGACCACCGTGTACGGCGGCGTCAAACAGAACCGTCAGGTGCGCGACCTCAAGTCCGGCGCGGACATCGTCGTCGCTTGCCCGGGTCGTCTCGAGGACCTGCTGCGCCAGAAGCTGCTCACCCTGTCCGACGTGCGCGTCATCGTCATGGACGAGGCGGACGAGATGGCGGACATGGGCTTCCTGCCGCCGGTGCGCCGCATCCTCGGCCAGATTCGTCCCGACGCGCAGCACATGCTGTTCTCCGCGACGCTCGACCACGGCGTCGACGGTCTGGTGCGCGAGTTCCTGCGTGAGCCGAAGACGCACAGCGTGGACGAGCCGGCCGCCGTGGTCGATACGATGACCCAGCATGTGTTCGAGGTGGCGAAGGACGACAAGTTCGAGGTGGTGCGTCAGCTAGCCGCCGGAACCGGCAAGCGCATCCTGTTCACGCGCACCAAGTTCCAGGCGAAGAAGCTCGCGAAGAGCCTGACGAACAGCGGCGTGCCCGCCGCGCAGCTGCACGGCAACCTCAACCAGAACCAGCGCGACCGCAACCTCGCCGCGTTCGAGGACGGCGACGTGAACGTGCTGGTCGCCACCGACGTGGCGGCCCGCGGCATCGACGTGAGCGACGTGGAGCTCGTCGTGCAGATCGACCCGCCGGACGATCCGAAATCGTTCGTGCACCGTTCTGGCCGCACCGCGCGCGCCGGCCATACGGGCGACGTGGTGACGCTCGTGCTCCCGTTCCAGCGCCGCGAGGCGAAGCGCATGCTCAAGGCCGCCGGCATCGACGTGAAGCCGATCGCCGTGCGCCATGATTCGCCGGAAGTGCAGGAGCTCGTGGGGGAGCGCGCCCCGATCGTCAAGGATTGGAACCTCGACGACACGCAGCCCGCCGGCAATCCGCGCAAGCGCAAGGACCGCAAGGCGCGCAAGGACGACAACGCCCAGGGAGGCAAGCGCGGGAACGGCAGGCGAGGCGACGGCGGAGCCGGCAGGTCGCGCACGCCCGCGAACATCACGTTCGTCGACGACTTCGATGCGGTCGACGAGACCGGATTCGACGATCCGTTCGCGGACGACGGCGACGATTCGCGCCGGAACCGTCGTGGCGGCCATGGTGGTCGCGACGACCGCCGCGCGGACCGTTCGACGCGACGTTCCTCCCGTGACGAGCGCGGCCGCGACCGACGCGAGCAGCCGGCCGGGCGGAAGAACCGTGCCGAGCGCCGCGCCGGTATGCGCGACGCCGAGGCGGAACGCCGCGACCGCCGTTTCGAGACCGGAGATTCGCATCGCTCCAAGCGGGGCGGCTACCGCGACGACACACGTTCGGACCGCAGCTCGAAGGGCGGCAACGGAGGCAAGCGCATCCACCGCAGGGACGAGAACCGCGTCGTGCAGGACGAGCGCGGTGAGGCCGCGAAGCGCCACGACCGCCGCATGATCGCCAAATACGGTTCCACGGACGGCCCGCGCCGCCGCCACTCCAAGCGCAAGACCATCCCCTTCCGCACCCGCTGATCCCCTCCTTATGCTCCTCTGGTTCCTTCCAGAGGCATTGGCTTTTTCTCTTGCTCCCCCTGAAGGGGGAGCTGGCGGCGAAGCCGTCTGAGGGGGTGCACCCGGCGCTAATACCGGTACGCCACACGCCCATCCGCATCGGAAATCGTGAACGTCGGCTCGTCCTCGACGCTCAACTCCACGCGGATGTGCGTGTGCCCGTCTGCGGCGACCGCCCGGTACACGTAGCGCTTGTTCTCGAGCACGTCCTTCTCGACGCGCGCGTCCTGCAGCCACGGGTTGCGGCGGCGCAGCGCGATCAGCGCCTGGTGCAGGCGGTACACGGGCTCGCCGAGCTTCGACAGCTGCTCCGGCGAGTCCGGGAATTTGGGCCGCACGTCGTCGTCGCCGCCGAACCGCTGCTCCTTGACGCCCACGTAGCCTTGCTCGTCACCGTAGTAGATGCTGGGCACGCCTCCGACCGTCATCAGCACCGCCAATGCGAGCGCGGCCTTCTTCGGCCCGATCTCGGAGGCGATGCGGGTCACGTCGTGGTTGCCGATGAACGTCTGTGGAATGAACGTGTCCAGGAACGCGTTGTGCCGGGTGAGGTTCCAGTCGAGTTCGAAGAAGTTGTCGGTTTCGAGCGCGTGACGGATCGACTTCCACAGCTCGTACTGCGTGATCGAATCCATCGTGGATTCCACCGCGATGCGCGGGTAGTCGCCGTGGATCACCTCGCCGAAGATCCACGTATACGGGTGCGCGGCCTTCATCTGCGGCAGCACCTTCGCCCAGAATCCGCTCGGCACCGCGTAGGCGGCGTCGAGCCGCCAGCCGGATGCGCCGCGGTCGAGCCAATGGTTCATCACACGCGTCACGTAGGTGACCGTCTCGTCGCTGCCGTGGTCGAGGTCGACGAGGTCGCCGTGGCCTTCGAACACGTCGAGCACCGGCTCCCCGTTTGCGCCGGTCGCGGTCTTGACGAGTCCATGCCAGGGGTTCCCGGCGGGGGAGAGCGTGCCGGAGGCCTCGTCGAGCGCTGCCTGGACGGCCGGGTGGCGGCGCGACACGTGGTTGAAGACGCCGTCGAGAATGATGGACATGCCCATGCCGTGGCAGGCTTCGGCGAGCCGGTCGAACGCCGCGTCGCCGCCGAGCCGCACGTCGACGTGCATGTGGTCGAGCGTGTCGTAGCCGTGCGTGGCGGATTCGAAGATGGGGCCGAGCAGCAGACCTGACGCGCCCAGGTCGCGCATGTACGGCAGCCAGGGAATCAGCGCGTCGAGCCCCCGGCCGTGGAATTCGCGCGGACCCTGCGGGCGGATGTCCGCGCCGCAGAATCCAAGCGGATACACCTGCCAGAACACTCCGTAACGTACCCAGTCCGGCAGTTCGTTCGCCTTGTTCGCAACCATCAGGCACCTCCTGTCCGATGCGGACGGCACCACCCATCCGCGTTGACACCGTGTCTATTTTCTCACGATTAGAATGATGCGCGCGCAGGACGCGCCGCGTCGATAGCAGGTCGGACGCGGAGTCGGTTCCACGGCCCCAGGAATCAGCCGAGCCGCTTCAGCAGCGAGTCCACGTGGCCTTTGGCACGCACGTTGTAGCGGGCGAGCGTGATCGTGCCGTCCGCGTCGATGGCGAACGTGGAGCGGATCACACCCACGTGCGTCTTGCCGTACAGCTTCTTCTCCCCGTAGGCGGCGTACAGTTTGTGCACCGTCAGGTCCGGGTCGCTCAGCAGCGGGAACGACAGGTGATCGCGTTCGCGGAACCGCTGCAGTTTGGCGAGCGGATCCTTCGAGACGCCGAGTACCGTGTAGCCGAGCGAACCGAGTCGCGCCATGTTGTCGCGGAAGTCGCAGGCCTCGGTGGTGCATCCGGGCGTCATCGCCGCCGGATAGAAGTAGAGCAGCACCTTGTCCCCTTGTGAGGTGAGTCCGGACAGGGTGACGGTGGTCTCGTCGCCGTCCGGATTCACCGCGGGAAGTGTGAAGTCCGGAGCCGGTTGACCGGTCTCGAGACGGGATGGCAACGGTTCGGTTTCGGTTGGCATATTGTCTTTCCCCTTCGTTGTGTGAATTGTCGTGTTTCAGCGGGACTACCCCTCAGTCGGCATTGCCGACAGCTCCCCTAGCAAGGGGAGCCGAGGGCGGAGCTACTTTACGGCGAGGGTCTGGGAGAGGGTGTGGGATTCGCCGGGGTGGAGCGTGATCATGCGGTCGCGGTTCGCGGCGGCCTCCACGCAGGCGAATCCGCGCCATTCGCCGGCCTCCAGGTCGCCGATCGCGTTGCCGGCCTCCTCGCCCGGATTCCACACGACCGTCGCCGTCGCTCCTCGCGAGGAGATCAGGATCGTGCGGCCGGCCGCGTCGTCGTGCAGTTCGAGCGGCGCATCCGTCAGATAGATGCGGTCGACCATCGTGCCGTCGAACGCCACGTCGCCCGACTGCGTGCGCACCGGGAAGCCGGGCAGCGTCGTGTCCAGATAGTCCGCGCCGTCCAGGCCGACGACGCGGGCGCGCGTCACGTCGTCCACCGCCAGATACGTGTGCAGCGCCGCCTCGTAGGAGAACGCGGCGTCGCCGTCGTTCGTCACCGTCAGCGCCATCGTGATCGACTCGCCGGCGTCCACCGTGTAGGACGCGTGGAAGCATGGGGCGTCGTTGCCGACGAACTGCGCGAGCGTCGCGTCGTCGATTTCGTCGGAGTCGAGCGCATACTCGGCGTGACGATCAGTGATCGAACCGTCCACCGGATGCCAGAAGCTCGACCGCGCGAACCCGTGCTTGGGCGTCTTCGCGGCATCGTTGGCCGGATCGAATCCGGAATTGAACCATGGGAAGATGACCGGCACGCCGCCGCGGATCGCCTTCCCCTCATGCAGATGGATCGCACGCGGACGCCAGACCACGTCCGACTGTCCTTGAGGCGCCCAACGCAGCACGTGCGCGCCGTAATCGCTGATCGAAGCGGAACCGTCGGCGTTGACGAGATCGCGGATCGTGAACGATGCAGAACCCATGTTTCCTCCAAACCACAGATGATGGGTGGGTCCGTTCCATTATGCCAGTTGTCCAGCGGATGTGGGGTGATGGGGAGCATGGCAAGACAGGCAGGCAAGGCACCGGTCATCGTGGTGTACGGGGGAGACCCGTATCTCAACGGCGAAACCGTGCGCGAACAATGCGACGCGGCGCTGAAACGCCGACCGGACGCGGAACTCGTCGAACTCGACGCGGCCACGGCGGACCGCTACGCCTTCGACGAGGCCGTCAGCCCCTCCCTGCTCGCCGACGTGGCCGTCGTGCGCGTCGACGACCTGCAATCCGCGGACGAGAAACTCGGCGACAGCATCGTCGACTACTGCAAGCAGGCGGCCGCCGACCCGGACAGCTCCAGCATCGTCATCTGCCGGCACGAGGGCGGCAACAAGGGCAAGCGTCTGCTCGATCGGCTCGTCCGCGCCGGCGCGCGCAAGGTCGAGGTACCCGACCTGAAGAAGCCGGACGCGAAACTCAACTACGTGCTGCAATGCTTCGAGAAACAGGGCAGACGAGTCGAGCCGATCGCCGCCCAGCAGCTCGTCGACGTGCTCGGCGGCAGCATCGGCGAACTCACCGCCATGTGCGGGCAACTGTGCTTCGATTTCGACGACGATCCGATCGGACTGGACCGGGTCAACCAGTATCTGACCGCCAACGCGCAGGTCACCGGATTCAACGTGGCCGACACCGCCATGGCGGGCAACACGGCCGACGCGATCGTCAAGATGCGCTCCGCCGTGGAACAGGGCGTCGAACCGGTCGCGCTCATCGGCGCGTTGGCGTCGAAGCTCAGGGCCGTGGCGAAGGTGTCCGCGTTCAACACGGGCAGGATCAGCGCCGCCGAACTCGGCATGTCCCCGTGGGCACGCAAATACGTGAAACTCGGCGGCTGGACGTCCGCCGGCATGGCCGCGTGCATCCGCACGCTCGCCTGGGCCGACGAGGAGTGCAAGACCAACGGGGGAGACCCCATGTATGCGCTGGAGCGCAGCATCGAGACGATCGCGACGAAAGGACGGGCATGAGCGGGGAGCGAAACGGGATGCGGGGCGACGGGACGATCGTCATCGAGGCACCTACGGGCGACGACATGCGTGCATTGGGACGCCGTATCGCGGCGCGCGTACGTGGCGGCGACGTGCTGCTCCTGTCCGGTCCGCTTGGCGCCGGCAAGACGACGCTCGCGCAGGGATTCGGCGAAGGGCTCGGCATCGGTGAGCCGATCGTCTCGCCGACGTTCACCATCGCCCGTGAACTCGACGGACGGTTCGCCGACGGGAGTCCCGCGCATCTCGTGCACGTGGATGCGTACCGTCTCGGCGGCGCCGACTACGCGCCCGGACAGGCGGCCGTGAACCGTCTGCTCGACGAACTCGAATCGCTGGGACTCGACGAGGAGCTCGAAGACACCAGCGACGATACGGTCGTGCTCATGGAGTGGGGCGAGCAGATGGCCGCCGCGCTCGCGCCGGAACGGCTTGAAATCCACATCGCGCGCCCGCTGTCGCAGACCGGTCCCGGCGTCGCGTCCGGTGCCGTGGACGCCGACGGCGAACTCACCAGCGACGGCACGCGCACCGTCACGCTGGTGCCGGTCGGCGCGCGCTGGAGCGGGTTCACGCTCTGAGCGGGCGGCCCGCACGCGGCGGTGTACACTCTCTACAGGTCTGACTACAGGTCCGAAGAATCATGTCGGAGGAATCACGAGCACACGTCGGGAGGATGCATGGGCTGCACATTGGTGATCGACACGTCATACGGTTCCACCGTAGGCGTCACAGGGCATGAACCAATCGTCGAGACCGACTCGCGCACCCACGTCGAACGACTGCAGGTGAACATCGCGCGCGCGGTCGGCGAAGCCGGATACGCGCCGCGCGACATCGAGACGGTGATCGTCGGCACCGGTCCCGCGCCGTTCACCGGACTGCGCGCCGGCATCGTCGCTGCCAAGGCGCTGGCGTTCGCCACCGGCGCGGAACTCATCGGCCATGATGTACTCGCACCGCAGGCGCAGTGGAACCTCATCCGGCGCGGCAAGGCCGGCACGCTCGGCGATCCGCAGACGCGCCACGTGCTCACGCTCGCCGTGAACGACGCGCGCCGCAAGCAACTCTACTTCGCGTTGTATGCGAGCCAGCTCGACGGCGATGGAACCGGCGAGACCGGTGACAACGGGAACACCGGAACCGCGGTCCGCGTGCTCATCGCCATGGACATCGACTATCCGGCATCGATCGCCGACCGCGTAAACGCCGCCGTACGCGAGGTCGCGGCGACGACGGACGGCGAGATCGTCGTCGACGTCGTCGGCCATGGCGCGGCGAAATACGCCGACGCGCTGCGCGGCATCGACCGTCTCGGCGACGTGACCGACGAATCCGTGTTCGACCAGGGACGGCAGGGCGTCGAGATCTTCGCGACCGACGCGACGCTCGCGCATGCGCGCGACCCGCAGGCACCCGTCGAACCGCTGTATCTGCGCCGGCCGGACGCCGAGGTGCCGGCGCCGCTCAAGCACGTGCTCGGCCATGAGGGAGCGGGGAGGAAGGACTGATGCTCGTCGCACTGGACGACCTCGACCGCGAGACCGCCGTCGCCGCCGTACGCGCGCTGGAGGTCGAGCTGTTCGGCAACCACGCGTGGAGCGAGAACGCGGTACGGCAGGAGCTCGACGCCCCCGCACGCGTCTACGTGTTCGACTGCGAACGCGAACAGGGCGACGGCGAATGCGAAGACAGGGGGGAAGGCCATGTGCCGGGCCCCGACGGCTGCGTGCCGGGCATCGTGCGCGGATTCGCCGGATACTGGTACGACGGCGAGGACGCGGAGATCATGGACATCGGCGTCGGCCGACGCTACCAGCGCCGCGGACTCGCCGCGCGCATGCTCACCTGGCTGATCGGCCACGCGCGCGAACAGGGCGCGCGACGCATGCTGCTCGAAGTCGCCGTGAACAACGAGCCCGCCATCGCGCTGTACCGGCGGTTCGGATTCGAACGCATCGGACTGCGCAGACGCTACTACCAGCCGGAAGGCATCGACGCGTACGTGATGGCGCTGGAACTGAGCCCGCGCGTCGTCGGGTTCGCGGGAGCGAGGAGCCGCGAGGTGAGCGGGGCGGACGCGACGAATACGGCGGCGGGCGGAACGGACATGAACGGAGAAACGGAGAAGACGCGATGAGCGAACCGATCGTACTGGGCATCGAATCCACTTGCGACGAGACGGCGGCCGCCATCGTCCAGGGGCGCACGCTGCGCTCCAACGTGGTCGCCTCCTCGATGGAGGAGCACGCGCGCTACGGCGGCGTCATCCCCGAGATCGCCTCGCGCGCGCACGCCGAAGCGTTCGTGCCGTGCGTGTCCAAGGCGCTGGCCGATGCCGGCCTCGAACTCGCCGATGTGGACGCAATCGCCGTGTCCGCGGGCCCCGGACTCGCCGGATGCCTCGCCGTCGGCGTCTCCGGCGCGAAGGCACTCGCATGGGCGAGCGGCAAGCCGTTGTATGGTATCAACCACGTGATCGGACACATCGCCGTCACCCAGCTCCAGTTCGGACCGTTCCCCAAGGACACGCTCGCGCTCATCGTCTCCGGCGGACACACGTCGCTGCTGCACGTCGAGGACGTGGCACGGCACATCGACGTGGTCGGCACCACGTTGGACGACGCGGCGGGGGAATGCTTCGACAAGGTGGCGCGCCTGCTCGGCTTCCCTTACCCGGGAGGCCCGCACATCGACCGGCACGCGCAACACGGCGACCCGCATGCGATCCGCGTGCCGCAGGGGCTCACGCAGGGCAAAGCCGGCGCGAAGCACCCGTACGACTTCAGCTTCTCCGGCGTGAAGACCGCCGTCGCCCGCTGGGTGGAGGGGGAGCAGGCCGCCGGGCGCGAAATCCCCGTCGACGACGTGTGCGCCTCGCTCGCCGACTCGGTGGCCACCGTGCTCGCGAAGAAAGCGATGCGCGGCTGCCGCCAGTACGATTCCGACACGCTGATTGTGGGCGGCGGATTCTCCGCCAACTCGCAGCTCAGGGCGAAACTGCTCGAATACGGGCGCTCCAACGGCGTCGAAGTGCGTATCCCGGAACTGAAGCTGTGCACCGACAACGGCGCGATGGTCGCGATGCTGGGCGTGAACCTCGTCGAGGCCGGGGTCGCGCCCAGCGCGCCCGATTTCGCCATCGACTCGGCCATGCCGCTGACCAAGGTGGTGATGTAGGGAATCGTGATGCGCCGGTCTTCGATGCCGCGTAGTGCGACACGCCGAGTTGCGTTATCGGAGACCGGCGCGTATATTCATCACTCGTTGCGAACGCGCCCGGTTGCGGCTGGGAGCGATTGATAAATAAATATTCCTGCGTAGCTCAGTTGGCAGAGCATCCGACTGTTAATCGGACGGTCGCTGGTTCAAGCCCAGCCGCAGGAGCTTCACCCCGTAAGGGCCTCGGCTTGGAAGGGACGTGATAATTGAATATTCCTGCGTAGCTCAGTTGGCAGAGCATCCGACTGTTAATCGGACGGTCGCTGGTTCAAGCCCAGCCGCAGGAGCTTCACCCCGGAAGGGCCTCGGCTTGGAAGGGACGTGATAATTGAATATTCCTGCGTAGCTCAGTTGGCAGAGCATCCGACTGTTAATCGGACGGTCACTGGTTCAAGCCCAGTCGCAGGAGCTTTGACGGAAAGCCTCAGGTTCATGCCTGAGGCTTTCTGCATGTCGAAACCGGGGTGACAACGTAGCCGCGACCTTGGCGCAACGGATTCGGCGCGTCAGCCACGGCGGCGGCCGGGATGACGGTACCATCGAAGACGAACGGGAACGATCACGGCGAGGAGGCCGTCATCATGGATGTGAGGATACTGAGAATCGAACGGGGTGTATTCGCCGTGCTCCACAACGGAAGCGGAGCCGGAACCGTGCGCAAGCAGACCGTCGGCCTGAAACGCATGTGGCTGGCGGACGGTGCCAACGGCGCCCAAGGCGTGTTCCCCTCGAAGAAAACCGCGGCCCAATGGCTCGTGCAACGCGCCTGACGGCGTCGGCCTGCATACACCTTCCATACGGCTTCGGTTCACCTATGCGTTCGCTTGGTGAACGCGGCTTGCGCATGTCGCCTCACCGCCCTACAGTGTGCAACTGTTGATTACACGTCCAGGCCTGCACATTGGTAACGCGGACCCAGATAGCAAAGGACACCATCATGGCGCAAAGCTCCATCTCCATCACAGTCAACGGCGAAGCGAAGGAGGTGGAAGCAACCACCACCGGCGTCGAACTCTTCGCGGACGACAAGAACATCATCGCCGTGCGTCTCAACGGCGAACTGCGCGACCTGTACACGCCGCTCAATGACGGCGACGCCGTCGAGTCCGTCGCGCTCGACTCCGAGGACGGCCTCGGCATCATGCGTCACTCCGCCACGCACGTCATGGCGCAGGCGGTGCAGGAACTGTTCCCGAACGCCAAGCTCGGCGTCGGCCCGATCATCAAGGACGGCTTCTACTACGACTTCCAGGTCGACCAGCCGTTCACGCCGGACGATCTCAAGCAGATCGAAAAGCACATGCAGCGCATCATCAAGTCGTCCCAGTCCTTCCGCCGCCGCGTCGTGAGCGAGGAGGAGGCCCTCGCCGAGGAGGCCGACCAGCCGTTCAAGATCGAGCTGATCCAGGACAAGGAAGCGCACCTCGACCCGTCCACCGCCACCGAGATCTCCGGCAAGGAGCTCAGCTTCTACGACAACGTCGACCGTGACGGCAACGTCGTGTGGAAGGACCTGTGCCGCGGACCGCACCTGCCGAACACCCGCTTCATCAAGGCGTTCAAGATCGAGCGTTCCGCCGCCGCCTACTGGCGCGGCAGCGAGAAGAACCCGACCATGCAGCGCATCTACGGTACCGCGTGGGCCACCAAGGAGGACCTCAAGGCCTACCAGACGCGTCTCGAGGAGGCCGCCAAGCGCGACCACCGCAAGCTCGGCGCCGAAATGGACCTGTTCTCCTTCCCGGAGGAGATCGGACCGGGCCTCGCCGTGTTCCACCCGAAGGGCGCCGCCGTCATCAACGCGATGGAGGACTACTCCCGCGAGATGCACCGCAAGCACCACTACAGCTTCGTGCAGACCCCGCACATCACCAAGGGCGGCCTGTACGAGACCTCCGGCCACCTGCACTGGTACAAGGACGGCATGTACCCGCCGATGCACCTCGACGAGGAGCGCGACGCGGACGGCAACATCACCAAGCCGGGCGCCGACTACTACCTCAAGCCGATGAACTGCCCGATGCACAACCTGATCTTCAAGTCGCGCCAGCGCTCCTACCGCGAGCTTCCGCTGCGCCTCTTCGAGTTCGGCACCGTGTACCGCTACGAGAAGTCCGGCGAGGTCCACGGCCTGACCCGTGTGCGCGGCCTCACCCAGGACGACTCCCACATCTACTGCACCCGCGAGCAGATGAAGGACGAGCTGACCAGCCTGCTCACCTTCGTGCTCAACCTGCTCAAGGACTTCGGCCTGTCCGACTTCTACCTGGAGCTGTCCACCAAGGATCCGGACAAGTACGTCGGCTCCGACGAGATCTGGGAGGAGGCGACCAACACGCTGCGCGAAGTCGCCGAGGCGTCCCACCTCAACCTCGTGGCCGATCCGGGCGGCGCCGCGTTCTACGGCCCGAAGATTTCCGTGCAGGCGCGTGACGCAATCGGCCGCACCTGGCAGGTGTCGACCATCCAGCTCGACTTCAACCTGCCCGAGCGCTTCAAGCTCGAGTACATCGCGAAGGACGGCACGCACCAGCGTCCGGTGATGATCCACCGCGCGCTGTTCGGCTCCATCGAGCGCTTCTTCGCCGTGCTGCTCGAGCACTACGCGGGCGCGTTCCCGGCGTGGCTCGCCCCGGTGCAGGTGCTCGGCGTGCCCGTCGCCGACGAGTTCGCCCCGCATCTCGCCGGCTTCGTCAAGAGCCTCGAGGACGAGATGGTCCGCTGCGAGATCGACTACTCCGACGATCGTTTCGGCAAGAAGATCCGCAACGCCTCCAAGTCCAAGGTGCCGTTCATCCTCATCGTCGGCGAGGAGGACATGAACAACAACGCGGTGAGCTTCCGCTTCCGCGACGGCAGCCAGCTCAACGGCGTCCCGGTCGACGAGGCGCGCGCCCAGATCCTCAAGGTGATCGCCAAGCGCGTCCAGGTCAACTCCGTCGACGACTTCAAGGCCGCCGTGGCCGGCGAGCCCGTCGACGCCGAGTGATCCGCCGCTGATCCTCAGCGGGCCGGCCGGGATGCGGACGCCACGTCCCGGCCGGCCCATGTTGTCGGCTTAACGCCATACAATCGTTTCGTTTGTCAGATATCCGTCTCATAACCTGCTAGGAGCATTATGTCAGGTCATTCCAAGTGGGCGACCACCAAGCACAAGAAGGCCGCCATCGACGCCAAGCGCGGCAAGCTCTTCGCCAAGCTCATCAAGAACATCGAGATCGCGGCCCGCATGGGCGGCGGCGACCCGGATGGCAACCCGTCCCTGTACGACGCCATTTACAAGGCCAAGAAGGCCTCCATGCCCGCCGACAACATCAAGCGCGCCGTCAAGCGCGGCTCCGGTGAAGAGGCCGGCGGCGCCAACTACGAGGACATCGTCTACGAGGGCTACGCCCCCGCCGGCGTTGGCCTCATCATCGAGTGCCTGACCGACAACCGCAACCGCGCGGCCGCCGAGGTCCGTTCCACCCTGACCAAGGGCAACGGCTCCCTGGCCACCTCCGGCTCCGTGTCCTTCAACTTCGAGCGCAAGGGCCAGATTGTGGTCCCGTCCGAGGGTGTGGACTTCGACAAGCTGTTCGAGGCCGCCGCCGAGGCCGGTGCCGAGGACGTCCAGGACGACGGCGAGGTCTTCACCGTCATTACCGACCCGTCCGACGTGCACACCGTGCGCCAGGCCCTGGTCGATGCTGGTTTCGAGTACGATTCCGCCGACTTGGTCATGGCCCCGAAGAACGAGGTCGAGCTCTCCCTCGAGGACGCCCGCAAGGTCTCCAACCTCATCGACAAGCTCGATGACCTCGACGACGTGCAGAACATCTACTCCAACTGGACCGCCTCTGACGAGGTCATGGCCCAGCTCGACGAGGAGTAGTCCGCACGTGATCATCCTTGGCGTCGACCCCGGGCTCACGCGCTGCGGGGTCGGCGTGATCGAAGCCGGCGCCCACCGCCGGCTTTCGTTTATCCACGTGGACGTCGTGCGCTCCTCGCCGGACGTGTCGCAGGACCTGCGCCTGCTCGCCATCTACAACGGCCTGGTCGAGAAGATCGAGACGTACGCGCCCGACACCGTGTCCATCGAGCGCGTGTTCGCCCAGTCGAACCGCAACACGGTGCTCGGCACCGCACAGGCGGCGGGGCTCGCCATGCTCGCCGCCGCCCAGCGCAACATCCCCGTGGCCCTGCATACGCCGACCGAGGCGAAGCTCGCCATCACCGGCAACGGCCACGCGCAGAAGATTCAGATCGAGCGCATGGTGACGCGCATCCTCAACCTCAACACGATGCCGACGCCGGCCGACGCCGCCGACGCGCTGGCGCTGGCGATCTGCCACGCCCTGCGCCCGGCCGGCGCGCTGCAGGGCGGCGAACGCGAGGAGCATCTCACCCCGGCGCAACGCCAATGGGCGGAGGCCTCCAAGAAGGCGACGAAACGCCGGTTCAACGCCGACCGCGGCATGTGACGCGACCACGCCGTCATGCGGCTTCACGAAACGACGCATGATGGTGTACACTGTCGAACAGCTGTTCGAAAGGAGTCGCCGTGATCGGTTCGCTGAAAGGTGTGGTGGAGACGGTCGATGCCTCGTCCGCGCTCATCGAGGTCGGGGGAGTCGGCTACGAGGTGCGCATGCCCGCCGCCGACCTGTCGCGTGTCCATGGCGGCACGGAGACGCGCGTCTACACGTATCTCAACGTCTCGCAGGACGCCATCACCCTGTACGGGTTCCTCGACCCCGCGGCGAAACGCACGTTCCTGCAGCTGCTCAAGGTCTCCGGCATCGGCCCGAAGGTCGCCCTGTCGCTGCTCTCCACGTTGAATCCGAGCCAGCTCGCCAAGGCCGTGGCCGACAACGACGCCGCCGCCCTCGCCAAGGCTCCGGGGCTCGGCAAGAAGGGCGCGCAGAAGATCATCCTCGAACTCAAGGGGTCGATCAATCTCGAAGACATCGAATCCGGGGTGGCCGTCACCACTGCCAGGCCCGAGGACAAGGGCGCGCTGCAGGTCGTCGAGGGACTCATCTCGCTCGGATGGCGCCAGCAGGACGCCGAACACGCCGTGCGGGAGGCGTGCGAGGCCAACGGCATCGCCACGCCTCTCGCCGTCGAGGACGTGCCGCGCGTGCTCAAGCTCGCGCTGAACTCCCTGGACCGCGGCATCTGACATGAAGACGCCTGACGAAGGACCGGAGGTGAACGGATGAACGAACCCTACATCAGCGGCTCGGTGGCCGAAGGCAACGAGAACATCGGGGCGAACGAGGAGTCGCTGCGCATGGTCTCCTCCCAGCCGGTCGGCAATGAGCCGGTCAGCGACGAGGAGCTGCGACCGCACGTCCTCGACGGTTTCATCGGCCAGCCGCGGCTCAAGGCGCAGCTCCAGCTGTTTCTCGACGCCGCGCGCAAGCGCGAGGTGCCGCCGGACCATATCCTGCTCGCCGGCCCTCCAGGCCTCGGCAAGACCACTCTGGCGATGATCGTCGCCAACGAGCTCGGCGTGCCGATCCGCATCACGTCGGGTCCCGCCATCCAGCATGCCGGCGATCTCGCCTCCATCCTGAGCTCCCTCGACGCGGGGGAGGTGCTGTTCGTCGACGAGGTGCATCGTCTGCCACGCGCCGCCGAGGAACTGCTGTACATCGCGATGGAGGATTTCCGCGTCGACGTGATGGTCGGCAAGGGTCCCGGTGCATCCTCCATTCCGCTTACCCTGCCCCGCTTCACGATGATCGGCGCGACCACGCGCGAGGGCATGCTGCCCTCGCCGCTGCGCGCGCGTTTCGGCTTCACCGCGCATCTCGACTTCTATCCCGTCGATGAGCTGGAGAAGCTCGTCGAACGCTCGGCGTCGGTGCTCGGTCTCGCGTTGGAGGAGGGGGCGGCCCATCAGCTCGCCCTGCGTTCCCGCGGCACGCCGCGTATCGCGAACCGTCTGCTGCGCCGCGTGCGCGACTGGGTGATCGTCCACGACCTGCCGTCGGCGGGGCCGGACGACGTCAAGGAGGCGTTGGCCCTCTACCAGATCGACGCCGAGGGGTTGGACCGTCTCGACATCGCCGTGCTCAACGCCATCGTGCGCAACTTCAACGGCGGGCCGGTGGGACTCAATACCCTGGCCGCCATGGTGGGCGAGGAGTCGGAGACCGTGGAGACCGTATGCGAGCCGTATCTCGTGCGCGAGGGGTTCCTGGTGCGTACGCCGAAGGGCCGTGTAGCCACGCTCAAGGCGTGGGACCATCTCGGCATACGGCCGAAAGAGGACGTTGTCAACAAGCTTTTCTAAACTTCAGAAGTTGGACTAGTCGTTTCCAATCGGAAGGAATTCCCCTCAATGGATCCCAATATGCTTTTCATCGTCGTGCTCGTCGTGGTCATGGGCGGCATGATGTGGTTCCAGTCCAAGAAGAACAAGGAACGCCAGCAGCAGGTCAAGGACTTCCGCGCCAACCTCAAGCCCGGCACCGAGGTCATCACCATCGGCCAGATCATCGGCAAGGTCGTCTCCGTGGACGAGCAGTACGAGGAGATCGTCATCGACTCCGAGGGCTCTCTGCTGCGCTTCTCCTACAGCGGCATCGCCAAGGAGTACGAGCGCCCCGCCTTCATCTCCGACGACGAGGTGGATGAGAACGGCAACCCGCTCCCCAAGGACGAGGACGCCGCCGACGGCGAGGCCCAGGTGGACGTCGACACGTCCGTCGAGCAGAACAACGCCGACGCGAAGAAGGCCGAGTGACCATGACCGGTAGCGACATCACGATTCGCGATCTGGAGAAGGTGGGAGCCGAGGACGCCGCATACCTCGTGTCCCTGATTCGTTCCGTCCCCGGGTTCCCGAAGGAAGGCATCATCTTCCGCGACTTCATGCCGGTGCTCGCCGACCCGCGCGGCCTCGACATCCTGCTGCGCGCGCTCGAAGCCGCGCTGCCGGTCCCGGCCGATTCGTTCGATGCGATCGCCGGTCTCGAATCCCGCGGATTCCTGTTCGGTCCCTCTCTCGCCCATCATCTCGGCAAGGGCTTCATCGCCATCCGCAAGGCGGGCAAGCTCCCGCCGGAGACCATCGGCGAATCCTATGACCTCGAATACGGCACGGCCAGCGTCGAGATCGAGACGACCGCCGTCAAGCCGGGGGAGCGCGTGCTCATCGTCGACGACCTGATCGCGACCGGCGGCACGGCGAAGGCCGGCGCCGACCTCATCGAGAAGGCGGGCGGCACAATCGCCGGATTCGGCTTCGTCATGGGCCTCGAAGGCCTTGACGGGCTCGACAAGCTCGGCGACGTCCCCACGTCGACGCTCATCTCCATGCCGGCCTGATTCCGGCGCAACGGTTTTCGGCCGTCACCAGCCCATCATGGGCATGGTGGCGGCCATGTCAATAGTCAACAGTCACAAGCACACGGAAGAGCCATGGATCTTTACGAATACCAGGCGCGACAGCTGCTCGAGGAGCAGGGCATCCCCACCCCGAAGGCCATCTACGCGCAGAACTCCCATGAAGTAGCCGAAGCCGCCGAACAGCTCGGCTACCCCTGCGTCGTCAAGGCGCAGGTCAAGATCGGCCATCGTGGCCAGGCCGGCGGCGTCAAGCTCGCCAAGACCCGCGACGAGGCGATTCTCGACGCCGAGGACATCCTGCCGATGACCATCCACAAGCACAAGGTGAACGGCGTGCTCGTGGCCGAGGGCAAGAACATCCTCCACGAGTACTACGTGTCCATCTCCGTGGACCGCACCTCCCGCGACTACGACGTGCTCGCCACCGCCAACGGCGGCACCGAGGTCGAGGAGATCGCCAAGGAGCATCCGGAGGCGGTGAAGCGCCTGCACATCGAGGCCCTCGACGACTTCGATCTCGAGGCGGCCACGAAGATGGCCGAAAGCATCGGCTTCTACCATGCGGACGTCGACCAGGCCGCGCAGATCCTGCTCAAGATGTGGAAGTGCTTCAAGGAGAACGACGCGACGCTCGTCGAGATCAACCCGCTCGCCAAGATCGGCGATCCGGACGACGAATCCTCGAAGAGCCTGTGCGCGCTCGACGCGAAGATCTCCCTCGACGACAACGCCGCCTTCCGCCACGACGGCTGGAAGCGTTTCGCCGACCCGCTCGCCAACGACGAGTTCGAGCGTCGCGCCAAGGACCATGGCCTGCACTACGTGCATCTCAACGGCCAGGTCGGTGTGATTGGCAACGGCGCGGGCCTCGTCATGAGCTCCCTCGACGCCGTCTCCGGCGCCGGCGAGGAGCAGGGCACCGGCATCAAGCCCGCCAACTTCCTCGACATCGGCGGCGGCGCCTCGGCCGAGGTCATGGCCGCCAGCCTCGAGATCGTCGTCTCCGACCCGCAGGTCGAATCCGTGTTCATCAACGTCTACGGCGGCATCACCTCCTGCGAGCAGGTCGCCAAGGGCATCCTCGAGGCGATCGACACGCTCGGCGGCACCAAGCCGATCGTCGTCCGCTTCGACGGCAACGCGGCGGCCGAGGGCCTTGCCATCCTCGCCGAATCCAACAACCCGAACGTGCACGTCGCCGAGACGATGGAGGAGGCGGCGCATCAGGCCGCCCGCATCGCGGCCGACGCCATCGCAGCCAAGGAGGCCAACTGATATGACGCTCTTCATCGAAGACGACGCCCCCGTCATCGTGCAGGGCATGACCGGCCACCAGGGCATGACGCACACCGCGCGCATGCTCAAGGCCGGCACCAACATCGTCGGCGGCGTCAACGCCCGCAAGGCCGGTCTCGACGTCACCTTCCCGGCCGCGCGCGACGGCGAGGACGCCACCATCCACGTCTACGGCTCCTGCGCCGAGGCGTGTGAGGCCACCGGTGCCAAGGCGTCGGTCGTGTTCGTCCCGCCGCGCTTCGCCAAGGCCGCAGTCGTCGAGGCGATTGAGGCGGGCATCAAGCTCATCGTCGTGATCACCGAAGGCATCCCCGTCGCGGATTCCGCCTACTTCGTCGAACTCGCGCTGCGCCACGGCGTGCGCATCGTCGGCCCGAACTGCCCGGGCCTCATGACGCTCGCCTCCTCCGAGGAGACGCACGGCGTGAACCTCGGCATCATCCCCGACGGCATCGTCGGACGCGGCCCGCTGGGTCTCGTCTCCAAGTCCGGCACGCTCACCTACCAGCTGATGGGCGAGCTGAGCGACATCGGCTTCACCGCGTGCCTCGGCGCCGGTGGCGACCCGATCGTCGGCACCACGCTGCTCGAGGCGCTGCAGGCGTTCGAAGCGGATCCGAACACGAAAGCCGTGATGATGATCGGCGAGATCGGCGGCAGCGCCGAACAGGACGCCGCCCAGTGGGCCTCCGAGCACATGACCAAGCCGGTCGTCGCCTACATCGCCGGCTTCACCGCCCCCGAGGGCAAGCAGATGGGCCACGCCGGCGCCATCGTCTCCGGAGGCAAGGGCACCGCGAAGGACAAGAAGGAAGCACTGGAGGCGGTCGGCATCCGCGTCGGGCGCACGCCCGGCCAGGCCGCCGACATCATGCGTGAGGTGCTTGCGGGTCTCGAGCGGTGAACAATCCCGTAACATCGGCCCGCATCTCCGCGCTGCTCAAGGGCGTTCTCGCCGCGCTGGGCGCGATGGCCCTGTACGCCATATCGCTCGGCTGCTTCATCGCGCTGATGCTGCTGGTCATATCCATGGAGGAGGGCGGCGAGAGCCTGCCCTCCTCGGCATTGCCCCTGACCGAGACCATAGTGCTGCTCAGCCAGGGAACCGGCTTCACGTCCGGCCCCATCGTCGTGGGGGTCATGCCCCTGCTGCTCACCGTGATGCTCATCGCGCTGATCGCGCAGTGCGCGTCACGGGCCGACGCGGGGGCGCTGGGATGGTTGGGCGGTCTGGCCGTATGGATCGCGCTCAACCTGGTGTTCTCCGGTGGCACGAACATGGAGCTGCATGACGCGCCCGCGGTGATAGCCATGAAGACGGCCTGCGTGTGGACGATCGGCTACGCGTTCGCCACCGTTCCCGTCTCGTCCGCCGCATCGACCGTCCGGAGACGACTGAACGAACGGCTTTCGCCGCAGGTGCGCCGTATGGCGGCGCTCGGCCGGGTCGTCACCGGCATGCTGGCCGTCGTGCTGCTCGTGGCCGCCTTCATCGTCACGGTCGTATGGATCGTGCACGGGTGGAGCGCCATGACCGCCCTGTTCGAATACGACGGCATGGAGAACGGCTCGCGCGTCCTCACCACCATCGCATCCCTCGCATGGCTGCCCAATCTCGTCGTGTGGGCGTTGTCCTGGTTCGCCGGGGCCGGGTTCCATATCGGCGAACTCGGATCGTTCACCATGTGGGTGGGCCAGTCGGCGGGTCTGCCGCCGCTGCCGGTGTTCGGTCTCATGCCCGAGCCGATTGCGGACGACCGCATCCGCATTGCCCTGCAATGCCTGATTCCGGCGTCCGCAGGCGTCAGCGCGCTCCTCGCCATGCTCGTGCCGGGGCCGATGCGGGTCCGTCCGGTGAAACCCGCCGACGGCTCCGATGCCATGAAGCGGATCGTCGTCACCATGGCCGGCCATCTGGCCGTCCTGATTGTTGCGGGAGCCGTGACGGTCGGCGCATGGTGCGCCTGCTTCGCCTTGTCCGACGGCGCGCTCGGCGCGCATCGGCTGTCCCACGTGGGCGTCGACATCCTGCCGTCCACCCTGCTCGTCGCGCGTTCGATCACATTCGGATTCGCAGCGGCGTGGCTTGCCGTGGCGGTGGTGTTGTCCGCCATCTACGGGATACACTGGATTGTCGAACGCCATGCGGCACGGATCGCGAATGCCGCGGCCGTCGCGGCCGAACCGGCGGACCATGTCCCGGCGTCCGCGGACAACGGCGAGGATTCCGCCGACACCACGGACGCCGGGAATCCCGCCGACGTGGACGACGCCACGAAGGAGCATGAACGCGGAAGCGTGAAACCCCGTTCCGTCCGTTCCGAACGTGCCGTGCGTTCGGACACGTTCGAACGCGCCACCGCCGTGCGGCGCGCACCGCGCACCGTACGATCAGACAAGCTTGACCAACCAACCAAGGAGGAATCCGATGACAACAACGAATCGTCCGATTAAGCGGGCGCTGGTCTCCGTCTTCCACAAGGAAGGCATCGAGGTGCTCGCCGAGGCCTTCGTCAAGGCCGGCACCGAAGTGGTGTCCACCGGCTCGACCGCGAAGCGTCTCGCCGAACTCGGCGTGCCCGTCACCGAAGTGAGCGAGGTCACCGGATTCCCCGAGTGCCTCGACGGCCGCGTCAAGACCCTCGATCCGCACATCCACGCCGGCATCCTCGCCGACATGACCAACCCGGACCACGCCGCCCAGCTGGAGAAGTTCGGCATCAAGCCGTTCGACCTGGTCGTCGTCAACCTGTACCCGTTCGCCGACACCGTGCGCTCCGGCGCCGATGAGGCGGCCACCATCGAGAAGATCGACATCGGCGGCCCGTCCATGGTGCGCGGTGCGGCGAAGAACAGCGCCACCGTCGCCATCGTCACCGATCCGGCCGATTACGCGCTCGTCGCCGCCCGCGTGGAGAACGGCGAGGGCTTTAGCCTCGAGGAGCGTCGCTGGCTGGCCGGCAAGGCGTTCGCGCACACCGCTGCCTACGACGCGACGATCAACGAGTGGACCGCGAAGCACTGGCCGAAGCCCGCCACCATCGACGAGACCGACCATGACGATGAGGGCCAGCCGGTCGACGACGCGAAGTTCCCGGCCGCGTTCACCCGCACCTGGGACCGCTCGCACACGCTGCGCTACGGCGAGAACTCGCACCAGCAGGCCGCGCTCTACCTCGACCCGCTCGACCAGACCGGCTTCGCCCACGCCGAACAGCTCGGCGGCAAGCCGATGAGCTACAACAACTACGTGGATGCGGACGCCGCATGGCGCGCCGTGTGGGATCTCGCCCCGTCCATCGCCGTGGCCGTCGTCAAGCACAACAATCCGTGCGGCCTCGCCATCGGCGCCACCGCGGCCGAGGCGCACCGCAAGGCCCACGCCTGCGACCCGGTGAGCGCGTACGGCGGCGTCATCGCCTGCAACACGACCGTCACCCTGGAGATGGCGGAGAGCGTGCGTCCGATCTTCACCGAGGTGATCGTCGCCCCCGCCTACGAGGACGCGGCGCTCGAACTGCTGAAGACCAAGAAGAAGAACCTGCGCATCCTCAAGGTGGCCGAACCGCCGAAGGGCCACACGCAGTTCCGCCAGATCGACGGCGGCCTGCTCGTGCAGGACATGGACCTCATCAACGCTACCGGCGACGATCCGGACGCGTGGAAGCTCGTCTCCGGCGAGCCGGCCGACGCCGACACGCTCAAGGATCTCGTGTTCGCCTGGCGCGCCATCCGCTGCGTCAAGTCCAACGCGATCCTGCTCGCCCACGACCAGGCGACCGTCGGCATCGGCATGGGCCAGGTCAACCGCGTCGACTCCTGCCATCTGGCCGTCGAACGTGCCAACACGCTGGCGGACGGCGCCGACCGCGCCACCGGTTCCGTGGCCGCGTCCGACGCGTTCTTCCCGTTTGCGGACGGTGCCGAGACGCTGATGAACGCCGGTGTGAAGGCCATCGTGCAGCCCGGCGGCTCCATCCGCGACGAGGAGGTCATCGAGGCCGCGAAGAAGGCCGGCGTGACCATGTACCTGACCGGCACCCGCCACTTCTTCCACTGATCGACGAACGGGGCCGGCCGTGCTCCTCTTCGGAGGGAAGCACGGCCGGCCCCGTCGGCATGGATATCGCAAACCGCAAACGCACGCAAACCAGACAAACGCACTGAGGTACAGGCATGAAAAACCATCCCTTCGTCTCCGAAGCCCATGAGGGCAAGCCGTGGTTCGAGTGGATCGTCGCCGCGCTGGTAATCGCTTCCGGCGTGCTCGCGGTCCTCGGATACACGATGGCCGCCACGGTGTTGATCTCCGTGACGGCCATCGTGACCGGGCTCATCCGTCTCATCATGCGCGAACGAAGCCCTTGGAAGGTGCGGTCAGTCGCGTTCGACTCCTTCATCGGCATCTGCCTTGGCGTCGGACTGCTCGCCACCTACTTCAGCGTGTACGGCATCACCCTGTGACGCCGCGGCGTCGTCCGCCTCGCCGTCCTCATCGGCCGTCGTCTCCTGCGCTTCCTGCGCGGAGTCGGCGGCCTCGTTGTATGCGGTGAGCTGGGCGGGGTCGTCGCCCTTCGCCTTCGGGGCGACGATCATCTGCTGGAGCACCATCACAAGCGCGACGAGCGCGGCGGCGAGCACCGGGCAGATCCAGAACACCCACAGTTGGCTGAGCGGTTCGACCTGAAGCTTCTGGTTCTGGGCGAATAGCGCGATGCCGGTGGCGCGCGCCGGGTTCAGCGCGGCGCCGGTGACCGGGAAGGCGACGGCGGCACCCACCGCGTAGGACACGCCGGTGGCCAGCGCGTAGCGCTTCGTGCCGTAGGTCGCCATGGCAGCGCCCACGATGAGCAGACCGGCGACGAGCTCGACGGCGATCGCCTGGGTGATGGAGAAGTTGAGGCCATACTGGGTGAGCGTGCTGTAGGCGACGGAACCCTTGTCGAAGCCGTTGACGGTGGTGGTCAGCCACTGGGCCAGCGTGACGTTCTCGGAGGTGGGCAGCAGGAACTTGACGAGCATGCCCGCGAGCGTGGCGCCGATCACCTGGAAGACGATGTAGAGGATGCCGTCCACGAGCTTCGTGCGGCCGGTGACCATGGCCGCGACCGTCACCGCCGGATTGAACTGGCCGCCGGAGACTCCGCCGAGCGCGAGCACGGCGGCCGCGTAGACAAGACCCGTGCCGAGCGCGATGTAGGCGAGGTTCAGCTGGAAGACGATCGAGCCGAACGTGCTGAACACGTAGATGGCGAAGCAGATCAGGAAGGTGCCGACCAGCTCGGCCCCCACGCGAAGCGGCCACGGCTGTTCCTTCGTGATGTTCTCTTCAGATGTCATGTGTGTTTCCTTCGATTCTTGTTCGGAGTTGTTCCGGGGGCGCGGCCCGTCGGAGCACTGACAGTCTAGCAGTAGCACATCGGGCCGTATCCGGGGGGTACGGTATCATATTCAGGTTGGAAATACCCCTAGGCCACGTTGGGAGAACGATGCCAAACGCATATTCCCGCGCCATGAAAGCGCATGAAAGCAACAACGAAGGAATCCGACTGCAGAAGATCCTCGCCCAGGCCGGATTCGGTTCCCGCCGCAAGTGCGAGGAGATGATCACCGAAGGACGCGTCGAAGTGGACGGCGAACTCGTCACCGAGCTCGGCACCCGCGTCGACATGTCGCGCCAGCAGGTCCGCGTCGACGGATCGCGCGTGCGCATCAACCCGAACCACGTCACGCTCGCGCTCAACAAGCCGCGCCGCGTGCTCTCCGCCATGGACGATCCGAAGGGCCGCTACACGCTGGCCGACATCGTCGGCGACAAGTACGAACGCATCTTCCACATGGGACGTCTCGACTACGATTCCGAGGGTCTCATCCTCATGACGAACGACGGCGAGCTGAGCCAGCACGTCATGCACCCCAAGTACGAGGTCGAGAAGACCTACATCGCCACGGTCGAGGGCAAGCTGTCCGGCACCGTGTGCCGCCGTCTCGTCAAGACCGGCGTACAGCTGGACGACGGCTGGATCAAGCTCGACCACTGCGCGATCATCGACCAGAAGCGCGACGCCACAATCGTCAAGGTCGTGCTGCACTCCGGCAAGAACCGCATCGTGCGACGCATCTTCGGTTCGATCGGCTTCCCGGTCAAGCGTCTCGTGCGCACGCAGATCGGCCCGATCAAGCTGGGCGAGCTCAAGTCCGGTTCCTACCGCGTGCTCAGCCAGACCGAGGTCCGTTCCCTGTCGAAGGCGGTGGGCCTGTGATTCGCGTCGCCATCGACGGGCCCGCCGGCGTCGGCAAGTCGTCGACGTCGAAGGCGCTGGCCAAGTACTACGGTTTCGCCTACCTCGACACGGGCGCCATGTACCGCGCCTGCGCGTGGTGGTGCCTCAAGCAGGGCATCGACCTCGACGCGGAGCAGGTGGATGAACGCGTCGTCACCGAGGCGGTGGGCGAGTTCTTCACCGGCGATCATTTCGACATCTCCGTCGATCCGGACGCGCCGGCCGTGACCGCCGACGGTGAGGACATCTCCGAGGCGATCCGCTCCTCCGAGGTCTCCACGCACGTGTCCAAGGTGTCGAACATCATCCCGGTGCGCAACGTGCTCATCGCCGCCCAGCGCGCGTACATCGCGCGCGAGGCGGACAAGGAGTCGTTCTCCGGCGGGCTCGGCATCGTCGCGGAGGGCCGCGACATCACGACCGTGGTCGCCCCGGACGCGGAGGTGCGCGTGCTGCTCACCGCCCGCGAGGAGGTGCGCCAGGCGCGCCGCACCGGTCAGGCGGCCGGCGGCGTGGGTGCGGAGGACGTGGCCGCGCGCGACCGCATGGACTCGCGTGTCACGAACTTCACGACCGCCGCGGACGGCGTCGTCACCATCGACAATTCCGACATGGATTTCGCGCACACGCTCGACACGCTGATCGGGCTCGTCGACGAGGCCATCGAGGAGCAGGAGTACGCGCGCTACGCCGCGAACCTCGAAGGCTACGAGCTGGACGAGGGCGACGAGGCGCTGATCGAGGGCCGCGGCACCGGCGAGACGTCCGGCAGGCCCGGTCCGAAGCAGGTGGGCGTGCTCGCCGTCGTGGGGCGTCCGAACGTGGGCAAGTCGTCGCTCGTCAACCGCATCCTCGGCCGTCGCGTCGCCGTCGTGGAGGACACTCCCGGCGTGACGCGCGACCGCGTGAGCTATGACGCGGAATGGTCCGGCACCGATTTCAAGCTCGTCGACACGGGCGGCTGGGAGGTGGACGTCGAAGGCATCGACTCCGCCATCGCCTCGCAGGCCGAGGTCGCCGTGAACCTCGCAGATGCGGTCGTGCTCGTCGTCGACGGGCAGGTCGGCATGACCGACACGGACGAGCGCATCGTGAAGATGCTGCGCGCCTCCGGCAAGCCGGTCACACTCGCCGTGAACAAGGTCGACGACCGCGAAAGCGAATATCTCGCCGCCGAATTCTGGAAGCTGGGACTCGGCGAGCCGTATGCGATCTCCGCGATGCACGGCAGGGGAGTGGGCGACCTGCTCGACGCGGCGCTCGACTCGCTGCGCAAGGCGGAGAAGACGTCCGGCTATCTCACGCCGTCCGGCCTTCGCCGCGTGGCGCTCGTGGGGCGTCCGAACGTGGGCAAGTCGTCACTGCTCAACCAACTGGCCCGCGAGGAGCGCACGGTCGTCAACGATTTGGCCGGCACCACGCGCGACCCGGTCGACGAGGTCATCGACATCGACGGCGAGGACTGGTTGTTCATCGACACGGCCGGCATCAAGCGTCGTCAGCACAAGCTCAAGGGCGCGGAATACTATTCGTCGCTGCGTACGCAGGCGGCGATCGAACGCTCCGAGCTGGCGCTCGTGCTGTTCGACGCGTCCGTGCCGATCTCCGACCAGGATCTCAAGGTGATGAGCTCCGCCGTGGACGCGGGCCGCGCCATCGTGCTCGTGTTCAACAAGTGGGATGCGATGGACGAGTTCGACAAGCAGCGTCTCGAACGCCTGTGGGTCACCGAGTTCGACCGCGTCACCTGGGCGCAGCGCGTGAACCTGTCGGCGAAGACCGGCTGGCACACGAACCGTCTCGCCAAGGCGATGCGCGAGGCGCTGGAATCGTGGGACAAGCGCGTGCCGACCGGCAAGCTCAACGCGTTCCTCGGCCAGCTGCAGTCCGCCCACCCGCATCCGCTGCGTGGCGGCAAGCAGCCGCGCATCCTGTTCGCTACGCAGGCTTCGACGCGTCCGCCGCGTTTCGTGATCTTCGCGACCGGCTTCCTCGAGCATGGCTACCGTCGCTACATCGAGCGTTCGCTGCGCGAGGAGTTCGGCTTCGAGGGTTCGCCGATCCAGATCTCGGTGAACATCCGCGAGAAGAAGAAGCGCAAGTAGGCGGATTACGATTCGCATCGACCCGATGATCGCCGTTTCCGGTGATGGCTATGCGTCATCACCGGAAACGGCGATTTCGGTATCCGTCCCTTCCACCGATGACGTGCGTCCGGACGCCTATGCTATGCGGCATGGGGAAGACAAGATTTCATGGCAAGGCACAGGCGTATGCGGCGGGGAGACCCGGCTATCCCGAAACGGCCATCCGGTATATCGGCGGGCTGATCCGACGGGAATCCACGTCGGCGGCCGACGGCGCCGATAGCTCCGATAACCGTGGCGTTCACGTCATCGCGGACGTCGGTGCCGGCACAGGCAAGCTCACGGTCGCGCTGACGGAGCTGGGAATGCCCGTATACGCCGTCGAACCGGATGCCGACATGCGTGCCGAACTCATCGACCGCACGCACGGACTCGCCGACGTGACGGTGACCGCCGGCACCGCCGACCACACCGGACTGTCGCCGCACAGCGTGGATGTGATTACCGTCGCACAGGCGCTCCACTGGTTCGATCCGGACGCCTTCGCCGCGGAATGCCATCGCATCGCACGCGACGGACGATACCTACTGGTTTCGCTGTACAACGTCACGTCGTTTGACTCGGCGATGCGACCGGACCGGCGTGACGGGCACGGTGACGTCATCACGGGCAGCATCCGGCATTTCGAGGACACGACGGCCATGTTCTTCCACAATCCCGAAGTCCGTTCGTTCCCCAATCCGATCCGCTACACGCGTGACGCATGGCGTGCCTACATGGACTCGCACTCGCACAGCCCGCTGCCGGACGAAGCGGGGTACGAGGAGTACCGGACATGGGTGGATGGACTGTTCGACCGGCGGGCGGTCGACGGCGTACTGACCGACGACACCGTCTGCATGGTGGCCAGTGAATACGTGCGTCCCTGATTTCTGAGACAGCCGCCAGGCGGCCGTCGGGGTTGTAATCTGCTGCTTGTTTCCTCTTGTTTTGTTTGTTTTGGTATGGCATAATTGATTTATGCGCGTCAGAGAATGGGCGGCCCGTGAGGGGGTGAACGAGCAGACGGTGTGGCTGTGGTGCCGCACCGGCAGGATGCCCGTGCCGTTCGAGCGTACGAAGACGGGTGTGATTCTCATCCACGACCCGAAATACGAGACTCCGGCCGCTACCGTCGTGGGTTCACGCACCGTGTGCTACGCGCGCGTATCCTCCGCCGACCAGAAGGCGGATCTGCGGCGTCAGGCGGATCGGCTGAAAGCGTTCGCCTTGAATATGGGATGCGAGAATCCCGAATTGGTCTCCGAGGTGGGTTCCGGCATGAACGACAGGCGTCGCAAGCTCAACCGGATTCTCGCCGACCCGTCAGTAGGCGTCATCGTCGTGGAGCATCGCGACCGGCTGGCCCGCATGAACGCGGGACTCGTGGAGTCCGCGTTGAAGGCGTCGGGCCGTCGACTCGTCGTCGTGGACGATTCGGAACTGGACGACGACCTCGTACGTGACATGACCGAGGTGCTGACCTCGTTCTGCGCGCGCCTGTACGATCGCCGGGCCGCCCGCAGCAAGGCGAAGGCCGCATTGGAGGCGGCGGAGAATGCTTGAGGCGGTCAAAGTGGCGTTGGATCCGACGCCATCCCAGAAACGGTTGCTGCTGTCCCATGCGGGCGCGGCCCGGTTCGCGTTCAATGCTGGGCTGGCGCACGTCAAGGAGGCCATTGAAGCCAAGGGAAAACCCGAATGGTCCCTGTATGCGCTGCGCCGCTGGTGGAATGCGAACAAGGGTACGCTGGCCGTGGATGGGAACGGCGTGCCGTGGTGGCGTGAGAACAGCAAGGAGGCGTACAACAGCGGTCTCGAAGCATTGTCGGACGCGTTGTCGAATTGGTCGAAAAGCCGCAAAGGACAACGCAAGGGCCGCAAGGTCGGATTCCCCAAGTTCAAGGCCAAGGACAAGGCGACGCCGCGGTTCGCGTATACGACCGGCTCGTTCGGCCTCATTGACGACGACCGACATGCGTTGAGACTGCCGCGCATCGGGCGTGTCCATTGCATGGAGAACATCGCGGAACGTGTCGGGGACGCGAAGGTGCTGCGCATGACAGTCTCCCGTCGCGCGGGCCGCTGGTACGCGTCCCTGACCGTGGAACGGCCGGACGTGAGACCCATCCAGCCGCCAAAAGGCGAGGCGGTCGGCATCGATCTGGGCGTCAAGACTCTGACGACACTCTCGGACGGCACGGTCATCCCTAATCCGCATACGCTCGGAACCAACGAATATCGGCTGAAGCGTGCGCAGAAGGCGCTGAGCCGCAAAACCCGCGGATCGAACCGTCATCGCAAGGCGCGAGAGCGCGTCGCCCGTCTGCATGCCCGCGTCGCCAATCAACGACGTGACCTGCTGCACAAGCTCACCACGATGCTCGCGTCCACGTACTCGGACATCTGCATCGAGGATCTGAACGTGGCGGGCATGGTCAGAAACCATCGGCTCGCCAAGGCCGTCGAGGACGCCTCGTTCGCTGAACTGCGTCGTCAATTGGAATACAAGACCGTCCGCACGAGTGCGGGGCTGCATGTCATCGACCGCTGGTATCCAAGCTCGAAACTCTGCTCGAACTGCGGGAGCGTGAAAACCAAATTCTCCCTCAACGAGCGTACCTACTGCTGCCACGCCTGCGGACTGACCATCGACCGCGATCTGAACGCGGCCATCAACATCCAGGTCGCCGGGAGTGCCCCGGAGACCCTAAACGCGCATGGAGGGACCGGAAGACGGAACGACGCATCGCGTCGCGCAACGCAGGACCCGGTGAAGTACGAACCAAGCTGCGGCGAAAGCCGCGTGAGACTTGGAGCGGACGGTCGCAAGACCGTCCTGCAAACCAGAACAAACTAGTTTGCAACGGAACGGCTACCATGTGTCGGCATATCCGCGGTTCCACGCCGGCCGGCGATGCCGGCGCATGGTGATAAGTCGATAAGGAGGAACGCCATGGCCATCACGTTCACCGAAGAGAGGACGTTCACCCAGGAGCAGGCGCGTCGTCTGTTCCGCTCGGTCGGGTGGGTGTCCGCCGACTACCCGGAACGTCTGTACAAGGCGCTGATGGGTTCGTCCACGGTCATCACCGCATGGGACGGCGACAGGCTGGTAGGACTCGTGCGCGCATTGGACGACGGATCGATGCTCGCCTACGTGCACTACGTGCTGGTCGACCCGGAGTATCAGGGCAACGGCATCGCAGGCCATATGATCGAGATGCTCAAAGACAAGTACCGCGACTACTTCTACATCGAGGTCATGCCCGAGGAGAGCAGGAACGCGTCGTTCTACGAGAGGCACGGTTTCCGCGTCATGGACGACGGCGTCGCCATGCAGATCGTGAACCCGGATTGGTGAGGAAGCGTCTCCGGACGTCGCGTCACAAGGCGCTGACGCCGCCGTCGACGTGGATGGTTTCCGCGTTCATGAAACCGTTGCGCATCAGGAACACATAGGCATCCGCCACTTCATCGATTGTTCCCAGACGTTTGAGCGGATTGGACGCCGCCATCTGCTCCGCCTGCGCCTGCAGCCGATCAGGCGGCGTCTCGCGCCACAAACCCGTCGGAGTCCACCATGGCGCCACCGCGTTCACGCGCACACGCGGCGCGGATTCCACAGCCAGGCCCTGCACCAACGTTTCCACCGCCAGATTGCCGAGCACGGCGCCTGACGCGTTGTACGGCCGTCCGCCGGAGCCTGCGGTCAACGTCAGCGATCCGCCGTCCGTGATCTTCGGCAGCAGAATCCGTGCAATCCGCAGCGCGACGAGATACTTGCCGTCCACCGCGGCACGTACGTCGTCCACGGTGTTGTCAAGGAATCCACCTCCCATCGCGCCGCCCATCATCGACACCGCATGGTTGAACGGCGCGTTCGGCTTGACGAACTCGTCAAGCCGTCGTTCATCCGTAGCGTCCAATGTGATCGCATCGACCGTTCCCAACGGGCTGAGTTCCCTCCCCGCGGTCGCAACGTGTTCGGGTGACCGGCCGATCACCGTGACCTGTGCACCCTCGCCAAGGACCCGTCGTGCGATTCCCAGACCGAATCCCGACGTCCCGCCGATGATGAGTATGCGACTGCCGCTGAGTGATGCCATGGTCCGTCCTTCCTTGGTTACCGGTTGTGGTTGGACTTCACTACCGAATCATATGACATTCGATCATATCGCCCGGCGGCGCTTTGAATCAGTTTGACAGACCGACCGACGGTCTGTATACTGTCGGAGACAGCGAACGGAAGGAGGACCACATGGCACGCAATGCACATCCCGAGGAGACCGAACGGCGGATCCTTGATTCCGCCCGTAGGCTCTTCGCCGAAAAGGGCTATGAGAAGACGTCCATCCAGGACATCCTGAACGATCTGGGCGACCTCTCCAAGGGCGGCCTCTACCATCATTTCAAATCGAAGGAGGCGATTCTCGACCAGTTGAACGCCGACGAGTGGGCCGCCACCGCACGCCTCCTTGACGAACTCATCAACCGCAAGGACATGAGCGCGCTTGAGAAGCTGCGTACGCTCATCGTTTCCGCCGTGGACGCCCCCGACCATCTGGACCTTGTCCGCTCCCAATTGGCGCTGCTCAAGGACCCCGCGTTCTTCACGGCGAACATGCGCTTCTGGTCGACGGGATTGCCGGAGTCCTTCCGCACGCTCATCGATATGGGCGTACAGGACGGCTCCATTCCCACGACGTATCCCGAGGAGGCGGCGCAGCTGCTCTCACTCCTCGGCAACTACTGGCTCATGCCCTGCTTCTATCCCGCTGATCGTGCCGACATGGAACGCCGCATACGCTGCCTCGCCACGATGCTCGACGCCATCGGCGTGCCGGTGTTCGACGAGACGCTTATCCCGCGGGCGGTCAAGGGTCTCACGGCGCTGATGCCGGAAGGGGAGGCGGCGGCCGCATAGGCGGCGCATCCGGGGGCGTCATCCCGCGCATCCCGGTGTCCCAGATGGCGTAACGTTCCCGCGCCCTTTGTCTTGGGTGCATTGTCGTCACCATAACAGACCGACGGTCGGTTTGAATAGATACCGTGACTAATCCACAGGAAAGGAATCCACGATGACGAACACATCCAAATATCCGATTCGGACGCAAAGAGGCCAGGCCGCGGCCCCCCTTCGTGTACGTGACTTCACCCTGCTCGTCGCAGGCCTCGGCATATCGCTCTTCGCCAACCTCATGCTGCGGTTCGCCATGTCCATGTGGGTGCTTGACGAGACCGGCTCGGCGGCGGCGTTCGCCTCCATCCTCACCGCGAGCATCCTGCCCACGATCCTGCTCTCGCCCCTTGGTGGCGTGGTGGCGGACCGCACGAACCGCCGGACCGTCATGGTGATGCTTGACGCGCTCTCCGCCGTGACGGTGATTGCCTGCGCGGCGGTCTTTTCGGTCATCGGATTCAATCTGGGGGCAATCGCCGTGATGCAGGTGGTGCTCGCCGTGCTCGATGCCATGGAGACGCCTACGGTGCAGGCGGCGCTGCCGCAGATGTTCCGCTCCCATGGCGAGGACGTGATGCGGCGCGCGATGGCCGTGGTGAACGTGGTGAACCAGACGAGCACGCTCGTGCCGGCCGTACTTGGCGGCGTGCTCTACACGGCGGTGGGCGTGATGCCCATGATGGGCATCACGATCGCGGGGTTCGGCACGGCCGCCGTCGTGGAGTGCTTCATCCGGCTCGGTGCCCCCGCACGCGCGGACGGTGGGCGCGCCTCGGCTTTGGACGATCTGCGCGCGGCCGGACGTTTCCTCACCCGCGAACGCCCTCATGTGCTGCACCTGGTGCTGATCTGCGCAGCGCTCAACTTCCTGGTGACGGGCTATGCGGAGGTCGGCTTCCCCTACATGGTGCGGACCGTGCTGGGCTTCGGCTCCACGGCGTATGGTCTTGCATACGGTCTCGTGGGCGCATCCGGTCTGCTTGGCGCGCTCGTCGGCGGGAGGATTGCGAAGTCGCTTTCCATGCGGCGATTCCCGATGTCAATCGCCGCGTTCTCGCTCACCATCCTGCCCCAGACGCTCGTCATGACGCTTCCCGCAGGCGGGGGAGTGCGCCTCGCGGTACTCACGGCGAGCACCTGCGGAACCATGGTCGCCATCACCCTCGCGAACCTCATCGCCGTGCCGGCGATCCAGATGGACTGCCCCGAGGACATGACCGGCAAGGTGATGTCGCTTGCGCTCTCCGCGAGCATGTGCGCGCAACCCCTCGGACAGATCGTGTACGGCTGGGCGTACAGCGTCTATCCGGCGGGAATGGTCCTGGCGATGACGCTCGTTCTGGCTGTCGCGATGCTGCCGCTGATCGCGCACGTGGCCCAGCGGTTCTAGGGTGGGCTGTTTCGGCACGGTTTCGGCGCACCGTTCAATGTCATTGTGCACGCCCACACTGTTAAGTACATCCAGCGCGCCGGAGCTATGGAACCTGACTTTGCCCTTCGGCATAGTTTAGCTTTTCAGTATATTGGATGAGCAAGGCTTCCTTACCTCTCGAACCCGTTATTGGCTCTGGAGCGCAGGGAGCCTTTCCATCAGTCTTCTGTATATGTAGCTTCGACGCTCATGTCCCATGCAGTCAACTCCGTGCCGCCGTCGGTGGAACTGGATGGTCAACCACGTGGTACGGGTATGCTTTGTCATCGCTGATGATGATTTAGCAACCGTCGAGAGCCCCGCCCGCAAAATCGCGGGAAGCGAAACACGGTGTTCCACATCATGCCGTGTAAGGCCGGTTAGAATCGTTCGCGTTCACGTACTGGCCTTCCACGGTGGTGCTCGTGCACGCGCGGATGCCGTCCAGCGTGCCCGCCAATCCGGAGTGGGCAGCGGCAAGTCGGGAGTGACCGGTCGTCATTCCGTCGAATTCTCGTTTGGCAGGGGTACCTTCCCGTCGTTCTCCGGAGGCAACTGGCGTATGAGGGGTGCCTAGGGGTGCTGCATCGAGGTACATTACGGCCGTTGCGGCGCCTGCTCCTCGGATAAGCCTTAATCAAGTACCCCTCGTAACGCAGGTGGATGTCCGGAGCGGTGAGGATGTACCCCTGCCAAGCGGGAAAGAGAAGCCCGGATTCGGACAAGCCCGACAAACCCACTCCTATATACCAAAATGTGAAGAGCCGTTGAAGCTCAGCGGGATCTCCGGGAAGAGACGCCCGCCGGTGTTGGACACGCGCAGCTTGCGAAGCTCGTTCGCGAGCGTGCAGGACAATGCCGCGCCGTTGATGTTCACGCGCAGCAGCTAGTTGGCCTATTCAGGACGTTTCAACATACGCAGCAGCAACGAAATAAATATGAAACACTACCATGGTGTAATTAAAAAAAGGAGTAATATGTCAATTCAATATAATTCAGCAAGACGTAACATAATATCCGAACAACAAGGGGTTCTTCTCTTTAAGAGATACCTACTGGGGCATAATTTTACACCATTTGATTGGCCACTGGAAAACGACAATGGCGTCGATGTGATTGGCATAGCATCATTGCCGCCATCAGAACTCACTCCCACAAGCACTAGATATACTCCTGTAGCCACAAGCCTTTTGGCCGGATTCCAACTTAAGTCATCTTCGGAAAGAGATAAGCCTCAAGATATTCCTGTAGGCAAACACAAAGATTACTGGATGCATGGAAGTTTACCTATATTCCTTGTCAATGTTTTAAATAAGACAAATTCCATATATATTGAAGATGCGATATCTGCGCTGCAAGATGATAATCTGGACAGTGTAACCGTCGATACAAGAATAGACGAGCCAGATGGATTGTTGGTTATCCAGCATGTCTGGGCCCGGACGGTCGCATGGTCATTGTGCCCGTCACTTGGTCGAACGCTTCGCAAACGGACGCTAAGAGATATTAAGAACTATCAAGGACCAAACTCTCAGACCGATCCCGTTTCCCCCTCTGTCTGGTCTTTTATCGCCAACTCCTTCTTTTCTGGAGATGGCTTAATGATTCGATCATGGAATGAAAATTATTCTTTCTTCAAGTTCATGGATGTAATGTTTCTCAATGATGATTTGAGGCAAGATTTTGTTGCACAGATTTCCAATGTAGATGAGGAAAAGAATTCATATACTCCATCGAATGTATTTGGTGTACTATATTTACTGATTGAGATGTATACCGATTTTGGGAGGTTTCAAATAGAAATAAACAGCGACAGTGAAAAAGAACTTAGTTACAGAGAAAAAGAAATTAGTTTTTGTTTCAATACATTATGCAGTTATATTGACTGTGACGTCGGCTCCTTTAAGGAGAGAGATAGCAATAATGCAGCAGAAAGATTTTTCAAGGATTTAATCAAATATACTTACGGATCTATTTATAATATGGCGGACCATTCTGTCAAAGATGAAGAAAATGCATGGCCTGTTCTTTTTGATATGAAAAAAGCAGTATCAAATATTTTATCCACACAGGCTTTACATCAAGAGCTTAAAGAAGCCTGCGAAAATATCATCAAGGCAAAATACTCTAGAATACTCAATATGAGCGCCATTGAAGCATCTCAATGGTAATTTGGGGCGCTATTGCTGTTTTTGTGGGTAGTGGTTCGTCGTTGAGCCGTTGAGTGTGTAAGTGTGAGGGGCGTTCCCGCGCATTCTGCTCCCGACCAAAGAAATGAACCACGGAAAACGCCTAGACAAGAGCTTATTCACCCGACTACTGAACGTCAAAAACACGGTCGTCGAGGACGCGCGGATTGTCGACTCGCCCCATGCGCCCCGAGCCCGTGCTCGAGGTCCATGTGCGCCCGCATGAGGGCATGCTCCGATGCTCTCGCTGCGGCAAACGCCGCTGCGGTTATGACCGGGGCGGCGGTGCCCGCCGTTGGCGTCATCAGGATTTCGGCTGCTGGCAGGTGGAGCTGGTCGCCGACATGCTCCGCGTGGACTGCCCGGAATGCGGGATCGTGGTCGCCCAAGTACCATGGGCGGAGCCCGGCAGCCGGTTCACGCGCGATTTCGAGTCGGAGTGCGCGTGGCTGATGAGCGCCGCCAACCAGAAGACGGTCAGCGGTTTCCTGCACGTGGCGTGGAAAACCGCGGGCAACATCGCCCGCAGGGTCGCCGAGCGGTTGAGGACGTCGATGCCGTGCCCGTTCGACGGCCTGCGCGCGATCGGCGTGGACGAGACCAGCTACTGCAAAGGCCACACGTACATCACCGTCGTCGACCACGAACGCCACCGCGTCATCTGGGCGCACGACGGGTACGGCAAGGACGTGTTCGGCCGGTTCTTCAGGGCACTCACACCCGAACAGCGCGCCTCCATCCGGGTCGTCACCGGGGACGGCACCCGCTGGATCGACTCATTCGTCGACGAGTGATGTCCGCAGGCGGAGCGCGTGCTCGACGGATTCCACATCGTCGGCTGGATGACCGGCGCGCTCGATAGGGGCCGCAAACGCTTGTGGAACCATGCGAGGCGCAACGGCGACGAGGAGGCGGCCAGACGCATGCGCGGCGTCAAATACGCGGTCCTGAAGAACCTCGACGGCCTGACCGGCAAACAGAACGAGACGCTCGACGGCATCGGGAACACGGACCCGAAAGGCCAGCTCTACCGCGCCTGGCAGCTCAAGGAACTGCTGAGGACCCTGCTCGGACACCCGATCGGACAGGCCCGGGAGAAGCTGAACCACTGGGTGTTCTGGGCGTCCTACAGCCGTATTCCCGAAATCGTCGAACTCTCCAGGAAGATCCGGCGACACCGGTCCGACATCCTCAGAACCATCCGGCTGGGCTATTCCAGCGCCAGGCTCGAGGCGTTCAGCAACAGGATCAAGGTCGCCATCCGCATGGCTACGGCTTCCACCACGTCACCAACCTCATCGCCCTGATCATGCTCCGATGCGGCGGACTCAACATACGACTACCACAACCAAGAACCTAACCCACGAAAACAGCAGAAGCCTCTTCTTCGGCTTGCTTTGCCATTCGATGCTCCTGCCATCCCCATCTCGTTGCATGAACAATGCACCAGCTAACAGTTCCTGAACTCGTACGGAATTTCGCCCTTTAGACACCGGTAACGACTCGTCTACCCCCATACTCCATGGATTGCATGCGGGCCGCGTCTTGCCAGCAAGCTAGCTGGCAAGACGCGGCATATGCCGTCAATAGCAGAGAACGCGTCTACGTACGGGCTGTCAACAAGCACCGTAGCGTACCGAAGGGTGTCTCTCGCGACTTTCCATTGAATTCCTGATGTGTTGGGGGTGTATCCAACTCCTCCCAACGCCCCGCCTGTTGATGCCCCATCGTTTCGTGAATACCGCATAAGCAGCAAAGCGTCTGTCTGCTCGTGCGGCTACGGCTTCACTGAGCCCCATGCGGGGGCATTGCGACGGTAAAGTGTGTTCCGGACCCTGAATGTGCCTCCTTCAGCGGCGATTCAGGGCCACTCCGCTCATTCGCCGTTACATCGAAAGGACCCCGCGCATGCTCGTCGCCGCCTGCATCTTCGCGATTCTTGCAGGATTGCTCCATGTCGTCATCTTCATTCTGGAATCGTTCCGTTGGACGAAACCGAGGACGATGGAGATTTTCTCCATTCGATCCACCCAAGAGGCCGAGGCCACGAAGGAGATGGCGTACAATCAGGGCTTCTACAATCTGTTCCTCGGCATCATGGCCATAGTGGGATCGGCATTGTCGCTGTCCGGATACCACATCGCAGGAGTGACTCTGATAACCGCCGGGACCTCGTCCATGGTCCTCGCAGCTCTGGTATTGTCCATCGGCAGTCCTGACAAGCGAGGTGCTGCGATCAAGCAATTCGCATTCCCCGCGATCGCTTTACTGCTTATGGGTGCTGCCATCCTGTTCTGACGAATCCGACTGTTCCGGTTGGTTCGGCACGAATAAGACACGCCGATTTGCGTTTCCAGAACCATCTGGTAAATTATTCGACTGTTGCAAATGCGACATCGGACCATAGCGCAGTTTGGTAGCGCACTTGACTGGGGGTCAAGGGGTCGCGGGTTCAAATCCCGCTGGTCCGACCAGATGGTCCGGAATCTCAGCGGTTCCGGACTTTTTGCATTCCATGACATGCCATCCATTCTCTCTCTTGGAACGCAATGGGAGCGCCCACCCCGACACGCCTCATATCGCTGGCGTGTCGTCCCGCATCACGCCGCCATCATCTTCGAGCGCTTGCATCATCCCCAGTACAGGGAATATCCTTGGACAAACGAAGGGAGTCTGTCATGTCAGAGCCGAACCAGACAGCACCTCAGGCGCAGCAGCCTGAAACAGAGATTCCGCAGTCCGAGTCCTCCGCCGTGGAACGGAGCGCATACGACGCGTACACGCAACAGTCGTACGTCCCTCCCGACGCCGAATGGCAATCCTACACGACGATGGGGGAGCACCCTCAGCAACCCGTATCCGGGCAACCCGGATACGGATATGCGGCACAACAACCCCAGCCGCAGATGGCGTACCCGTACGCCCAGCAGCCTGCGCCGCCGTATGGGGCACCCTACGGCTACCCGCGGCCCGTCTACACGGACCCCGCGGACAGCGGTTCGTTCGGATGGGCGGTCCTGGGATTCTTCGTCCCCGTCGCCGGTCTCATCCTTTGGCTGGTCTGGAAGGACACGCGCCCGTTGGACGCGGCGAAAGCGGGCAAGGGCGCGCTCGTGTCGGTCATCCTGTCGGCCGCGCTCATCGTCCTGTACATCATCTTCATCATCGTGATCATCGTCGTGGGACTGTCGGCGAGCTCCGCCGCCGGGGTCCTCGCCGCCGCGGCGATATGACGTCGTCCCGAGGGCGTGATTCGCGAGCATCAGGCGGAAGCGGCGTGTGAAAGCGCTTGTTTCCGCCGATTTCATCCTATCGTTCACCATTTCTACACGCCATGTTTTCCGGCATGACGATGGCGTTCTTCCAATATCCGGTACACTGGTCGTCTATCGAATAGTCGTAAAGGAGAGATAGTTGTCAGACGTTTTCGATAAGTCCGCCGCGAAGATGCGCGATCACGGCATGAGCGAAATGGCCATCAGCCAGTTCAGGCATCTGTACGATGTGTGGCGCAACGACGAGGGAGCCACCTGGATCCAGGAGTCCGACGTCGAGCCTCTCACCGGCGTCCCGAGCTTCCACGACATCTACGACACGATCGATCACGACAAGGCCGTCGGGGCCTTCGCCAAGACCGCGTTCCTCAAGCTCAACGGCGGCCTCGGCACGTCGATGGGCCTCGACTGCGCGAAGTCGCTGCTGCCCGTGCGCCGCCACAAGGCCAAGCAGATGCGCTTCATCGACATCATCCTCGGTCAGGTGCTCACCGCACGCAACCGTCTGGACGTCGAGCTGCCGCTCACCCTGATGAACTCCTTCCGCACTTCGGCGGACACGATGAAGGTGCTGCACCACAACCGCAAGTTCCATCAGGAGGACATCCCGATGGAGATCGTGCAGCATGTGGAGCCGAAGATCGACCTGGCCACCGGCGAGCCGGTCTCGTTCCCGCAGAACCCCGACCTCGAATGGTGCCCGCCGGGACACGGCGACCTGTACTCCACCATCTGGGAGTCCGGCCTGCTCGACAAGCTGGAGGAGCACGGCTTCGAATACCTGTTCATCTCGAACTCCGACAATCTCGGCGCCCGCCCGTCCCGCACGCTGGCGCAGTACTTCGAGGATTCGGGCGCGCCGTTCATGGTCGAGGTGGCCCGCCGCACCGAGGCCGACCGCAAGGGCGGCCACATCGTCCGCGACCGCAAGACCGGCCGTCTCATGCTGCGCGAGATGAGCCAGGTGCGCCCCGAGGACAAGAAGGACGCACAGAACATCGACAAGCACCCGTACTTCAACACCAATTCGATCTGGGTGCGCGTCAGCGCGCTGAAGGCGATGCTGGCCGAGCATGACGGCGTACTGCCGCTTCCGGTGATCCTCAACCACAAGACCGTCGACCCGACGGATTCGTCGACGACGCCCGTCCTGCAGCTGGAGACCGCCATGGGTGCCGCCATCGGCCTGTTCGACGGCGCCATCTGCGTGCAGGTCGACCGCATGCGCTTCCTGCCGGTCAAGACCACCGACGACCTGTTCATCATGCGATCCGACCGATTCCACCTGACGGATACGTATGAGATGGAAGACGGCAACTACATCTTCCCGAACGTCACGCTCGACCCGCGCTACTACAAGAACATCCACGACTTCGACGAGCGCTTCCCGTACAACGTGCCGTCCCTCGCCGCCGCCAATTCGGTGACCATCGAGGGCGACTGGACGTTCGGCAGGGACATCATCATGTTCGCCGACGCGAAGCTCGAGGACAAGGGCGAAGCCCGCTACGTACCGAACGGCGAATACGTGGGTCCGCAGGGCATCGAACCCGACGACTGGATCTAAAAACACAAAAAACGGAGCCAATTTTGGCGAAAAGCCGACGACTCCGGAAAAAACACCGTAATATAGATGGAGGTTGCGCTCACGAGGCGCAGTTGAGATTTAACCTTAACGATACGTGAGGACTAATGGCAGAGGGTAGCACCGGGAGGCGGCGTTTTTCCGACAAGTGGGGCAAGCATGAGCTTGATGTGTTGGCCGTGTTGTCATCCGCGTTCCCGCAATGGCTCACCTCACGTCAGATCGCACAGCGCGTGAAGGCGTATGCCGACTCGTACGGCGAGTTGGCCGATCAGGCGGCGAAGGCGGCATTCGCGAAGCAGTTCCAACGCGACCGTGCGAAGCTGGCCGCCATGGGCATCGCCATCGAGTCCCGTCAGCCCGAATACTCCTCCAAATCGGAGGGGCAGGACTTCGCCTCGTATCGTCTCCAGCTCGGCGACGAACCTCGGATTCGTCTGAGGTTCGAGCCGGAGGACATGTCGGTGCTCGCGGCGGCCAACTATCTCGCCCGCTCCATGTCCATGTCGAGCGACCACGAGCAGCAGTCCGGCAACGCCCACGCCTCGCGCACGGCTCCACGCGTGCCGCAGACCCCGATTCCCGGCCTCGGACTCGATTCGATCGCCCCGGGCCTCGGCACGCAGACCATCCCGGACGCGCTGGTGAAGGTCATCGACTCCCGTCGCTTCGCCGCCACCATCGACGTGGACGGCGAGCACATCAACGTCGCGTACACCGATTCCGATGATTTGGCGATGTATGTGCTGGAGCATCCGGGAGCCTCCATCGTGAGCCCGCAGGAGGCCGCGGACGCGTTCCACCGCCGTCTCAAGGCCGCGGAGGACATGCGTTCCGTCGAGGATGTGATGCGCGACGGCTCCATCGCGGCAGAATCCCGGGAAGGTTCGGACGCGGCCGATCCCGATGAGAAGGAGAGCGGCAAGTCCCACGGCAAGAAGGCCTCGTTCCAGACCGGCAGCGAGGTGGACCGCCGTCTGAGGCTCATGCTGTTCCTCTCCGCCCATCTCGGCGAGGAGTTCTCGCTCGAGGAGCTGGCCATCCGGTTCATCGGCAAGGCGAAGACGCCCGAGGAGCTCAAGAAGTCCGTGAACGTGATCCACAAGGATATCAACACGCTCACCACGGTCTCCGACGACGGCGAAATGGCGGGCAGCCAGTTCTTCGACATCGATTGGTCCCTGCTGGACGCCGAAGGCATCGTCTCCGCCACGAACTCGCTTGGTCTGGAACGTCTTGCGGGCATTTCGCCGCAGTATCTGAGCATGCTGACCGCATCGGTCAGCTATCTCGCGCATTCGCCGCTGCTCCCGGACGAGCAGCGCGCCCAGGCCGAGAACCTCTACCATCGTCTGCATCAGCACGTCAAGCCGGGGCAGACGCCATGGCTGAGCCTGACCGGATACGAGCTCGAACCCCATAACTTCGGCACCGTCAAGCGCGCCATCAACGCGAACTCGCTGCTGGACATGACCTACACGGACGGCGCCGGCAACACGCGCCGCCGGTTGGTCGCACCGGTCAAGATCTACGTGGATGAAGGCGTGTACTACGTGGCCGTCTGGACGGACGTGTCCAAGGCTGCCCCGGAGGACAAGCTCAACCTGGTGCTCAGGAACCCGGCCGTCAACAGGGCGAACGGGAAGCCCCGCACATGGCAGGTGCTGCGCATCGCCCGCATCGAACAGGCCAAGCTGGTCGAACCGACCACGGCGCTCGACATTCCGGAGATGCCGTTGAGCGAGCTTCGCAAGTGGAGTTTCGACAACGGCACCGCCGCCACGTTCATCACCGATGCCAAGGACTCCGGATTCGTGCAGAACCTTCCCGGCGCCACCGTGGAGCCCTACGGCGACGGCGAGAAGGTCGACCTCATCGTATCCTCGGATTCATGGTTCGTGGCGTTCTGCATCGCGCATGCACGCCATATCGTGGCCGTGGCCCCGGAGACGCTTCGCTCGATGATCATCGCGCGTGCGCAAAGGGAGCTGAGCGTCGTCACGCATGACGGCGACACGGTCTGAAGCGGACGCTATGCCGCTATGACGGCGCGACGGAGGAAGGAGTCACCATGCCTTGGTGGGTTTGGCTGTTGCTGGTGTTGTTCATGCTCGCGATGATCGTCATCGGCGGCGTCTATGCATTCCGTCATGGCATGGCCGCCCTGCGTACCATCTCGCGCACGGGGGAGCAGGTGACTGATCGGCTGGCCACCATGGGAGAGCCGGCCGAAATCTCCTCCGAAGACGATAAGCCCATCTTCACCCAGCCGTTGCAGGTCGCGGCCGAACGGTATGAGAACGCCCACGCCGAAGTCATCGCGCGCCGTCAGGCGACGCGTGACCGTCATGTGCAGGCATGGAAGCGATGGAAGGACGCTCTGTAGACACGATCATGGCCTCGAAGCACCATACGAACCACGTCAGCCGCAACGACGACGCCGGACGGGCATCATCGCCCGCCGCCCGATACGCGGCGTTCCGTAAGCGGCAACAGCGGCAGGCGGGGATCGCCGCACGGTTCGCCGGCACGTTGCCGTTCGAACTGGACGATTTCCAGAAGCAGGCGAACGAAGCCCTCGAAGCCGGCCGCAACGTGCTCGTGGCCGCACCCACCGGAGCCGGCAAGACCGTCGTCGCGGACTTCGCCGTCTTCCTCGCTCAGGAGCATAACGTCAAGGCGTTCTACACCACGCCGATCAAGGCGCTGAGCAACCAGAAATACCATGACCTCGTCGACGTCTACGGCGCGGATCGCGTCGGCCTGCTCACCGGCGACACCTCCATCAACTCGGAGGCGGACATCGTGGTGATGACCACCGAGGTCCTGCGCAATATGCTGTACGAGCATTCGACGACGCTCGACGCGCTCCGCTACGTCATCCTCGACGAGGTCCATTACCTCGCCGACCGGTTCCGCGGTCCCGTGTGGGAGGAGGTCATCATCCATCTGCCGGAGCGGGTACGCATCGTGGCGTTGTCCGCGACGGTGTCCAACGTGGAGGATTTCAGCCAGTGGATCTCCTCGGTGCGTGGCGAGACCGAACTCGTCGTATCCGAGAAAAGGCCCGTGCCGCTGGAACAGCATGTGATCGTGCAGAAGGACGACCGCACCGAACCCGAGATCATCGACCTGTACCGTCGCGGAGGCGACGGCGACCAGACCCCCAAACTCAACCCGGAACTCGCCAACAGACTCGACCAGTTCGACCGCATCGCGGCGCGACTCCAAGGCGAGGAACGCCCGCGCAGGCACGGTCGCCGGGGGGATCCACGCGGTGGACGCGGCCGGAACGGCGCGCCCGCGCGCAAGCCGGAACGCCACGTGCCGCGACGTTGGGCGGTCGTGGACGAGCTCAACTATCTCGACATGCTGCCGGGCATCTACTTCATCTTCTCCCGCAACGGCTGCGATCAGGCGGTCGAACAGTGCATCAACGCCGGTCTGGAGCTCACCACCGAAGAGGAAATGCACCGCATCCGCCACATCGTGGACGAAATGGTGGAGGGGCAGCTCTCCCAGGCCGATCTCAAGGCGCTGGGCTTCTCCCGGTTCCGGTTCGCGCTCGAAGAGGGCTTCGCCTCGCATCATGCGGGCATGATCGCCCTGTTCCGCCAAATCGTCGAACGGCTCTTCGAGGAGGGGCTCGTCAAGATGGTGTTCGCCACGGAGACGCTGGCTCTGGGCATCAACATGCCGGCCCGCTGCGTCGTCGTGGAGAAGCTGGAGAAGTTCAACGGCACCGGCCACGTCGCGCTGACGCCGGGGGAGTTCACCCAGTTGACCGGCCGTGCGGGACGACGCGGCATCGACACCATCGGCCATGCCATCGTCGTCGACCATCACGGGTTCGTGCCGGCCACGGCGGCCGCGCTGTCCAGCAAGCGCGTCTATCCGCTGCACTCCAGCTTCAAGGCCACGTTCAACATGGCGGTGAATCTTCTGAACTCCAGCGACTACGAGACCTCGCGCGTGACGCTTGACCATTCGTTCGCGCAGTGGGAGGCGAACGCCTCCGCGTGGCAGCTGGAATCGCAGATGGACACGCTCGAACACGCCATCGAAGGGTATGAGAAGGCGTTCGCCTGCGACCATGGGGACTTCCGCGGATTCATGGATCTGCGCATGCGACTGAGCGATTTGGAGAAGACCGAACGCAACCGGCTGAAGCGGACCGTGTTCCGCTCCGATGAGGAGCGGTCCGAGGCGTTCCGTGATCTCGACCGCCGCATCGGCGAACTGCGCAGGGCCGATCAGCATCACCCGTGCCGGGAGTGCCCCGATCTGCAGCAGCATCTCAAATGGGGGCATCGTTGGATGCGCGAGATGCGCGAGCTGAAACGCGTCAGGGAACGGTACGACTCACGCACCGGTTCGGTCGCACGCCAGTTCGACCGCATCTGCGACATCCTCACCGGGCTCGGCTATCTCGAGGAGGTCGATGCCGGTTCGACGCATGGTCGCGATTTGAGACTTACCGAAAGCGGCCAGCTGCTGCGTCACCTGTACAGCGAACTCGACGTGGTGCTCGCCCAGGCGATCCTCACCGGCGCGCTGGACCTGCTGCCACCCGCGGGACTCGCCGCGGTCCTCTCCTCGCTGGTCTACGAGGCCAGACGCGGCGGCGGGGGAGAACCACGGTACTATCCCGGTTCCATCCATGGTCCGATCGCCGTCGCGGCGGGCGAGCTCAAGGCGTTGCGCGACCAGATCGACATGTCGTGCGAGGATCATGGACTTGACCCGCTGCCCGATGTCGACGCCGGAATCCTGGACGTCATGTATGAGTGGGCGGACGGCCGTGACCTCGCCGACGTGCTGCACGGCACCGAACTCACCGGCGGCGATTTCGTGCGCAACGCGAAACGTCTGGTGGACATCCTGCACCAGATCGCGTCCGCCGAACCGTACATCGGTACGGGGCACGCCGATCTCGCGCATCGGGCGCGTCTCGCGGCGGATATGGTCAACCGCGGCGTCGTCGCGTACTCGGGCGTCGACTGACGGGTACGACCGGTGCCATGCGCCCGGCCCGCGATGTACGCGGTGTCGCGATGGGCATGGAATAACCGCCACGTCCGAACTGTTGCGTAATGTGGATATGTCGAAAAACAAGGAGGAACCCGTACTATGGCCGAACGCAGTCTGCGTGGTATGAGCATCGGTGCGAAATCGCTGGAATCCGACAGCAACGTCGATTTCGCCGCACGTGAGGAAGTCGCCTACGTCTGCCCGAACGGGCATCGCACGATCCTGCCGTTCGCGGAAGGCGCGGAGATTCCCGACGAGTGGGAGTGCCGCTGCGGTTCCACCGCCCACCGTGAAGGCGAGGACGCCTCCGCCAACGAAATCGCCAAGCCCACCCGCACCCACTGGGACATGTTGCTCGAACGCCGCAGCGAGGAGGAGCTCAAGGAGCTTCTGGAAAAGCGTCTCAAGATGCATCGCGAAGGTTGGATTCCCGACTACGAGTGATGCAGGTGAACGACACCTGAACTTCATGCCCGGTCAACTCGACCGGGCATAATGCGTAGAAACCCGATACAGCAACAAGGGGAGTGACACCAATGGCCGAACATCCGAAGAACGTGGTCCTGCTCGATCTGGACGGCACGCTTACCGATTCCGCACCCGGCATCCTCGCCGCCGTCACGGAGACGTTCAAGGCGCTGGGCATGGCGGTGCCCGACGACGAGACGCTGCATCGCTTCGTCGGTCCGGCCATCAGCACGTCGCTCACGCTCAACCACGTGCCCGACGACAGGCTCGACTTCGCCGTGGAGACCTACCGCGACTACTACGGCAACAAGCAGGTGTTCGACGATCCGAACAACCCGGGGGAGAAAGTCTCCGGATGCTACGTCAACAAGCTGTTCGACGGCATCGCCGAGCAGCTCATCAAGCTGCGCGACGAGGACGGGTACTATCTCGCTGTCGCCACCTGCAAGCCCGAGTACCAGGCCAAGCCGATCTGCGAACGCTTCGGCGTCACGCCGCTGGTGTCCGGCATCTACGGCGCCAGCAAGGACAGCTCGCGCATCAACAAGGACCAGGTCATCCGGTACTGCTTCGAGAACATCGGTTTCGATGCCGCCGCGGGCGACCGTGCGCTGATGGTCGGCGATCGTTGGACCGATGCGGACGGCGCCAAGGCGTGCGGGCTCGATTGCCTGGGCTGCGGCTGGGGCTACGCCGAACCCGGCGAGCTGGCCGAACATGGATGCTACCGCATCATCGACCACGTGTCCGAATTGCGAGACGCAGTGAACGAGTACTTCGCGAAGTAAGTTCATTATTTGGACGGCGCGCGTGAATATTCAACCGAATATACAGTCGACTGAATATTCACGCGCGTCGTTTCATATAGCGCCGTAAATCACAATCGGTACGATACGAATAGGGAAACGACAAAGGCGAAACGGGGACCACGGGTGCGACAGGCGGCATGCGTGGCGTATCCGTGGGTATATACGGGCGGGCGTGTGCCTGCGAAGGCACCGCAATATATCTATTCTCAATTATCCGATAATGTACGTTATGTCAGATTAGCAATGTACGCGTGTACCCCGGCATGCCTCATCATCCGACATTCATGCCGCAATCCCCAATTGTCGCCCCCGTCGGACGCTCCCCCGATCACTTCCGCTTCGCGCGGTGCAGCCGCGCATCCATCTCGCTCATCATCGCGCGTCTCGCCTGCAGGTACAGGCATACGAGCTGCACGAGAATCAGCAGGATCACCACGGCTGCGGACGGCCAACCGTACCTGACGTAGAAATCACGTACGTCCGGATCGAATCCGCCATCGGCGAACCAGGTGAACGCAAGATACGGCGTCAACCCCAACAGCGCCGATGCCACATGCGCGATCGTCACCGGCCAGCTCACCCGTGCCACGCCGCCCGCATACCGTTTCAGCAGGCCGCCTCGACGCAGGCAGATCACGATGATGTTGAGCGAAAGCACCACGTCGACGCACCACAGCGCCGCTGGAAGGATGTCCACCATGAGGCCCCCCTGAATGTCGTAATACCGGGTATCGGCTCCGAAATACAACGAATCTGACATAACGTAGTCATGCCAGATTGATTCTCCACTACGTATACGACGGCTTCAGCGCCGCGCGGACTCCTGCTCCCGCTGGAGACGCCGCTCCTGGATCTTCCTACGCATGCGCGCAGCGGTCAGATCATCGATGGGGCGACCGGTGGAGCGTTTGGCCGGGGCCTTCGTCAGATCGACGTAGTCCTCCCCTTCCAACGCCACTCTGATCTGGTGCCACAGCGATCCGACCGATACCGCGAACACCGCCTTGCCGCTTTGCAGCAGGTCGAGCATCTGCTCGCTGGTGGTGCATTCGTGCACGTGCTGACCGTCGCACATGATGGTGATGTGCTCGAGCTGGCCGACGGAACGCTGCGTGAGGAAGCTGATCGCCGTGGTCACGTTCTGCAGGTTCACGCCGGCGTCGAGCAGACGCTTGGACACGGCGAGGATGACGACGTCCTTGAACGAGTAGAGACGGCGTGATCCGGAACCGTGCGATGGCGTAATCGACGGTTCCAGAATCTGCTTGCGCGCCCAATAATCGAGCTGACGGTAGGTGATGCCGGCGATCTTGGATGCGATGGAGCCACGGTAGCCGCGCATGATGTCCTCGTCGTCGGGAGTGGCGAACAGTTCCCCCTGTACGGCGTCCTCATTGAGATCGGTACGATCCTCGAGTCGCACGTGCAGATGAAGCCGACGATCATCCTCGTCCATCGTCACTCCCCTCGCTTGTTCCCGTGCCCGGCTACGCCCTGTGGACCATCGTCAGGAGATGACGGCCGACTTCGTGAAGAAGACGAGACGGAACTTGCCGATCATGATCTCGTCGCCGTTCTTCAACGTGGCCTGGTCGACACGCTGGCGGTTCACGTACGTGCCGTTCAGGGAACCGGCGTCCACGACGGTGAACACTCCCCCGGTGCGACGGAACACGGCGTGTGAACGCGAGACCGTGGAGTCGTCGAGCAGGATGTCGGCACGCGGGTCGCGCCCCACCGTCACCTCGTCCTCATCGAGCAGGTAACGGGAGCCGGACACCGCGCCTCGCGTGGAGATCAGCAGCGCCGTGCCCTCCGACAGTCGGGCGATGGTGTCGAGATCCTCCGTGGTGAGCGGACGGTCGCCGGTCGCGGTTACGGGAATGGTGATTGCGGGCAGACCGATGATGGTCGTCTCGCCTGCGCTGGGAATTGGTTCTGTCATGGTTTCCTATTCTACCGTCCTTGCGTACTTATATTGCTTTTCGCCGCGCACGGCGTTGATGACGACGTCGTCGGATTGTTCGACGGTGACGCGTGAACCGTACATGACCTTGAGTCTGGAGCCGATGCCGCCCGCGATGTTCACCGCGTTCTGCAGGTCCCCCGGATTGCCGATGGCACGCACCACATACGGCGTGTCGAGCGTGACGCCGTCGCACTGCAGCTTGCCATCGTCGCCTTTGACGATCGAGGTGGAGGTGACGACGCGCACGTCTCCGATGGAGATGACTTCGGCGCCGGCGTTGCGCAGCTCCTCGATGAGGGTGAACAGCGTGGCTGCGTCGATGCTCTGCTTCGTGCCCTTGGTGATGCGGATGATCACGCCCTGCCCCTGCGCGGGCAGCCTACCGGAGATGATGCCGCTGGTCTCTTCGTTCTGCTTGGCGATCTTCTCGGCCTGGTCGCGTTGGTCGGCGGCGGCCTTGAGGCTGGTGAGCTGGCTGGTGAGTTCGTTCTTGCGCTGTTCGAGGTTCGTGGCCTGCGTGCTGGTCTCGTTGATGAGGCGTACGAGCTCGTCCTCGCTCATCGTCTCGTAGGTGGACTGCGTGTTGTTGATCTGCGTCATGTAGCCGAAGCCGAGGAGGGCGCACATGAGCACGACGAGCAGCGTCGAGGCGAGTTTGGTCTTCAGTCCGGCCCCGCCGAGCTCACGTTTGCCGTCCCGACGTTTGCCGACCTGGGGGAACGATCCGGTCTCCAACGAATCGTTGCGTTTCTCGGCGGCGTCGCGCGCCTTCATCTCGCCGATGATGTTCCCGCCGTTCCGTGCGGGTTTCCTGCTTCGTCTCGCCATGTCAGCCTCGGAAGATGAACCGTCGGATGGCGGACACGTTGGAGAAGATGCGGATGCCGAGCACGACGATGACGGCGGTCTGCAGCTGCGAGCCGACGCCGAGCTGGTTGCCGAGCAGGACGAGCAGCGTGGCGGTGATGACGTTCGCGAAGAACGAAATGATGAACACGCGATCGGAGAAGCGGCGCTCGAAATAGGCGCGCGCGGCGCCGAGCAGCGCGTCAAGCGCCGCCACCACCATGATCGGCAGATACGGCTGTATCCATACGGGAATGTCCGGTTGGACGAACACGCCGATCACCACGCCGATGATCAGTCCGAGCACTGCTGCCATTACTTCGCCTTCCTCGCGTAGCTGATGTCTCCGACTACGGCCGCTTCCAGTGTAATCGACTTCGACTGTTTCATCTGCAGGGTGATGCCGGCGTCCTTGTAGGCGTCATACAGGGTCCCAAGCCTGTCGGGATCGGCGACCTGGGACAGCGCGGTCCTGTCCCCGATGGCCTCGATGCGGTACGGGCTGTCGACCGCGTCCAATCCGATGAGGATCGTGCCGCCGGCGGTGCGGATCGAGGTCTGGATGCCGAGCCGATGCCCGTTCACCGCGATCGCCTCGGCACCGGACTGCCAGAGCAGGGAGACGAGCTGCTGCAGGTCGGCGTCGGTGACGACGCGCAGATGCCCGCCGGAGGATTCACGCGGCGTGGCGCCGTTCGTGGAGCCATTGGAGGCGGCGATCGGGTTGGATACGGTGAGCGTGACGCCCTCGCCGGTCACCTTCACCTGGCCGCTGGCCATCTCGTCGTCCAACACGGTCTGCGTGGAGCCGGCGACGTCGAGACGTTTCGATTGCCGTTCGATCTGGCCGCGCAGCGTGTTCACCTCGCCGGTGAGCTTGCCGACGTTCTTCTGCGAGGATTCGAGTTCGGCGGCGAGCGACGCCCTCACCGCCTTGCGCGGATCGGAATGGAGCTGCTGCACGAACAGGCTGCCGAGGAATCCGACGCCGATGCAGACGATGAAGCAGACCACGCGCGTCACCCACATCATCATCGGCGATTCGCGGTGGGTGGCGAGGTTCGAATCGAGATAGATCGGGTCGAGCGGACGGTTGGTCAGATCGTCGATGAGTCTCAAGGAATCGTCCTGGCGGATGCGTCGGCGGCGTTCCCGCTCGCTCAGCGGAGCCGTTGCCTGGGCGGTATGGTGGGATAGGAGTCCCCCGTACGCGTGGGAGAATGCCGAACGACGACGCCTTGTCGGCGCTCCGTCCGTTCCTCTCCCCGCTGGATATGATGCCGGCACCGGCTCGTCCACGCTCATGCGCGGGCCTTCTCACGCCGTTCGCGCTCTCGCTGCTCATGCCGTTGCGGCAGCTCCTGGCGCAGCACGGTGACTCCCTGGCGGAAGTAGATGTACCCGGCGAGCCAGTACATGGCGACGCCCCAGATGCCGGTGGCCAGCGCCGCCAGATGCAGCAGACGGAACAGCGACCCGGTGCCGAGGTCGGCGATGGTGAGCGAGACGATCGCCATCATGAGCAATGCGGTGCCGGTCTTGCCGACGAAATGCACGGGCAGCGGGCCATAACCGTATTGCGCGAGCCACAGCACCTGGATGGCCATGAACAGGTCGCGTATGCCGATGACGATGAGCATCCACCATGGGATGATACCGGCGACGCCGAGCGCGATGATCGAGCAGAGAATGAGCAAGCGGTCGGCCAGAGGATCGAGAATCTGGCCGATCTTGCTCACCTGATTGAGTCTGCGGGCGAGGATGCCGTCCAATCCGTCGGAGAGTGAGGAGACCGCCAGCACGATCAGGGCGTTCACCATTTCGTGGTTCGACATCAGCCATGCGATGAACGGAATCGAGATGATCCTGAACAGGCTGAGCAGGTTCGGAATCGTGAGATAGATGTCGCGCGGTTCCGGGCTGTAGGTCGACTTGGTGTTGCGTTCGGTCATGCTGTCGGTGTTTCGTTTGCCTCTGGTCGTATGGGGATTATGGCGTCGTCGCCCGCGTGGGTCAGATGCGCGACGCGGTCAGCGCGGTCACGATGATGCCGCGCGCGCCCACGTCGTACAGCTTGTCCATGAGCTGGTTGACCTTCGCCTTGGGCACCATGACGCGCACCGCGTTCCACTGCTTATCGTGCAACGGCGAAATGGTGGGGCTTTCGAAGCCGGGGGTCACGTCGATGGCGGCGGCGACCTTGGACACGGGGATGTCGTAGTCCATGAGCACGTAGCGCTGCGCGGTGATCACGCCTTCGAGACGACGGCTCAGGATGGTCAGGCGCTCGTCCTTCTCGTCCAGTCGCGGCGAGCGGATGAGGCACGCCTCGGAGTGCATGATCGGGTCGGCGAAGATGCGCAGGCCGGCGTTCCTCAGCGTGGTGCCGGTGGACACGACGTCGGCGATGAGGTCGGCGACGCCCAGCTGCACGGACGATTCGACGGCGCCGTCCAGATGGATGGTCTCCGCGTTGATGCCGTGGTCGACGAGGTAGTCGTGCACGAGCTTGTCGAAGGAGGTGGCGACGCGCTTGCCGTCGATGTCCTCCAGCTTGGAGAAGGAGGATCCGTTCGGCGCGGCGAAGCGGAACGTGGAGGCTCCGAAGCCGAGCGGCATGTGCTCGAGCGCGGCGGTGCCGGAGTTCTTGAGCAGGTCCTGGCCGGTGATGCCGCAGTCGATGGTGCCGCGGCCCACGTACACGGCGATGTCGAGCGGACGCAGGTAGAACAGTTCGATGTCGTTGTCCGGATCCTCGACGACGAGCTGACGCGAGTTGGTGCGCAGACGGTAGCCCGCCTCCGCCAGCATGTTCCAGGCGGGTTCGGACAGCATGCCCTTGTTGGGCACGGCGATTCTCAGCATGGTTTTCCCCTTAGTCATGGATGCGGCGCGGGCTATATCGCCCGCGCCGCAGAAACAGTCACAGGTGCTTGTAGACGTCCTCGAGGCTCAGACCGTGCTTGATCATCATGACCTGCACGTGGTAGAGCAGCTGGCTCATCTCCTCGGCGGTGCGGTCCGCGCCCTCGTATTCGGCGGCAATCCAGGTCTCGGAGGCCTCCTCGACGATCTTCTTGCCGATGAAGTGAGTGCCCTTGTCGAGCTCATCGACGGTCAGGGAGCCTTCCGGACGGGTCTTGGCCTTCTCGCTCAGTTCGGCGAACAGCGATTCGAACGTCTTCATGTGTCTGTGATGCTTTCTTCTTGGTTTCGGAATATGGAATCCCGCGGGAAAACCGTGCGTGTCGACGCTCAGTCGCGGTACGCGGCTGCGGCCTTCTCGCGGATGGAGTCGATGGCGGCCGCGCGGTCGTCGGCGCCGTACACGGCGGAGCCGGCCACGAGCACGTCGGCTCCGGCCTCGGCCACGATGTGCGCGGTCTTCGGGCTGACGCCGCCGTCCACCTGGATCTTGGTGTCGAGGCCGCGGCGGGTGATCTCGTCACGCAGGCGACGGACCTTGGACATCTGGTTGTCGAGGAACTTCTGGCCGCCGAAGCCGGGCTCGACGGTCATGATGAGAATCATGTCGAACTCGTCGAGGATGTCGAAGATCGGCTCGACCGGCTCGGCGGGACGGACGGCGAAGCAGGCCTTGCAGCCCATGTCGCGCAACTGGCGGGCGAGACGGACCGGGGCGTGGGTGGCGCCCATGTGGAAGGACACGGAGGAGGCGCCGAGACGCGCGTATTCGGGGGCCCAGCGGTCCGGGTCCTCAATCATGAGGTGCACGTCGACCGGCAAATCGGTGACCTCGCAGATGCGCTTGACGATCGGCTCGCCGAGCGTCAGATTCGGGACGAAGTGATGGTCCATCACATCGACGTGGACGAGGTCCGCGTTGGCGATCGCCTTGAGGTCGCGCTCAAGGTTGCAGAAGTCGGCGGACAGGATGCTGGGGGCGATTTCAATCTTCTTCATGGTTCCATACCTTATCCATCAAATGGGACTATGGCCGGCGTCCGGGAGCGTTGCGCCGCCGGACGGGGCGGATGTTCAGTCGTCGTTCCTCGTGCGTTCGTCTTCGGAACGTTCCTCGGTCTGGCGCTGCCGTTCGAGTTCGTCCGCGGTGACCGCGGTGAGACGGGCGGCGAGCGTCGACGTCTCCCGTCCGACGCGGTGCAGCGCGGCGAACAGGACGCATCCGGCGAGGAAGACGAGGATGGCGGTCCACACGTTGGTCCTGAGGCCCAGGATCACGGTGGAGTAGTTGATGCGCACGTTCTCGATCCATGTGCGGCCGAGGCCGTACCAGATCATGTACATGGCAAACTGCTGGCCGGCCTTGAGCCGGTCGGCGAACCTGCGTCCGATCCATACGATGAGCGCGGCCCCGATGAGATTCCAGATCATCTCGTACAGGAACGTGGGGTGGAACAGCGTGCCGGAAGGGCATGCGGTCCCCTGGTAGCACACTTCGGTGCTGCCGATCGCGTCCGCCGAATCGTTGAGCTTCAGTCCCCACGGCAGGGTGGTGGGCCAGCCGAACAGCTCCTGGTTGAACCAGTTGCCGAGACGGCCGATGGCCTGCGCAACGAGAAGCCCCGGGGCGAGGCAGTCGGCGAGCAGGGCGAACGGGTAGCGCTTGTGGCGGCACCAGAGGAACGCGGCCAGCGCGCCCACGCCGATGCCGCCGAAGATGGCCATGCCGCCCTCCCACACCTTGAGGATATTGACGAGGCTGCCGGTGGGCGGGAAGTATGCGGACGGCGTGGTGATGCAGTGGTACAGGCGCGCGCCGACGAGCCCCGAGGGCACGGCGACGAGCGTGGTGTCGAGCACTTGGTCGAAGGTACCGCCCACGCGCTTCCAACGGCGGGTGAGGATCCACACGGCGAAGCACACGCCGATGAGGATGCACACCGCGTACATGCGGATGGTCACCGGTCCGATCTGGAACTTCGAGAACGTCGGTGAGGGAATGTATGCGAGATTCATGGGTTTCATCGCTCTCATCCTACGACGGGCGCGCCGTGGATCCGACGCGCCCGTGCGGAACGGCGGACGTCAGGCGCGCGCCCCGTGGATGCCCGCGGCGAGCTCCTCGCTCTTAGCGGCGAGCAGCTTCAGGCCTTCGGCGGTGTCGCGCGGCGAACGGTTGTCGTCGGCGAGCAGCGTGTGCACAAGTGCCGAGCCGACGATCACGCCGTCCGCGTAGGAGCCGACCTTCGCGCCCTGTTCGGCGGTGGACACGCCGATGCCGACGCACACGTTCTTCGCGCCCGCCTTGCGGGTGCGCGCGACGAGCGTCTCGGGGGACGCGTCGATGCTCGCGCGTTCGCCGGTGACGCCCATGCGGGCGGCCGCGTAGACGAAGCCACGCGCGTTCCTCGCGACGACTTCGAGACGCTCGTCGGCGGAGTCGGGCGACACGAGGAAGATACGGTCGAGCCCGTGACGGTCGGACGCCTCAATCCACTCCCCCGCCTCGTCCGGGATGAGGTCCGGGGTGATGAGGCCGGCGCCGCCCGCGTTCTCGAAGTCGCGGGCGAACTTCTCGATGCCGTAGTGGTAGATGAGGTTCCAGTAGCTCATGATGAGCGGCACGCCGCCGGCGTTGGCCACGGTCTCCACGGCCTCGAAGACGCGTCGGATGGTCTCGCCGTTGTTCAGGGCGATGGAGGACGCGGCCTGGATGACCGGGCCGTCCATGACCGGGTCGGAGTACGGCAGGCCGATCTCGACCGCGTCGACGCCGTGCTCGACCATCGTGCGGAAGGCGTCGAGCGAGACCTCGGGGTCCGGGAAGCCGTACGGCAGGTAGCCGATGAAGGCCGGCTTGTCCTCGGCCTTGAACTTCGCGAACATGGCCTCGGTGGGGCTGGGCCGGTGGCTGATGCCCAGCGGCTGGCCGGAGGGCGTGGTTGCTGCGTTTGTCATATCGAAAATCTCCTCCTGATGCTGTGCATCCGTCGCCGTTCAGGCGACCGTGTTCCCGTGCGCGCCGGTCACTTCGAGCGCGGCGGCCTGGTCGTCGGTCAGGTAGCCGAACCACTTGCCGGCGGTGGCCATGTCCTTGTCGCCTCGGCCGGAGATGTTGATGATCATCACGGCCTTGTCGTAGCCCTTCGCCTTGAGGTCGGCGGCGGCCTTGAAGGAGCCGGCGACCGCGTGCGAGCTTTCGATGGCGGGAATGATGCCTTCGGTCTGGCTCAGGTCGCGGAACGCGTTCATCGCCTCCTCGTCGGTGGCCCACGAGTAGTTGACGCGGCCGATGTCCTTGAGCCACGCGTGCTCGGGGCCGACGGACGCATAGTCGAGGCCGGCGGAGATGGAGTACGTGTCGAGCGTCTGGCCCTCGTCGGTCTCCAGCAGGTAGCTCTTGGCACCCTGGAACATGCCGAGCTGGCCGGTGCCAGGGGCGAAGCGGATGGCGTGCCTGCCGGATTCGGGGCCGTTGCCGCCGGCCTCGTAGCCGTACAGGTTGACGCGTTCGTCGTCGAGGAACGCGTTCATCACGCCGATGGCATTGGAGCCGCCACCCACGCACGCGCACACCGCGTCCGGATGGTCGATGCCGTACCAGTCCTTGAGCTGCTGCTTGGCCTCCTCGCCGATGATCTTCTGGAAGTCGCGCACCATCTCGGGGAACGGATGCGGGCCCGCGACCGTGCCGAGCAGGTAGTGCGTGTCCTTGACGTTGGTGACCCAGTCGCGCAACGCCTCGTTGATGGCGTCCTTGAGGATCTTGTCGCCGAGCGTGACCTCGACGACCTCGGCGCCGAGCATGCGCATGCGCGCCACGTTGAGGGCCTGGCGGCGGGCGTCGATCTGACCCATGTAGATGCGGCACTTGAGACCGAGCATCGCGCACACGGTGGCGGTGGCGACGCCGTGCTGGCCGGCGCCGGTCTCCGCGATCACGCGGGTCTTGCCCATGCGCTTGACGAGCAGCGCCTGGCCGAGCGCGTTGTTGATCTTGTGCGCGCCGGTGTGGTTGAGGTCCTCGCGCTTGAGGAAGACGCGGGCGTCGAGTCCGGTCTTCTCGCGGATGAGCTCCGCGAAGCGCGGCGCTTCGGTCAGCGGCGAGGGACGGCCCACATAGCGCTGCTGCAGCGTCATGAACTCCTTGTGGAATTCGGGGTCCTTCTTGGCCTCGTCGTAGACGCGCTCCAGCTCGTCGAGCGCGGTGATGAGCGCCTCGGGCACGTATCGGCCGCCGAACTGGCCCCAGTACGGGCCGTGGTGTTCGCTCAATGGGGTGGTTTCTGATGCTTTCACTCTTGCTCCTGCCTTCACTAGTCGTTCAACCGCAAGTTCATGGTCGTCCGCCGTGGCGACGCCCTCGCCGACCAGCACCGCGTCGGCGCCGGCCCGGCCATAGTCCTCGACCTCGACCGCGCCGAACACGCCGGATTCGGCGACTCGGATCACGTCGTGGGGCAGGTCGTCGGCCAGTTCGGCGTACTTGTTGACGTCGACCCTGAGGTTCTTCAGGTTGCGCGCGTTGATGCCGATGACCTTCGCGCCGGCGGCGATGGCGCGCTCGATCTCCTCGCGCGTGTGCGTCTCGACGAGCACGGTCATGCCCAGCTCGTGCGCCAGGTCGAGCAGGTGCCTCAGCTTCGCGTCGTCCAACGCGGCGACGATGAGCAGCACCAGGTCGGCGCCGTGCGCGCGCGCCTCGAGGATCTGGTAGTCGGTGACGATGAAGTCCTTGCGCAGCACCGGGATGTGCACGGCGGCGCGCACCTTGTCGAGATCGTCGAGGGATCCGAGGAAGCGACGGCCCTCGGTGAGCACGGAGATGGCGCTCGCGCCGCCCCGCTCGTATTCGCGTGCCAGCGCGGCCGGGTCGGGGATGTCGCTCAGGTGGCCCTTGGACGGGGAGGCGCGCTTGATCTCGGCGATCACGGGGATGCCGTCGGCGCGCTTGAGCCATCGTTTCGCGTCGATCGGGGCCGGGGCCGCCAGCGCGGCCTTCCTCACGTCCTCCAACGACACGGTGCGCTCACGGGCCTGCTGGTCCTCCAGCGCGCCCGCCACCAATTCGTCCAGTACCGACATGGTCCTCCCTTGAATGTCTGAAGTCTGACCATGCGCCACCATAGGCCAACCATGTCCGCAACCGGCGCGCGCGTCCTACATTCCGGGCATGGGGGACGCATTCCGGCTCCCCCGCACCGGCGTACCGCCGCGCCGCCGCGGCTCCGTGATGCCGTCGCCGTCAGTCGCCGCGCAACGCCGCCGTAGGGGTGAACCGCGCCGCTCGGGAAGCTGGATGGATGCCGGCGAGCGCGCCGACGAGGATGGCGGCGCACCATGCCGTCGGCAGGGATGTCCAGTCCAGTGCGATTGGTTGTCGTGTGGATAGTGCGACGCCTATCGCCGTTCCTGCGCCGAGCAGGACGCCGGCGAATCCGCCGAGTGTGGAGAGCAGTGCCGCTTCGGTGAGGAATTGCATGCGGATGGCGCCGGGGGTCGCGCCGAGTGCGCGGCGCAGTCCGATTTCGCCGCGGCGTTCCATCACGGTGACGATCATCATGTTGGCGATGCTCATTCCTCCCATGGCGAGTGCGATCGCGCCGATCATGAGTCCCAGTGCGGTCAGTGAGTCGTCGGTGGCGTTGCGGGCTTCGGATAGGTCGGCGGCCGCGTTGACGGTCACGCCGGTTCCGGTGAGGTTCGCCGCGTGGGCGATCATGCGGCGCAGCGTCTCCGCGTCGCCGGGTTTCGTGCGTACGTAGATGGCGCTGATTCGGCTGATGGTTTGCGTTTGGTCCGGGTAGTGGGTTTTCGCGTATTTCGATCCGATGATCACGGATGAGTCGAGGTGTTGCGCTTGCGGCATCGGGTCGAGGATGCCGATGACGCCGTACCATGCGTCGTCGATGAGGATGCGGTCTCCGGTCGTGGTCACGCCGAGGCGGTAGGCGGCTTCGGAGCCGAGGATCGTGACGGGCAGGTTCTCGTTGTCCGTGTCGATGCCGTGGCCTTGTGCGAGGGAGGCGCCGAGGGCGTCGAGGGCGCCTGGTCTCATGACGGATAACGCCAGCGCGTTGCCGTTGGATTTGGGTACGAATTCGTTCTTGAAGATCCGGGCGTTCTCCGGTGGGGTGTCGAAGACGCCGACCTGTTCGACCTGTGGTTGGCGGGCGATGGTCTTCGGCGCGTATTGAGGCAATGGGATCGGCTGTCGTGCGGCGTCCTGTCCCGGCGTGATCACCTGCAGGTTCGCGCCGAGCGCGTCGAGTCGTGCGAGCAGCGCCGCCTGGTTTGATGCGGCGATGCCGGACAGCGCCACGTATGCGGCGACGCCGAGCGCGATGCCCAGTGTGGCGAGCGTCGTACGTGATGTCCGTCCGGTCGCGCCGATCCATGCCGTGTGCAGGAGGTCCATGATGCGAGTGCCGATTGGCCGCGTGGACCGGGTGCGGTCGTTCATGGTCGTTCCCTTTCCGTCGGTCCCGTCATGGAGTCGTCTTGTGGGGTGTCGTCCCGTACGTTGCCGTCCTGGATGTGGAGGCGGCGCGGGAAACGGGTCGCGATGTCGGGATCGTGCGTGACGATCACGAGGCTCGCCCCGTCGTCCGCCGCTTCGAGCAGCAGGTCGATGACCGCGTGTCCTGTGGCGGTGTCGAGTGCGCCGGTGGGTTCGTCGGCGAAGATGATGTCCGGCCGTTTGGCGAGGGCGCGGGCGATGGCCACGCGCTGCTGTTCGCCGCCGGAGAGCTGTGATGGGCGATGGTGGAGGCGTTCCTTCAGTCCGACGCGTTCCAGGGCCTCGATCGCGAGTGCCTTACGCGTTGCGCGGGGCGTGGATGTGTATTGGAGTCCCGTCGTCACGTTCTCCAGCGCGGAGACCGTCGGGATGAGGTGGAACTGTTGGAATACGAAGCCGATTCGCGCGGCCCGCAGCATGCTGCGTCTCCGTTCCCCCATCGCGGCCACATCGTCGCCGTCGTAGCGCAACGTGCCGCTGGTGGGCATGTCGAGCGTGCCGAGCAGCGACAGGAGCGTCGATTTACCCGAACCGGACGGTCCCACGATCGCGATGCGCTCCCCGCGGCCGATGGAGAGGGATGTCTCGTGCAGGATCTCCAATGGTTCGCCGTCCCGTCCGGGATGGCTTTTCGTCGCCCGCTCCAAGGTGAGGAGCGGTGCCGGCATGGTCGATGGCCGTACCATTCCGCTGCCCGTCATGACACCACCACCTTGTCGCCGGCTTCGAGCCCGTCGGCCTTCGTCAGCTGGACCCGCGCGTTCGCGACCAGCCCGATTTCGACGGGGACGCGTGTGACCGTGTCTCCGCGCACCACTTCGACCGCGTACGTGTTGCCCGCGGACGCGATGATCGCGGTCACCGGCACGATCAGCGATTCGCCGGAGCCCGCCTGATCGGAATCCGCCGTATTCGGGATGACGAGTTGCACCGATGTCGTGCCGAAGCGCGCCACCTGGGTCTGGTCGGGGAAGTCGACGCGCGCGGAGGGCGGGGTGACCTGCCCGTCCTTGCCCGTGGACTGGCCGCCCTGGTCGACCGCCGTAAGCGTGGTGTCGATGGTCGTGTTGTCCGGCATGATGACCTGCACCTTGTCGCCGGCCTTGAAGGTGGCGGCCTGCGTGGAGGTCAGCGTGGCCTCCACGTGCAAGGCCGTACCCGTGTAGCTGCCGGGGCTGGCGTCCCTGTCCCCGAGTCTCGCGGTCACGGTCTTGACGCGGATCGGCGCCGATGGCGCCAGCACCACGGAGGACGGCTCGAACACGCCGTTGGCGGCGTCGCCGGCCAGGCCGAGCGAACGCTGCCATTGGCGGACCGCCTCACGGGTCAGCCAGTCGAAATGCCCGTCGATGGTTCCGGCGAAGAATCCGAGTTCCGCGAGGTTCTGTTCGAGCTGGGTCACGTCCGGGCCGTCCGGCGCATCCACCTGGAGCGTACGCCAGAAGGGCCGCTCGCCGTGGAAGAGCGGCACGGGTGTGCCGTTCATCTCGTACACCTGCTGCCCGGTGGCGATTTCGGCGCCGGGCATGGGCAGTCGGGTGATGACGCCGGTGGCCGGCTGGAAGTCGGATGACGCGTCGTACTGCAGGGTCCCTCCCAGTCGGGTCTCGGCGTCGAGGACGCCCTTGACGACCGGCTGGGTGCGCAGCGTGGTCACATCGACCTTCGCGGCCGACGCCGCGCGTCCGATGCCGGTCGTATGCCCGACGAACGTCCACGGTTTGACCACCACGCACGCCACGACCAGCCCCACGGCGACGGCGAGCGCCGCGATGCCCGTGATGGCGCGGCGGATCCTTCTGGTCCTCCTCGTTGCGGTTCGTGTCATGTCGGGCCTCTTTCGTTGGGTGTTCCCGGTTCTTTCGGCCGGGGTCGGGGTTTGTACGTCTATTGAGCCGTGACGGATGAGGTTGCGGAGCCGTCGATTTCGCTCATCGTCTTCGTGTAGTCGTAGCCGAATTCCTCGGGTGTGCCGTCGAAGCCGTAGGCGATGTGGGCGTCGCCTACGGGGCATTCCTTGAGAAAGCGTCTGAGTTCGTTCTCTCCGACGGTTTTGGGGATGAGAATCGTGGTGGGTTCGTCGCCGGTCGGGTCGGCGACCCAGGTGAAGCCTTTGGCCCGGGCTTTTCGGGCGTAGTGAAGTGCGGCGCGTTTGTCGTCTTCGGAGATGGTCTGGGGTGTGGCGAGGTCCTGCGCGGGTTGGCTGAAATCGGGGTTATTTTTCTCGCAGTCGGAGTAGTCGGAGCGTTTCGGCTCGTATGGTGTGCCGGCGAGCGCGGTGGAGTCCTTGAACGCCACCCAGACGGCGTTGTCTTCGAGACTGGTGTACATGGCGTTGGTGTAGAGCTGCTGGCTTGTGTCGTTGGTGTCGACGTTGGTGCCGTCGGCGTTGGCTTGGATGGGGTTGCCGGATTGGTCGATCATGCGCAGTTCGGCCATGTTTTTGGTGGTGGGGCGTTTGGCCTTGCCGTCGGCGCCGGGGGTGACGGGGCCGACGGCGACTTGGGCGTCGAAGCCTTTGCCGGTGAGGCAGGCGACGAATCGTTTGGCGGTGGCATCGGTTTCGAGTGCGGTTGTGCCGGCCGAATCCGCGTCGTCGCCATTCGTGCCGGCGGCAGATGGTGTGGCGCAGCCGGCGAGCGCGGCGAGGCAGAATCCGGCTGCCGCGGTCAGTGCGAAGATGTGTCGGCTGGCTGCGAGGATTGGTTGGATGCTGGTCATGGCGTCCTCCTTGGTCATCTTGGGGATGGCGTGTCCCATTCCCCTGTGTGGTTGCCGTGTCTCCATCCAAGCGTGCGACGCGTGGAGTGTCCGTGTGGAGTCGGCTCACTTTCGGATTACCGTGTTCATCGTCCCGTCGGGTTTGATGGTTCCGGCGGACCGGACGGGGTCATCGTCCTTGTTGGACCGCATTGGTGTCGTATGGGTAGTCGCCGGTCCAGCTGAAGATGACGGGTGCTCCGTCGGCGGGGCATTCCTTGAAGAAGCGGCGCACGTCGGTTTCGGGCACGGTGTCGGGGATGATGATGCGCAGGGGTTCGTCGCCGGTCGGGTCGGCGACCCAGGTGAAGCCTTTGGCCCGGGCTTTCCGGGCGAATGCGAGTGCCGCGTCCTTGTCCTTCCTGCTGGCGTGGGAGTCGTCGATGCCTGTGGAGGCCACGCCTTGGGTGAAGTCGGGGTTGGCGTGTTCGCACGCCGCGTAGTCACCCTGTCTGGACGCGTACGGTGAGCCGGCCAGGTCGGCGGCGCCGTCGGCGATGATGTATGGGAAATCGTCGCCGGTGACGGTGTTGCTGATGGTGCCTGTCGACGTGATGTTCGGGTACAGGTTCGGATCGGTGGTCCAATCCCGTGTGACGACGCCGTCACCGTCGTCGATGAGCTTGGGCTGTTTGGGGTTGCCGGCCGCGTCGATCTCCAGCAGGGCGACCTGGTCGTTGTGCTCCCCCACGACGCGCGCGTCGAATCCTTTCGAGACGAGGCATGCGACGAACCGGCGCGTGATGGTGGGGATCGGATACGTGTCGGTCGTATCGTCGGAGCCGGCTTGCGCCGAAACATCCGTCGTGTCGGCGTCGTCCGTGGTGGGATGCGCGTATGGTGCCGTGCAGGACATGAGCGGCAGCGTCATCAGCGTCGCCGCCATGACCGCGGCGAGCCGTACGGCCGTTCCCGGCTTGCCGGTGGAAGCTGCGGTTATGCGTATCATGATGCGGCCCTCCTTCACCATCCATCGAACACCGTCCGCGGTGACGTCCGGGTGGTCGGCGCTCTCACTTTCGTCTTACCTTGGTTCGGGGAGGATAATGACGGGTACGACGTCCGTCCTGGGACGGGAAGGAGACGGGGATGCGGATACTGATCGTCGAGGACGACCGTGAGCTGGCGGCCGCGTTGGATGATGCGCTGAGATACGAAGGGTATGCGACCGATGTGGCTTCGACCGGAGTGGAGGCGCTGTCGGCGCTCGCCGATACGGATGTCGGCATCGTGCTGCTTGACCGGGATCTGCCGGTCCTGTCCGGCGACGCGGTCATGACGACGATCGCCGCGAACCGCATCCCCGTCGCCGTGATCATGCTCACGGCCGCCGCCGAGATCGGCGATCGGGTCAGCGGGCTCGATTTGGGGGCCGACGACTATCTGACCAAACCGTTCGCCTACCCGGAGCTGCTCGCCCGCATCCGCGCCCTGCAGCGTCGGACCGGCAAAGGGCTCGCCGTACAGGCGGTCCTGACGCGCGGCGATCTGACCCTTGATTCGACGCGACGGCTCGTGTTCCGCGACCACGGGCGCACGCTCGTCAGGCTCACGCCCAAGGAGTACGGCGTGCTCCTGGAGCTCATGCGCGCCGACGGCGGCTACGTGGGCGTGGACGAACTCTACCGGAACGTCTGGGACGGCGACGGCACGGGAGAACCCTCCGACGCGGTCAAGACCACCGTATACTCGCTGCGGCGCAAACTCGGCGGCCGTGACCTGATCGTCTCCACCCGCGGCGAAGGATACCGGCTCGCATGACCGACGAAACCGATAGGACGACCCCCGTCGCCGGCTCCGGCGGAAGACCCGGCGTCCGGCGTCGCGTCGCCACATGCTTCAGAGGGGTGCTCGACCGTATCCGTCCCAGGACGTTCCGTGCGAAGCTCACGCTCGCCATCGGCCTCGTGTTCCTCATCGCCCTCGGATCGGCCACCATCGTACAGATGTTCGTCGTCAACGGCATGTTCTCCTACGCGATGACCATCACCTATGAAAACGGCCGGAACGGGAATGGGGACGGCTCGAACGGATCGTCGTCGGACAACGACGACTATCTGTCGGCCCAAGGCTGGTCCACGGACCCCGATCCCGACGCATGGAGCCGATCGCACCGTTCCGCGGGCGGGAACGTCCCCGACTTCCTCGGCTCCTCGAGCGACGGGAAGGGCGAGGGAAGCGCCAGCGGACGGATCAACGGCGAACCGTACCGCGTCGACTGGGGTGGCGACGGGTCGTTCACCATCCGCACGCCCTACGGCGTCTCCGTATGGAACCAGAACACCATCGCCAACGGGCTGCGCATCAGCGCCGCCATCATCTTCGTCGCATTCGGCGCAATCAGCATCCTCGTCATCTGGATCGTCACCTCGCGCATGGCGAAACGTCTGCAATCCATCAGCGACCAGACCGCCGCGCTCGACCCCTCCGACCTCGGCACGCGCATCGACGTGGGACGCGGGGATGCGGCGAAACGGAGCGCACGCGACGACGAGGTCGCCCGGCTCGGCGATTCCATCAACGGGATGCTCGACCGCATCCAGGCCGCCTCCGAAGCGGAACGCCGGTTCGTGTCGAACGCGTCGCACGAGCTGCGCACGCCCATCGCCGCCGTCGAGACGAACCTCGACGCGCCCCTCGCGCAAGGGCGTTTCCCCGCCGACGTGGAACCTTCCGTACGCCGTGCGCTCGCCGCCAACCGGCGCGGCGCCGAACTGGTCGACGCGCTGCTGACGCTCTCACGCATCCAAAGCGGCGCATACGGCAAGCTCGAAGGCAACGGCGCCGCGGATGCCGGCAGCGCCGCGGACGGGTCGACGGACGTCGCCGCCTGCGTGAGGGACGCCCTGGCGGACATGGACGCGGAGATCGCCGCACGCGGCATCGCCGTCACTATCGACATGGACGGGCATGACGGCATCACGGCGAAGACGAACCCGACGCTGATGCGGCTCGCCGTCGACAATCTCATCCGCAACGCCGTCATGCACAACACGGACTCCGAAGGCTCGATCGACGTGACGCTCGACCGCGAGGGGGACCGGCTCCTCCTGACGATCGGCAACACCACCGGGGAGCGACTGCCCGACGATCTGACCGAACTCGTCCAGCCGTTCCATCGCGGCGTGAACTCCCGCATCAGCGCCGTCTCCGGCGTGGGACTCGGCCTGTCCATCGCCGACGCCGCATGCGAGGCGATGGGCGTGACGCTGCGCCTGTGGAGGGAGGAACGGGAGGGAGCCGACCGTTTCCTCGCCGGAATCGACGGAATCCCCGTGGCATAGGCTGTCCCGGCGTCTCCCCTCCATCGGCGTAGATGCCGGGACGCCGCTCATACCCGACGGAAGCGTCTCAGGCGAGCGAGGCGCCGAGCTCCCTGATCCCGTCGAGTTGCTTGGCCGCGGCTTCGCGCTTGGCGGGGTCGTCGTCGCCCATCGAGAGGTTGTCGACGTAGACGATCTCGACGTCCTTCACGCCGCAGTACTTCATGAACGTCTGGCGGCGGATCTGGTTGTCCAACGCCTCGCCGATTCCGTCGGACTCGTACCAGGATTCCGGGCCGCCGGTGAGCATGATGACGCGCACGGTCTTGCCGGCGAGCGCGCCGGGCGTGCCGTCGGCGTTGTAGGCGAATCCGCGGCAGATGACGCGGTCGAAGAGGCCTTTGACCATGGCGGGCATGGTGTACCAGTAGATGGGGAAGACGAGTGCGATCACGTCGGCTTGGGCGAGACTGGTCTGGATGGCTGCGACGTCTTTGGGCGTGTCGGCTTTGCCGAGGTAGTGGGCGCGGTCGGCGCTGGTGTAGACGGGGTTGAATCCGGTGTCGTACAGGTCGATGGTGTGGGTTTCGCCGCCGTGTGCGCGGAATCCTTCGGCGAAGGCTTTGCCGGCGGCGTTGGTGAGGCTGTGGTGTTCGGGGTTGGATGTGATGATGAGTGCGGTGCGTGTGGTGGTTGTGTTCATGGTTCCATTGTCCCGCCATGCCGGACGGGGTGGACGGGGTGGCATGGCCGCCGGTTGACTTCGTGTGGGGCTTGCGTGTAGCATTCGGGTGTTGGATAGTAGTTCCCACGGCTATGGAAGCCGTTCGAAGCATTGGTTGTCGCCGTCATTGTTCCGTCTGCTGGGGGTTCCGGCGACTGTTTGTTTGTCCAGGAGAGTGTTCATATGAGATTCATCGCTGTCGATTCGACGTTCGATCATGATTCGCGTGCGACGGATGTTCCGGAGGGCGTGCGCGTCCGGATCACCCGGCTGACGCCGCATCTTGATTATGATGTGGCCGTCACGGTGCCGGAGGGCATGCTTCCGTCGCGTAGGGAGACCACGCCGGGCGCGTTGATCGTGGGCGGGGCGATGGTGCATCATCGTTCGTTCCGCGAGCTTGGCGAGGCGGAGCGTTGGGCCCGGGAGTTCACCGACGGTCTGCGGGATGTGGCGGCGGTCGAATGATATCGTGGCCGGCCGGCGGCGTGCGTCGCTGTTGTCGCGCCGTGCCGTCGGCCGCCGCTCCCCCGCCGGTCAGTTCTCCCGCAGTCCGCGCAGCAGGGCGATCTCCTCGCGGTGCGTGTCGGGTGTGTTCTCCTTGGTTTCGAGGATCATCGGCAGCGTGTTCATGCGCGGGTCGTTGACGAGACGCGTGAAGAACGGCAGGCCGAGCTTGCCGTCGCCGATGTTGGCGTGCCGGTCCTTGCGGGAGGCGAGGCCGTATATGGAGTCGTTCGCGTGGATGGCTTTGACCTTGTCGAGGCCGATGACGTCGTCCAGTCGGCGGATTACGCCGTCGTAGTCGTCGACGAGGTCGTAGCCGGCGTCGAACACGTGGCAGGTGTCGAATGTGACGCCTATGCGCGTGGGGTCGTCGAGCCGGTCGATGATGGAGGCGAGTTCCTCGAAGCTGCGCCCGCATTCGGTGCCTTTGCCGGCCATGGTCTCCAACAGGATCGTGATGCCCGTGCCGTCCGCCTGTTCGCGTACGCGGTTCAGGGCTTCGGCGATCAGCCGGCATCCGGTTTCCGCGCCCTGTCCCACGTGGGAGCCGGGGTGGATGTTGAGGTAGGTCTCCTGGCCTGCTTCGTGGATGGGTGCGAGCAGGCGCATGTCCTCGGCGAGCGCGTCGATGGCGAACGCCCGTTTGGCCGGATCCTTGCCGGCGAGGTTGTACACGTAGGGCGCGTGGACGACGAGCGGCCCGTAGTGTTCCGCGGCCAGTCGCGCGCCGAACGCGGCGGCCTTGTCCGGCTCGAGGGCTTTCGACCGTCTGCCGTATGGGGAGCGTGGGAAGAACGCGAACGTGGTGCCATGTTCCGCGTGTGAGCGTTCGATGAGCTTGTCCCATCCGCCCGCGGTGGACAGGTGCGATCCGATGAGCAGTCCCGTCATGATGTCGCCTTTCGTGTGGTGTTGCGTGTGGCCGTCTTGCTGTCGGGCGGGTTTCGTCCCGCTTGTCCCCGGGTGTCATCGATCTTCGCTGTACCAGCCGGACCAGTCGGTGACGGCTTCGATGTTGTTGCCGTCCGGGTCGAGGACGAACGCGGAATAGTATCCGGGATGGTAGGGGCGCGGGCCGGGGGCGCCGTTGTCGCGGCCTCCGGCGGCGAGCGCCCGCGCGTGGAACGCGCACACGGCGGCCTTGTCGGGGGCGAGGAACGCGATGTGGGTGACCGGGCACGGCTGCCGCGCCGTGTCCGGTTCGTCGGCGGGCGACAGGTAGAAGTCGGAATGCGGGGTGCCGTCGTCGACGCCGAATCCGAGCGTGGGTTCGTGGTGGGCTTTGACGATGTAGCCGAGCGGGGCGAGCGCCTGCGTGTAGAAGGCGATGCTGCGGTCGATGTCGCGTACCTTGAGCGTCAGATGGTCGAGCATGTCTCCACTGTAGCGCGGGAATCACGGCGCGGACGGCATGGCATGCGCCGCCCACCCCCGGTTCAGCCGAGCCGGTACGCGGCGGCCGCGGAGCCCATCGCAAGGGACGCGGTCCTCGCGTGCTCCCGGCATTGGCGGTACGCCTGTTGGAGGGCGCCGACGACGGCGAGCGTGCGTTCCGCGTCGGTGTCGCCCGGCTGCGTGGCGATGGCGTCCAGTGCGCGCTGGCCGAGCGCCTGGAACCGGCTTTGCACGGGTTGCGGCCATTTCGCGTATCCGATCGCCGTGGGGAACACGTCGGTGACGAGCCGACGCGCGTAGTCGGTTCTCGCCTCGTCGGGCAGTCCGGCGATGGTGGCGAAGACGAGCACCCAGTCGCGGTGCAGGGATTCGCAGACCCGTCCGATCGTCGGCAGGTCGGCGGCCGGCTGCGCGCGGAGTTCCTTGACGGTCCCGTCCGCCGTGGCGAGCTCCTGCGACGATGCGGCCGTAGCCGGCTCGGCGGCCGGGTTCGCGTTCCGCTTGCCGGGGGCGGGTTTGCCGTCCGCGGCGGATTTGAGTTTCAGCGTCTCGCAGGCGCAGGCCGCCTCGTCGCGCATCGTGGGCCATTGGTCTTCGGGAATCGGCTTGTAGGTGAAGTCGAGCGCCTCGCACACCGGTTCGGCGATCTGGAGGAACCGGGTGCGGGTGATGCGTCCCTTGCGGCCGCTCGTCCATCGGATCGAGGTCGCGGCCCAGATGATGCTGGGACTGTTCGGGCAGGGCGCGACCATGAGCGGCTCACCGTCGGCTTTGGGCATGGTGGCGCGGTCGCGGTCGGTGAACAGGGTGACCAGTCGGATGTCGCGTCGTTTCGCCTTGCGGCGTTTGCGCGTGTCCTTGTCCTGCGTCCTGCTGTGCAGGCCCCAGGAGCCGATTTCGAACGCGGCCTTCCGGTCGGGGAAGTACATGTCGAGCTCCTGGCCGTCCAACTGCTCCGTATCCCCCTGGACGATCGTCTCGTCGGGCAGCAGCCACGCGAAATACGAGTGGAACAACGCTTCCTCATAGGAAACCGGCATGCGGGACCCGCCTTTCGAATCTCCGGGACGACATCGGGGCTATCCGAACATGATAGCCGCGGTCACGCCGTCCCGCTTCCCGCCGCGCAACGCGGCATGTACCCGGGAAGCCGATACAATCGGAGCGTTCACCACGGGCGAGAAGAAGGGAAACATCATGGAACGGGCGATCATGACCTCCGAGGCGTTCCTGCGGCAACCGTCCGACGAGGCGAAGGAGAACGACCTGCCGGTGGCGGCCGACCTCATGGACACGTTGGCCGCGCACGCGGACTCGTGCGTCGGCATGGCCGCGAACATGATCGGCGTCGCCAAGCGGATCATCGTGTTCCATGACGAGACGACCGGCCGGAACATGACGATGCTCAACCCGGTCATCGTCGAGAAGTCCGGCCGATACGAGACCGAGGAGGGGTGCCTGTCCCTGAAGGGCGTGAGGCCGACGGTCCGCTACGAGCGCATCACCGTCACGTATCGGACGCGGCGCTGGCGGGAGGCGGCCGCGACGTTCGACGGATTCACCGCCGAGATCATCCAGCATGAGATCGACCACTGCGACGGCATCCTCATCTGACGGCATGTGCCGGGAACGGGCAACCGGCCATGGATTATGTCTATAGCGTCCGCCGCATGGCCACGTCATGCCGGCTGCATAATGATGGGGAACGCCGGCGGCGAAGGGACCGCGGCGACGACACGAAAAAGGATGGTCTGGGCCATGACGGACAAACGTGTGAAAGTGGGGAACAGCGACCTGGAGGTGTTTCCGCTCGTGCTGGGCGGCAACACGTTCGGCTGGACGAGCGACGAGGCGACCAGCCGCAGGGTGCTCGACGAATACGTGGAGGCCGGAGGCGACTTCATCGACACGGCCGACGTGTATTCGGCGTGGGCGCCGGGCAATGCGGGCGGCGAATCCGAGATCATCCTCGGCCGTTGGCTCGCCGTGCGCGGCAACCGCGACAAGGTGGTCGTCGCCACGAAGGTGAGCGAGCACCCGCAGTACAAGGGCCTCTCGCACGACAACGTGGTCGCCGCGGCCGACGAGTCGCTGCTGCGTCTCGGCGTCGACGCGATCGACCTGTACTATGCGCACTTCGACGACAAGGCGACGCCGCTCGAGGAGACGGCGGCCGCGTTCGACGAGCTCGTCAAGGCGGGCAAGATCCGCGCGATCGGCCTGTCCAACTACACGGCGGACCGTATCGAGGAGTGGTTCCGCATCGCCCGCGAACACGGCTACGCGCTGCCGGTCGCATTGGAACCGCACTACAACCTCGTCACCCGCGGCGGCTACGAGCGCACGCTCGCGCCCCTCGCCGCACAAGAGAACCTCGCCGTGTTCCCATACTTCTCGCTGGCCGCCGGATTCCTCACCGGCAAGTACCGTTCCGCCGCCGACGCGGAGGGCAAGGCACGCCAAGGCATGGTCGCCGACTATCTCACCGCCGACGGCTTCGCGCTGGTCGACGCGTTGGACGAGGTCGCCAAGGCGCACGGCGTGGCGATCGCCACGGTCGCGCTCGCCTGGCTGCGCCACCGTCCGCAGGTCGCCGGTCCGATCGCCTCGGCGCGCACGCCCGAACAGCTGCCCGCGCTCCTCGCCTCCGTGGACCTCGACCTTGCGGCCGATGAGATCGCCGCGCTCGACAAGGCGTCCGAGCCGTTCACGAAGTGACGTCGCCAAGATCCCGACCTCACGATGAGGCGGGACGACTAGATGACTACTAGGCACCGCTAAGGCGGGTCGCCTTCCGAACATCGCATGACGAATGCGGCCGGAAGACGACCCGCCTTTCTCATTCCGGGCATCGAAGAAGCGGGGCCGACACATCGGTGGGACGCAACGAAGCGTCCTACCGAACGTCCATGCGTTTGAGTCGGCATGGATCTTCCCCACTCCGAGTATTCATATGAAAGCTTATTTCTTATGAATGGCAAGGCTGTTTTCTTCCATATGTATGCGTCTTTCATATGAAAGAAAACAGTCTTCGGCAAACACTTCGAACTAGCCGGAAAAACGGCTGTATTCCGCCGTTTTAATTCATAATGTAGTCACTATCATTTGAATATTCGGCACGGAAACGCGCGCTTGCCGACAGCCATTCGGTCCGAATGGCAGCGAACCGCGAAGGCGGGTCAGTGCGACAGTGTCTCCATCGCCTCGGAGACGACGTCGACGAGCACGTCGACGACATCCGCGTCGCCGGTGCCATCGTCGCATCGCCGCGACCATTCCAGCAGGGATTCGATGATGCAGTCGATGATGAGGGAGACGGACAGGCGCACGGGGAAACCGACGCGCGCACCGCCGTCGGCAGCGGCGTCGTCGCTTCCCCATACCGCCGCGACGGCGGCCGCCCACTGCGGTATGCGCGCGTACAACGCGACGCGCAGTCCCTCGTCGGAACGCACGATGCGAAGCCGGCGCGCCAGTTCCTCCAACTGTGAAGGTTCGAGTCCGCCGAGCACCTGCGGTACCATACGCCGGACGAACCCGATCGGGGAGCCGCCCTTCCGCTCCTTGAGCTCCCGACGCAGGTCGGCGAACATCTCGCCATCCGTCGGGAACCCCAGGACGAGATCCTCCTTGGACGGGAAATACCGGAACAGGGTGATCGCGGACATGCCCGCCTCGTCGGCGATGCGCTGCGTGGTGACCTTGTCGTAGCCGTACTCGTCGAACAGGCGCAACGCGGTCTCGCGGATCGTCGCGCGCGTGGCGATCTTCTTGCGCCGCTGCCAGCGGGCGCGTGCCACGGTCGCCTTCACCGAGACGCCGCGACGGCTCGTCCGATCCTTCTCGTCCTCCACGTCGAACAGGGTGGGCGCGTCCGACGATGCGACAGCGGACTCCCGACGCGGCATCGTGCCGTCGTTCTTCCTCGCGTCAACGGACATGGCTTCCTCCTCGCGTCCCACGCATCTCCCATCGGACATCACCATGGTACCCGCGAGCGGACGGACGCGCGTAGACTGAACCGCATGTGCAGAAGGTTCGCGCTTGACCTGGATTGGGACGCGGTCGCCCGGTGGCTCGACGTCGGGGAGGACGGCATCAGACGCGACCGGCTGCCGCGACCCTCGTACAACATCGCGCCCACACGGACCATCGGCGTCGTCGCGCAGGGACGCGACGCACGCCGGCACCTGACCGGCGCGTACTGGACGCTCGTACCCCGGTGGAGCCGGAGCAAAACGCTCCCCTACCCCACATACAACGCGCGCGTCGAATCCATCCACGCCAAACCCACGTTCGCCGAATCGACGCGTTCCATGCGCTGCGTCATCCCCGCGAGCGGCTACTACGAGTGGAAGGGCAAACGCCCGTTCTACTTCCATGCGGACGGCGACGAGCCGTTGGCGATGGCCGGACTGTACTCGTGGTGGCGCGCCTCCGACGCCTCGCCATGGCGGCTGACCGCCACGATCGTCACCTGCCCGGCCGTGGACGGACCGGCGAGCGTGCACGACCGTATGCCGCTGCTCGTGCCGGACGACATGACCGCGGCATGGCTGGACCGCACGATCGACGGCGCGCGTCTGACCGGCACGTTGCGGGAGCGTGGCACGGAGCTGTCGCGCCGGCTGCGGTTCCATGAGGTCGCTCCGTTGCCGGTGGATGGCGACGGCCGGCGTCTCATCACGCCGGTCGAACACGTCGAACCGATCCGGCTGTTCTGAGCGCCGGACGGAAGGCCATTCAGGGAGGAATCAGGGAATCCCCCGATGGCAGGCGCCGCCGCGCGATGGGACAATGGGATGATTGCGGCACATGGAATCCATACGTGAAGGAGTGAAGAGAACATGAGGCTGATCGGCAATATCCTGTGGCTGGTGCTCGGCGGGCTCGCCATCGCGTTCGGATGGGCGGTGATCGGTCTGGCGTTGTGCATCACGATCGTCGGCATCCCGCTGGGGCTCCAGGCGTTCAAGATGGCCGGGCTCACGCTCACCCCGTTCGGCAAGACCGTGCGCTACGGCGGCGGATTCGGCTCCACGCTCGCGAACATCATCTGGGTAGTGCTCGCCGGACTCTGGATGGCGATCGGCTACGTCGTCGCCGGACTCGCCAACTGCGTGACCATCATCGGCATCCCGTTCGGCATCCAATCGTTCAAGATGGCCAAGCTCGCCCTCTGGCCGTTCGGCGCGCAGATCCAGGACCTGTAACCCATCCGTCCGCCCCGCCTCGGCGGGGCGCGGCACGTCCGTCGACTATCATGGATGGAAAATCGGAACATTAGTCGAGCCAAAGGAGCCTCGCATGTACGTCGTTCTGGAATCCTTCGCATACAGCTGAGAGCCGGGCCCCCACCTGCCTTCCACATCATGGTGTCACGGCCGGCGACCATACGGCCGTGACGCGCCTTTATGCGAACTTTCCGAACGCCGTCCATGAACGGTGCGCAGCATCCCCCCACGCAGTCCGTCGATCGTCGACCGGCATGATTCTCCACCGCAAGCGGATGCCGAGGGACGATCGTCGACGGTGACGGGTGAAGGCCCGCGCGCCGGTCATGGCGCATCATGAAACGAGACCCATCATGAACGCCGACGACCACCCGAACCCGATCCACACGCAATCCCCCGATCTCCCTCCCAGCGCGACCATCACGACCACCGCGACCGCTCCCGCGAACGGACCGTCGCAACGCACCCGCCCGCTCTGGCGGCTCCCCGCATACCGCCGCTGGTTCGCCGCCGACACCGCCGACGTGGTCGCCGTCAGCCTGCGCACGTTCGTCATACCCTTGCTCGGACTCGCCCTGTCCGGCTCGCCGTTCGTCGCCGGCCTGCTCGTCACCATCGAATCGGCGATCGGGCTGACGCTCATGTCCGTCGGCGGGGCGCTCGCCGACCGTCACGACCGGCGACGGCTGATGATCATGCTCGGCCTGACCGGCACCGCCCTGTCCGCCGCGGTGACGGTCATGCTCGCCACCGGGACTATGCGCGCGACGACGTTCGCCGTGGCGGTCGTCCTGTTCGCGGTGGTGAACGGACTGCTCGGACCGTCGAACGACGCGATGCTCAAATCCCTGGTGCCGATGGACCGGTTCGCGAAGGCGCAGGCCATCCGCGAGGCGCGCGAGTCATGCGTCGAACTGTCCGGAGGCGCGATCGGCGGGCTCCTGTATCGAATCGCCGGATGGATGCCGTTCCTTGCCTCCGCACTGCTGTACCTGGCCTCCGTGTTCGCCTCGATGGCGTTGCCAGAACGAAACGGCGACGCCGCCGACGGGGCCGACGCCCCTTCCTCTCCGGACGTCGGCAAGCCGTCGTTCCTATCCCAATTCGTCGAAGGATGGCGGTGGACGCTGACCCGCAGGACCGTGCTCGCGGCGATTGCGCAGGGCGCGGTCATGAACGTCGCTTGCTACGGGAGCGTCATCGGCGTGCAGATCATGCTGGCGGAACGCGGCACGGACGCGGCGCTCATCGGGCTCGTCGGCACCGCCACCGGCGTCGCCGCGCTGATCGGATCGCTCGCCGCCGGATGGCTGGTCGAGCATGTGCCGACCGGCCGGCTCATCATCCTCACGTTCGCCGTGTTCACCGCCGCGATGCTGCCGCTCGTGTTCACCGACTCGTATGCGGCGGCCGTCACGTGCATGGCCATGGCATCGGTGCTGTTCCCGGCATTGAACGCGGGCGAGCTCGGCTTCATCTTCGGACGCACACCGGACGACATGCAGGGCAGGGTGTCCACCGTGTTCGAGACGACGGTCGGGGTGCCGGGCGCGTTGGCGCCCGCGTTGGTCGGATGGCTGCTGCAGACGCCGGGATTCGGGTTCCGCGCGGTCATGCTGCTCGTCGTCCTGTGCGCCGCCGCCGGACTGCTGCTCGCCTGTCTCACCCCGACGCGGCGCATCCCGTTGCCCTCGCGATGGGAGCAGGTCGGGTTGTAGCCGGAGAATCCGCCGCTTCTACCGGTAGTTGGCCATCTCGAGTTCGGGGCCCAGATCCTCGGTCTGGGTCAGTCCGGTCTCATGGAAGCCGATATGCCGGTAGAAGCCACGCGCGTTGTCGTTGAATCTGAACACCCATAACGCGAGCCGGTCGTTGCCGATGGTCTGTTTTCCGGCTTCGACCAGCATGCGGCCGACGCCATGCCGATGCCAGCACTCCAGCACGTACAGCGAAGCCAGTTCCGCCGCGTCCGGACGGTCGATCGGAGGCCGGGGCGTGCGCAGCAGTTCCGCGAACCCGATCACATGATCGTCCGCGAGCGCCACCAGCGTGGCCTGTCCGGGGTCCTCGGCGTGGGCTTGGGTGAGTTTCAGCGCGAACTGCGGGGTGATGGCGTCCACGATGTCCTGCGGGATATGCCCTTGGTTGAGTTCCCGCCATGTGCGGGACTGCACCTGCGCCTTCTCCTCGAACCATCGCGGTTCGATCGGCGCTATGCGGATCGTCATCGGTTTCCTCGTCTCGTCGGTTTGTTCGTGTCAGTCGAGCCGGTTCGCGTCGATGATCCGGTCGTCGAGGAACCAGTAGTCGTGCGGGTCGCCGCGCAGCGCGGTGAACGGCACCGGGCGGATGCCGGCGGCCTCGGCCTTGTCAAGCAGGTAGCGGCGTACGATCCACGGGTATTCCAGCACACCTGACTCGAGGTCGATGATGCGTCGGATGGTCTGGCCGCCGACCCCGAAGTCGACGCCGATCTCGTCGACGGTCAAGCCGAGCAGATTCATGTTCTCGCGGAATTCGCGGATGGTCGCCTCACGCTGTGCGGTGGTCAAAGACATATCGAGCTCCCCCTTTGCTGATGCCACAATGCCGACTGCATGGAGTCTACCGCCGTGGATGCGGTTCGCCCATCGGAGAATCGCATGGGATCATTCGATATGAGACCGGTATCAGGAACGCCGCCGGTCTCACCGTCCACGTCGCCAGCCGGTCGCCGCGGCGACGCCGGACACGGTCTGCACGCAGAACAGTCCGGTAAGGAAGAGCGGGACGACGGGCTGGTAGGTGCGGTAGAAGTCGACCATGTCAGGCTGCGCGTACGGCGCCGCGATGGCATACGTCGCATAGGCGAGCAGCGCGACGAACGCCGAACCAGCGAGCATTGCGACCACCGCCACGCGCAATCGACGACGCTCGCCCTCTATCCTGATCATGGCCCGGAACGCGATGACGATGCATATAGCGACCAGCAGATAGCACAACAACCCATATGCGGGCAGCATGTCGATGATGGTGAATACCGATCCCATTGCGTCACCTCGTATCCGGAGTTTCTGGACCGTCTTGCGATCCCGCATTGTTCAAAGCGAAAAACAGCGCAATGACGAGCAACGTCACTCCAACGGCGCGACAAAGCAATCTGATGGCATCTTCCGATACCGCGAATGCGAGAGCCTGCAGCGTTATGGATGCGAACAGCAGTATGACGACCGGCCGTCCGGCATTGCGTCCATGCGCCGACCTGTTATCTGTGGGCTTCTTCATGGCGATCACCTCTCTTCTTCGAGCCGTTGTCCATAGTGATCCGGCTATTACTATTACACACCGCTGCGCATCGCCTCCGCAACGTCACGTCAAGCGACCGCATGACATCATCGATGCCGCCGTTTCGCGCCGGAAGGCCATAGTCTGGCGGCGGTACAGTGGACGTCATGGGACTTGGGAACGAGCCGGACACGACAGGTGCGACGGGCACGATTCGCATCGGCGTATTGGACAACGATCCGTTCGCGTTGGACGCGATGTGCGCGATGATCTCGGCCATGTCAAGGGATTTCCGCATTATGTGGGCCACCGGGTCGCCCGCCGTGGCGATCGAGCACTGTCACAACACACGTACCAGACCGGATGTGCTTGTGCTGGATATGGCGTTGGGCGGCGTCACCGGCGCGGACGTGTGCCGGCGCATCCGACGCAGAACGAGCGAAGTGGGCGTCATCTGTGTCACCTCGTATTCGACGGACGTCTACCGGGATGAAGCGATTGCGGCCGGCGCGCAGGGATTGTTCGCCAAAGAACGGCTCAAAACCGACATCACCGAAGCGATACGGCAGGCGGCTCATGGCTCGCCGACCGCCGCACAGGCCGCGACCGGGTTCCGGGACGCGACGTCGGCTCACACGATGCTGTCCGACACGGTGCCGGCGCGGATGTCCGAGGACATGAAGGATTCGCTGTCCGCCCGCGAGAAGGACATCCTGCGCCTGTACGCGAAACGGCTCACCACCGACGAGATCGCGCAACGACTCGGCATCGCCAAAGGCAGCGTATTCACGTACGTGCATCGCGCGGCCGGCAAGCTCGGCGTGACCAGCCGCAAGGAGGTGCTTGAGGCATGCGCCCGATACGATCTGCTATAGACCGGATTGCCGGACGAATTGGTCCGGGCAACGACCATCCGGTCATCTCGGCGACATGTGTGCTGCTGACTGCGGCCCTCATCGCGGAATACATGGCCCGGGCCACGACAGATGCTTCCTCAACGACGAGCGTGCAGCATCTTGTATTGGTTCTGGCGATGCTCGCTGGTCTGATCGGCGGCATGTTCCGCCCGCAATGGTTTCTCTGGGCGGCGCTTGTGGCCGGGGAGATGCTCATGCTGGCGATGCCGATGATCACACCACTTGCCATCATCATCACCTGCACCGGGTTCCTCGCCTATCTGGACACATGGTCGGGTGCAATTGCCACCGGAATGCTGCTCATCTCCACCACGTTCGGCGTCGAACCCGGAAGTGGCCGTCAGCTGGTGGCTACGCTGCAAAACCTCGCGTTCTACTGCTTCCCACTACTGACCGGTCTGTTGCTGCACATGATGCGACAGCGTGACCACGACTCATATCTGCTGCGCCGCCAGCAGGAACGCGAGGACACGGCCCGCGACCTGCACGACACCATCAGCAATGACCTCGCCTACCTCATCCTGCGCATCGACCACGCCGAAACCAATGGCATGCCCAACAGCGAACACGAATACCGGCAACAGCTCCGGGAACTACGCGACGCGGCCAATCGCGCCATGACCCATACGCATGAGGTCATCGAATCACTCGAGGAACGTGAATCGCAGCACCTACAGTCGGGAGTGTCGGAAGCGCGAGACGGAACACCAACACCGCTTCCGGCCGACGATTCCGTCACCGTACAACAAGGAGAACTGCAATCCCTGATCGACGGCGAGGAGACGAAACTCGAATCGCTCGGATTCACCGGCGACAACCTGCTCGGCGAACTCCGTCACCCGCTCTCCCCCGACATGATGCGACTGCTCACGGGATTGCTGACCGAACTGTACGCGAACATCGCCAGGCATGCCGACCCGGTCGAGTGGTATGCGGTCTCCATCAGCTTCGATATGAACGACGGAATCCGCATCTCAGTCAGCGACACCACCGCCGAACATGACGAGAAACTTGGAATGGGCAGCGGACTCGACCGCTACCGCACCATCATCGAAACGGCCGGCGGCACTTTCGAAACACACGCACAAGCCGGGCACTGGCAACTGGATGCCGCCATACCAGATACAACACAAGAAACATGACCGGCAGCCGCCGAGAATCAGACAGAGACCAGCTCGCCGTGGGTCAGCTTATTCCCGCAACAAGGTCTTCGCAGGCCAATCACGGCTCATGGTCCTTCCCTGATTCCGATACACCATCCAGGTAATGGTTTTTGGCATCGAGATTCGCGATGACTCCGCATATGACAAGCCACATGACAAGGATGATGGCAAGGGCGAGGAGTATCCACCACCAAATCATGTCCATGTTATTGATGTCGCGGGTCGCGATGACGCCGACCGCCACTTCCACTGTCATCAGCGCAATCAGAACACCGCATCCGAGAAACACGAACGCGTACTTGCGGTGCACGTATTCCCATGTCTCATCCGAGGCGATCGTCCAACGGGTCTTGATGCCGACCTGATAGTTCCGCTCCAATCGGCCGTCTTTCGCGGACCGGTACGTGGAGAAGCACCACCGGGCCGTCAACAGGAAAATAACAATCAATCCCAGAAGCATGTTCCCAATCCTTTCCTACGTTCACCCGCGAATGATACGCTCTCCCGCACTCACGTCACCGGCGCGACGATCATCGTTCCGTTGAACCGCCGGACGCCCATACGAGCAGGGCGCCGGCGACGGAGACGACGATGACGCCGAGCATGGCTGTGGGCGTGATGGTCTGGCGCAGGATCAGCGCGGCGATGACGACGCTCATGGCCGGGTCGATGGAGAACAACGTGCCGACCACGCGTGCCGACGTGATGCGCCCGGACAGCGTGTCCATCGTGTAGGGAATCGCCACGCCCAGCACTGCCGACGCGACGATGATGCCCCATTGGGAGGGCGTCGCATGCGTGGCGTGGCTGACGGATATCGGCAGGGTGGCGAGCGCGGCGACCGTGACCGACAGGGCGAGCCCGTCCAATCCGGTGCCCGTCTTGCCGACCTTGTCGGCGAACAGCGTATATAGGCCGAAGCAGACGGCCGACCCCAATGCGAACAGGTAGCCGGAAGGGTTGAAGTAGCCGCCCGGTGTGAACGAGATCAAGCCCACGCCCACCAGCGCGACCACCGCGCACAGGCCTTCGCGCCAATGATGGGAGCCGGCGAGGGAGACCACGCAGGGGCCGAGGAATTCCAAGGTGACGGCCACACCCATCGGGATGCGGTCGATGGCCGAGTACAGGCAGATGTTCATCGCCGCCATCGCGAGTCCGTAGGCCGCGATGCCCAGCCATTCGCCTTTCGACCGGCCGGCCAGCTTCGGCCGGATGAGCGCGAGCATGGCGAGCGCGGCGACGAGCATGCGCATCGAACTGACCGGAATCGGCCCGAGGGCATCGAACAACGAGGCCGACAGCGATGATGACATCTGGATGCCCAACGAACCGATCATCACCATGCCCGCCGCGGCCATCACACGACCGCGTTCAGAACGCGATATCCGACGTTTCCCCACTCTCGACTCCCCCGAAGACAGGCATCCCGCCACGCCGGCCACAATCAGCCGTCGGAGCACGGCGAATCATGCCGATATCCTTATCACCCAACGCGTTGCCATGATACGGCCGACGAAGACACGGAAGACATGCCACGTCGACTATGGACGACATGACGGCAGGACGGCGTGCAGGATCCACGTGCCGTCTTCGGCGGAAGTGACGATCGAACCTCCGAGAGCATTGAACCGCGCGCGATGCAGGGCCAGTCCTTTTCCTGAGCGCGGCTTGTCCGGCAACGGCGGATGCCTGGCGATGTCGTTGATCTGATCGGCGGACAGGCCGTCGTCATTGCGGCGCACGACCACCCGGTATGCGCCGGACGGGTCGCCATGCACGGCGATGTTAGTGTACAGCTCGCGAAGCAGACCGATGAGAGCGGTCTCCCGTTCGCGGGTGGCATCGTCCGCATCCGTCGACTCGTCTTCCGGCAGGTCGTCGATCATCGTCGAATCGCCAGTGAAGCCGAGTCGCGCCAGAAGCCGGTCGTTCCGGTCCAACACGTCGCGGACACGTGCGGGGAACGTGGCCGCCGCGGAATCACTGTCGTTGCACTGTCCGGCGCGACCATCATCGTCTTCGACGCCGGTCCCGTCGCCGCCATTCCCGTCGAGCATGTCGATGACCGTGCGCACCTCGCCGAGCGTGCCGATCGTATGCCGGTACAGGTCGTCGAACAGCTCGGCATGCTCGTCGTCCGTCGCACGTGAGCGTTCGTAATCCAATCGCATGGCCATGTACGCGAGATCGTTCGTCACCGCGTCATGGATCCGGCTCGCCGCCCGCTCGTCGCGGCGCATCGCCTCCACCCGGTCGCGTTCCCGCTCGTAACGCAGCCGGTTCTGTTCCGCCTGCACGGCCGTCGCCCGCCATGACATCGCACGGCCGAACGCATACACGACGAAGAACGACACCAGCAATATCGCGTAATCACCGAACGGGATACCGGCGCGCGCCGCGACCATCCAACGCACCGCGGCGATCGACGGCGGCAGCAGCCACCACCATCGCGACCGCCCGTACCGGCCGATCGCCGCCAACGCGACCCACATGCCGTAGAACAGGCTCGCCCCGCCCATATCCGGCAGGAAGGCGCACGCCATATACGTGACGGCGACCGCCATGCTCAATGGCAACGGGCGGAACGGCAACGCCAGCAGACACAGGATGTGCATGACCGTCAGCGTCGTGGTGGCCACGAGCTGCGCGGGATACTCGACCATCTCCAACACCGTCAAGCCGGCGGACAACAGCACGACGCACCACATGACCGGCCCCACGCCGGCGGCGCGGACACGCTCACCCGCGCGGCGGACTAATTCTGCAGCATCAGCCATTCGGCCACCGCCTGCGTCCGATTCCTCGCACCCAGCTTCCTTGCCGCGCGCATCACATACGTCTTCACCGACGACTCCCCCACATGCAGCAGTTCGCCGATCTCGCGCGAGCTCCTGCCCTGCGCGCACAGACGCATGACCTCGCGTTCACGCTCCGTCAACGCCACCACGGCAACGGACGCGGACACGCCTGAGCCCAAACCCGAACCCGCGATGGAACCGCCATCGGCGACGGTCCCATCGCACGCGACGAGCGGCGCATGAGACCGGGCGGCCGCCGGATCGGGCACGTACCGGGTCTGCGGCATACGGCCGTTGGCCAACGCGACCGCCGCATCGCAGATCTCCTTCACCCGCGCCTTGTCCATCACGCATTGCGCGCCCGCGGCCAACGCGTCGGCGGCGTAATGCTCCAGCGAGAACGACGTGATGCCGATCAGCGCGACGTCGGTCGTCTTCTCACGGATTCGCCGACATACCTCGACACCGTCCATCCCCTCCAACGACATGTCCACCAGCAGCACGTCCGGCCGGGAACCGGCGGACAGGCAACGGGCGACGGCGTCCCGGCCACGACGGCACGTCCAGATCACCTTGGCTTCGGGAAGATCCCGTCTGATCAGCAGCGTCATCATCCCGAGCGTCAGCGGATCATTGTCCACCATCGCCAGATCGAACCGTTTCCCGTCGTACATGGTCCACCACACTACAACGCCCGCGTGCCGTTCCGTCACGCCGAAACGGCGCGCGGCAGATTCCCACTAGTACAGCTGGTCATGCGAGCCGGTGCGGGTAAGCACCAGTTGGAGTTCATCACGGTCGATACGGTAGATGAGGAGCCAGTCGCCTTCGATATGAATCTCCCGGTAGCCTTTCCAATTGTTCACCAGCGCATGATCGCGGTACTTGGTCGCGAGCAAATCGCGATCCTCTGCCATCAGAGCCTTAACGGCGGCGCGCATCTTATCAACGTCGTAGTGCTTCTTGATGACCGCCTTGAAATCCTTCTTGAACTGCGTGGTGCGGAAAACAGTTCTAAGCATCCATCAGATCCTTCATCAACGCATCCACGGAGTCGAACGCCGCCCCTTCACGCGCATCGGCTTGACGACGAGCCTCAGCGTTGACCGGATTCTCCCTTGTCGCGCGGAATGGCATTCCGTTATCGGTGATGGATTGCCGAAGGAACATGTTCAATGCAGTGGACAGATCCAACCCCATCGATTCATAAAGGGCCTTCGCCTGCCGCTTGACCTGCGGATCGGTTCTGAAACTGATCGTCGCGGTATCCGTCATCACACACCCCCAATCACAACGTGCCAATGTACTAACATTGTAACACATTCGAATGTCATACGGATGTGACAGACATTGCATCGGTTTCGTCTGCTCATCGAGCATTTCGCGCGCTATTTCGCACACTTTTCCATTCGTCGGCAGTGATGATGCGGTAGACGCCGTCGTACCGGCGGTCGATGAGCGGATAGTAGTCCTGCTTCGATTCGCCGACGACGTGCAGTCCGCACTTGGACATCACGCGGCCGGACTGCGGGTTCTGCGTGTAATGGCCTCCCCATACGGCGTCCACGCGCAACGTGCCGAACGCGTATTCGAGCACCGCGCGCAACGCCTCGGGCATGTATCCCCTGCCCCAGAACGGGCGTCCGATCCAGTAGCCGAGCTCCAGCGCCTCATCGCCCAGGTACCGGCCATAGCGGGCTTCGAGTTCCGGATTGCCTGTGACGACGTCGGCGGTGTAGTGGCTGACAGGTTTGAGCACGATGCTGCCCACCGGCGCATCGGCTTCGGTTTCGTTGTCCGCGGCTTCGCTGTCGTCCTTGATGGTGATGGCCCAGTTGTTCTCGACGGCGAGGATATTCCTGATGTCGTTCATGCTGTCTTCGACGCTGGTGTGCGGCGGCCATCCGCAACGCAGCCCGACCTCCGGGTCCGAGGCGTACCGGAACAGCGAGGCGGCCTCGGCCGCGTCGTCGACCCTCCACGGTCGCAGCGTCAGCCGTTCGGTCTCGATTCTGTCCATGATGCACCTCTCATCACCCATCATATGTATGCGTCCGGCATGAATCCGATACGGGTCCGTCGGACGCGTTCACCCTACCGCACACGCGCGAGTCACGCCGGCATATGCACGCCGCATCGCGCATGAATCGGCGACGATCACCGCAGTCGCTCCGTCACCGTGAAATGCTCCAGCACGACCATGGTGCCGTCGTCCACGACGAAATCCGGGTCGGCGAACCAGCCGCGGTATTCCTCCGAATTCCAGAAGGATTCGTGCGTGCGACGCCATTGCGCGACGGTGACGTCGCCCTCGCCTTCGTCGATGGCCTGCCGGTCGGTGACGCTTCCCAGCGGGACGGTCTCGACCTCCGTGGTCTCCAATACGGCCACGGGACGATCGGCGGAATCCACCAGCGCGGAACGGTCGCCAACGTGCGGCAACGGTTCGTCGTCCTCCGCATAGTCCATCAGCAGCGCGGCCGTGGCGGTCTTCGCCCCGGAGAGAATGAGCGCGACGAGACGGTCGCGCTCCGGGCCGGGAAAGCCGAATTCCGCCTCCGGCAGCCGCGCGATGGATTCGGCATCACTGTGTTCGATCATCGGCATGGTTCAGACCGTAGCATCACCGATGGCGTTGTCACCCGCGGCGTAGTCGGGAGCGACAACGCCATGCCTACCGTGTCCGCTCTGCGCCGCGACGGGTTTGGATCTCACTTTGGCGGTGAAATGCTCCGATTCGATTCTCCATACCGTGACGCTTCTCACCTGCGCGTCGGTGAACTCCACATGCGGCATGTGCGCCTGATGCGCCATCAGCGACCGCAGCCCGTGTCGGCGCGAGTCGAGATCGTCGACGATGGAGGCGACGCCTTCGCCCACGATCGATTTGAACGATTCACCCCAGCCGCACGCCATGCGTCCCGCGACGATCCCGCAGTCCGTGCGCATGGAGAATGCGACCGGCAGACGGTTGCCGGCGGCGCGGATCGCATCGATCTTGCGCCCGCGCACGGCCGAATGCATCCACAGGACGAGGCGGCCGCGAATCGCGATTCGCACCCCCTATTTCACATCGGCGCGACGCACCACAAGGACACCGATCGCATAGAGGACCACCGCCCAGGCGAGCAGCATCAGACCGGACTGCCACCAGGTCGGGTCGAAGCCGCCCGAGGTCGCGACCGAGGCAACCGTGTCAGCCGCGGATGAACCGCCGGAACCCGAGCCGGCACCCGCGGACCCACCGCCAGCGGCACCCATCAGCGCGACCGTCGCGCCCGTGACATCGACGCCACCGGTCAGGAACGTCGTCGTCGCCTGACTGGGCAGGCACGCCGCGACGGACTTGATCCACGCGAACCGGTCGCCGGCGAGCGAAACCAGAGACAATACCGAAGGCGCGATCATGACGATGCCGATGAGCGCGAACACGCCACCCACCGTGGAACGGCACAACCCGCCCAAGCCCAGCGCCATGACGGCCGTGACCGCCAGCACGCACGCGCCGCCAAGCACGGTGACCCACGGCAGCAGACGCTCGGAATCATCCAACGTTCCCACGCCACCGGCCGATGTGGCGAACAGTGCGTACGCGACACCCCACGACAGCAGCAACCCCGCCAGCGCGGACAGGAACGACAACGCCGCGGTCACGGCGGCCTTCGCGTTCATGAACAGCACACGATGCGGATCGGCGACGAACGACATCTGCACGGTGCGGGTCGTGTACTCGCTGGTGACGGTCATGACGCCGAGGATGCCGGTGACGATCATGCAGGTGACGGTGAAGCCGCCCACCGACGACCACATGAGGCTCGCGGGCAATTCCACCGGATGCGCGAGCGCCTTGCCGGTGCCGGGATCCATGCCGGCGATGAGCGTCATCGACCATGCGGACAGCGCGGCGCCGGCCGGCAGCAGCACGAGGTTGAGGACGAGCAGCACGATGGTGGACCGAATGCTCAACGCTTTGACGATTTCGCTGCGGAACACGCCCCATGCGTTGAGGCGTGCACCACCGACTCGCACGCCGCCGGTCCGCGTGGATGCGCGAGCGAGGCGCGCACCGTCCCGTCCCGCCTGTCCGACGGTTCGCCTGTCCGACCGTGTCCCCGGCCGTCCGCGTCCTTTCGACGCGTGCGCTCCCCTGCTCATCGCGTCACCTCCTGCGGACGGTTCGGCATATTCCCTTGCGGACGATTCTCTATGGCGACGTTTCTCCCGTCCGGTACCGTCGACGCGTATTCGACCGCGGTATGCGTCAACGCCATGTACGCCTCCTCGAGCGAGGCGCGCTCCTCGAGGAACTGGTAGATGACGAGTCCGGCGCGTGCGAACACGTCGGCCGTGGCTTTGAGGTCGGCGCCGACGATGCGGAACGCCTGCCCTTCCTCCGGGTCGCCTGCGGCACGCGCCGCAGGCATCACGCTCACACCGGCCGCATGCGCGAAGATGGCGTACAGCTTGGCCGGATCCGGGGTGACGACGCGAATCGAATGCCGCGAATGTTCGGCGACGAACGCGTTCACGGTGGTGGTTTCGAGGATGCGCCCCTGTCCGATGATGACGAGATCGTCGGCCGTGAGGGCCACTTCGCTCATGAGATGGGAGCTGAGCAGCACGGCCCGCCCCTGTGAAGCGTAGTACCGGCACAGTTCGCGCACCCATTTGACGCCTTCGGGATCGAGACCGTTGACGGGTTCATCGAGGACGAGATTGTGAGGGTCGCCGAGGAGCGCCGCCGCGATGGACAGACGCTGACTCATGCCAAGCGAGAACTGCCCGGCGGGACGTTGCCTCACCGCGGCGAGTCCAGTCATGTCGATGATCTCATCGACGCGTTTGCGACCGATGCCGTTGGTGAGAGCGAGCGCACGCAGGTGCGCGTAGGCGGATCGTCCGGGATGGGCCGATTTGGCGTCGAGTACGGCTCCGACGACTCTCATCGGCGCCTCGATGCGTTCGATGGGCCGTCCGTCGATGAGCGCACTGCCTTCGTCGGGGCGAATCAGGCCGAGAGCGGCGCGCATTGTGGTGGATTTTCCGGCTCCATTCGGCCCAAGGAATCCGGTGACTTTGCCGTCTTCGGCGGTGAAGGTGACGTGGTCGATGGCTTTGCGCGCGCCGCCTGCCGCACCACGCCGGGCAGCCGAGCCGGGTACCGTTCCGCCGCGCCCTGCCTGCATACCGCGAGCCCCTCCGCCGCGTGCCCCTCCGAATGATTTGGTGAGCCCCTGTATCTCGATCATTGCGCTCCTTCCTTGGATGCCGAGCGGATGATTTCCAGCCTACCGCGGATTGACGCGCCTCGCCGAATCGTCAATCCATGTGTCTCCCACCTCACCGAACCGCATCGCGTTCCCGCTTATCTCCAACGGACACGGAACCTCATCCTCAAGGATGAGATGCGTATTCATCCTTGTGACCGATGGAAATCCCGCGTGGCCGGGAAGACCATGGATGCAAACAGTCGGCAGCGTCGTGTGACGCGCGGCCCGTGGAGACAAGACAGCCTTGGCCTTGACCTCCGGGGACGCTTCTCATGGAAGGTGGATCATGCCAGCTATATCGGCGACGAATCTCTCAATCGGATACAGGAACTCCCCGATCGTCAGCGACATCAACCTGCAATTACGTACGGGCAGGATCATCTGCCTGCTCGGGGCGAACGGCGCGGGCAAGACCACGCTGATGAAGACGCTGCTCGGACGAATCAAGCCCGTGAGCGGGAACGTCACGTACACTGGGACGAATATCAACGAGATGTCCGCGGCGATAGACCACCCCAGTTTCTTCCCCTATCTGAGCGGCAGACGAAACGTCGAGGTGGCCTCCGCGTTCTGGGGTCTGGACGTGAATCCGGAGACGGCGTTGGACGCTGTCGGCATCGACCGCGCGGCGCATGGGCGGAAGGCGAAAGACTATTCGACGGGCATGAAGGAGCGTCTGGAGCTGTGCCTCTCCCTCGTACCGCATCCGAGATTCCTGTTCCTTGACGAGCCGCAGAACGGCTTGGACCCCGATGGCATCGCCTCCTTGTCCGAAACGCTTCGCGCCTATCGGGATAAGGGGAACTGCGTCGTCATCTCAACGCATCTGCTCCATGAGATCCAGGGAGTCCCGGACGAATGCATCATGATCCGACATGGCCGGGCCGTGCAGGTCGCGAATCTGACCGGGGTGAACCTCGCGAATCTGTATTACGGGAGGCATGAGTCGTGAGCGCCATTTCTCCCATTCGCGCGTTGGTCGCCTATTACTGGAATGCATGGTATTTCCTCGCCGCGGCGTTCGGTGTGGTAGCGTCCCTTCTGCTGGGCGCGTGGATCTCAGGCGCGGCGAACGGAACCCCGATAACCGGAGGATATTGCATCTATTTCACCGGCACCCAGCCGCTGATTTGTCTCACGTTGCTCTTCGCATGCGATGACAGGGTCGCGAAAGCGCACCATGGGGGCCTGCCCCGCCACGTGTATTGCGCGTGGACGCCGTGCTCGCTCAGGGCCATGTTCCGGGCTCTGATCCTGACCGCCGTGAACCTGCTGAGCGTCTTGTGCTTCGACGCCATCATGATCCTGACGGGTACCGGAATGCACCCGCATCTGGCCACCGTCCTGTGCTTCGTCGTGCTGCAGAGCCTTGCGACTTCCCTGATCTACTCGATCATCGAGATCATCACCGATCCCAAAATCGCCGGAATCGTCTCGGGCGTCCTTTGCTATGTCTGGGTTCTTCTGCCGGGAGACCTTCCCGATTATGCGACGCCCTACGTCGCGAACGCCCTGCGAACCGTCGGGTTGAACCTGAACGGCACCGTGATGTCGCCGGCGGAAACGGCGAGCCGATCGCCTATCGGCCCCGTGATGGTCGTCGTCCCGATTGTGGCGCTCATGGTCGCCTATGTCCTGTTGAGCTGGTTCCGTTGCAAAGGAGCGGATAAGAAATGAAATCCCTGATCCGTATCGAGCGCGTGTCGCTGATTCGCTGGTCGACGCTCGCCTTCATGGCCGTGCTTTTTCTCCCGCTGCTTTTCTTCCGTTACGGGAACACGGGCGCGGTGGTGCAGTCGGCGATGGTGATGGCGCTTCCCATAGCCACGGCCGGTCTCGTCTTCTCCCATGCGAGGGTGCCCTCTTCGTATCGTTCCTTCAGCATCCACGATCGGCTTCTGCTTCGCTTTACCTTGGAGTCGCTGTCGCTCGGCGTCGTGGTCAACGTCTGCCTGACTTTGCTGTATGGATTCGCCATCGGATTTGCCGTCAATGAGCGGCCTCTCTCACCGCATACCGTTGTGATGCTTGCGTTCGCCGCCGTCGTTCTTTCCCTTGCATGCTTCGCCCTGCGACTCTGGGCCAGTCCCCTCGTCGCCTGGAACGTCGTCGCCTTCTTCATCGTCGCCGGGCTTACGGTGAGCTCCGGCATATTCGAGGACGCGCCGATGCTGTACGCCGTCATACCGACCACATGGGCACTGCAGGGGGCGAGATTCGCCGGTTATGTGATTCCGGTCGGCGTCACCGTCGCCGCGATAAGCGCATGGCTGCTGCTCAAGGCGGTGATACGCGAGGCTCCCAATACGATTAGGAACTATGTATCATAAGGGATATGAGTGTTCTTTCCCTGGGCCAAGTGCGAGACGCCGCACGGAAAACCGCCCCGAACCATGGGGTGGGAGAGATGTATGTCTATGGTTCCGTTGCTCGCGGGGACAACAGCGCTCTTTCCGATGTCGATCTCGTCTATCGGCTGAACGAAGGGCAACGGGCCACGGCGGGAACGATTCTGTCGCTCAAGGATGATTTGGAATCCGCTCTCGGCGCTCCGGTATCACTGCTGTCCATGCGCACATTACTGTTCAACGCGCAGCACACTGCGTCGGGGAAACGATTCTATGACGCCATCAAAAACGATTTGACAAGGATCATGTGAGCATAATCGAGAACGTGATGCGCTCCTGCCGGACGAATTGATCGAGCATCTTGAATATGCGCATGAGGATGTGTCCCGATTCAATCAGGCCGAAGAATTAGCCTTGAGCCGTAGAGACCGCAATTCGGCGGCAAAGGAGATCGAACAGGCGCAGGAATGCGCCGCCCGGCTTTCGGAGTCCGTGCTTGATGCGGTAAAGAACGTTCCATGGAAAGAGCTACGCGGTCTACGCAATGTCATCGTTCATGAATACGGCGAAGTTGACTGGGATGTGTTGTATGACACGGTCATGTTTGATTTTCCGCCAGTCATTGACGCATTGCATGCCTATCGAAAGACTTTGGCTTGAATAAGCATTTTACGTATGCCCATAAGGGAAGACTCACACTCCCCGAAAATGCCGTGCGGCCCAGACGATGAGGCGTACACGGTTGGTTTGGCCGGGGTCCCTGAGAATGGTACCCAAACCCCTCCTGACGTCGAAACCGTCTCGTCCATGGATTCCTCGCCCGTGACTCACGCGATGAACGAGCGAGACTCCTCCAGACGAGCGCATCCTCCCGATTCATAGCAAAGCTCAGCCGACACGCGTCGTACCTCCATCGACGTGCCCGGCCTTCGTGAGTACCTTCTGCCCATCGGTCCGCCGCACACCGGGCACTTCCTCGCTCTCGCCGATTCGTCTCTGCAGATGGAACAAGTCAACCCGAAAAGTCAAGCACCCGGCCGGATCAACACCCGAACCGTTAATCGCACCACGACACGCGAACCCACAGTAAGCCTCACCCCGGATTTAAGACCCACGTTTCTTTACTTAACCCTGAATCATTATCATATTCCATGAAATCCCCCAAAGGGCCTCTCCGGACGGTCTTCGACTGAGCCGTGATGCAGGGTTATAGGAACCAAACGTGGTGTTTTAGAAATCCCGGGCGTGGTGTGGATGCTGTCGCAGGATTTCCGTTGTCTTCCTTTCCTTTTGCATCCAGGCCGAAGCTCGAT